>CAYSXR010000001.1:0-276756 GCA_964435035.1 uncultured Gammaproteobacteria bacterium
TCTGTGCTACGAGATGACTCGAATATTCTCGTATCTCGTAGTCTTTTGTTTTTTTTAATACCGTATAGCTCAACTGTTCAACTCGAGAGGAAAAAAATCCCCATACACACCAGAGTGCGATACTGATAACGAAAGCGATGCATATATACATCATAGTGTGTGTATTGAGAGGATTGGTGAGTAATGTAGTTGTCGAATCTATTATTTTTTAGATCTTTTTGCGAGTATCCCTTTGATCGAAGGACTTATTGCTTTATCTGTGCGATGAATACATCCTATCCAGCAACATGGTCTTCGTTTTCCTTCTCTTAGTTCAGTAGTTAATCTCTGAATATGCTCCTTTCTCGTCTCTTCTTTCTTGACGAAGGTAACCCAACAAATCCACTCATTTCGTGCGAGTGGGGTAAGATCTTCCCATTTTTCCAATGCTTTGGGATCAGAAGCTAGGGCTTTTTGTAAATCTGCAGGGAGTGTGTGTGCTACGCCAGTAGAGATTTTTTTAGTCATAAGGTTCTTTATTAATTCTATCAATAATTTTCTAAACTAACTTTTAGGGAAACAAACATTTTTCATCTTTTTTATCATCAGTTTCGATTTTTTAATATCCGTATCAAAATAACCTGTATAAGAGCTGATGTGCTGAATATTGCTTTCCAGTGGGTACTTACCTGCAAGAACAGCTCTTTCTAACCGCTCAAGTGTGTCTTCCTCTCCAGGATCATATTTTTCAAATGCAGATAGATACATACTTTTTAGTGCGTGTGTTTTAATCTCTTTAGATAAAGAAAAATTTCCTTTGGTATTTTTTAACGGAGTAACTTTTTTTATTTTAATCAAAAAGCCTTTGAGTAAACACTCAAGTGATAATCCAAAAAACATTAAAATATATTTATGCAACTGTAGGTGGTAAGGATTTATTCTGCGAATGTTTACTTTATCGAAATTAAGTACCGTTTCTGTACTCTGAAGCAGTAAGCGTTTATGTGATGAATTATATTTTTTTAATAAAAATTCTGCAATTTCTTGGTTCATGATTCCAGAACCAAACCAGCTATTTGGATCTTCTGCTTGTTTGTAGTATCGATCAATATAAAATTTTTCTATTTCTTTCTTTAACATAAATTATACACTTTGTTGTCCGCTTTTTTATTTGCGGAGAGGGAGGGATTCGAACCCTCGGTTGCCTTTCGGCAACACCGCTTTTCGAGAGCGGCACCTTCAACCGCTCAGACACCTCTCCATGATTTGGTGAATGCCTGTATACTAACCTGAGTTTGGGTCTGAGTCAATTCTTAGGTTTTTCGAAAAAACCATGCTATGATGTAAAAAAAATTACCTATGCTCTATCTCGTCGCAATCTATTTTTGCCTCTTCACCTACCTCGCGATAAAGAAATTTCCACTTGCAGTGTACTTGTTTTTGTTAACCATCCCTACATACTTGATACGTTTTGATATCGGACCCCTGCCTTCCACCCTACTTGAGGTAAGTTTTTTTGCGCTGGTGATTGGTTGGGTTGCCACTTCTCAAAAGAACGATAATGAAAAGTTCAAGGTTTTTATTGCAAACAATAAGAGATTGTTTGTTTTGTTAGTCTTCCTTCTGCTGTTTTCGTTTATCGGAGCATGTACGAGTATGATTGGGGCCGAAAACCCAGTCCAAAAGCTCATCTATGGTATTGGCGAGTGGAGAGCACTGTTTCTCGAGCCAATAATACTATTTGCAATACTTATAACAAGGAAAGAGACGCTGGAGCAGAAAAAAATGATCTTCTCACTAGTTGGTGCAGCAGTAATCGTGAGTACTGTAGCTGTTATACAAAAGTTCACTGGCTTACTTTTTCCCCCTAGTCTCTGGGATGATCAATTATTTGGCAGAGTAACTTCAATATTTACCAGTGCAAATGCTATTGGATTATGTACCGTACCAATTTTATTCCTATCATTGTTAGTTCTAAAAAAAGCATATTATATCTGGGCGGGTGTAGTAATTATTCTTCTTGCAAATGCGTTTTCAATTTCGCAGGGTGCGTGGATAGCGATCGGTGCTGGAGTGTTATTATACCTGTTCATGTTGGGATATAAAAAAATATCTATCGCGATTGCAATTGTTGGAGTGGTAGGATCACTCGTATTACCAGGCATGAAAGAAGCGGTATTGTTTCAGGATCAAGCAGGAAAAAATAGACTCACTGTCTGGTCGCATACGGCAGAGTATCTTATCGATTCTCCACAGAATTTTTTAGTAGGAAGTGGTATCAGAAACTTCTATGATGCGATTCAGAAACCATGGCACAATCCAAAGACTCTTGAACCACTTAAATATCCACACAATATTATCCTCAATTTCTGGACTGAAATTGGACTATTTGGAATGCTATCGTTTGTCGGAATATTAGTATCTCTTTTTATTGTTGCTTTTAAAATTAAAGATAGACAAAAAAGAGCAGCGTATATTGCTGCTCTCGCTGCGTTAGTTGTTCACGGGCTCGTCGATGTGCCGTATTTCAAAAATGATCTTGCGATGTTGTTCTGGATAATTACATTTCTAGTTTGTGTAAACCAGACAACGGGAAAACTAGATAACCAGTAGATTAGACAGTCTTTTTAAAACTGATCATTTCTCGAATAGTGTGAATTGAAATTGTTTTGAGAGCAAGAAGTACTGTTGCGTATATGGTGCTACCAGCGAGTATTGCAAGGATAAGATAATCGTGAAGTACATAGAGCACAACTGCCATACATGCTCCTGCGAGAAGTATTTTTCCGAGTACAACCAGGGACAGAGAAATCTGTGTGTATTTTTTGATAATAAGATAGAGACAGGTACCTGCAAATAATTCTGAAAAAACACTCGCTCCTGCGGCACCGATCATGCCATACCGAGGGATAAAAATAAAATACAATACCAAAGTAATTGCAGCGGTGGCAATATAAATTGGCAAAGTTTCTTTTTGTCGATTTATGGCAACTGCAACGTGCCCGAAAATTCCACCGAAAAATATACCAAATACTGCAATAGAGAGTAGTGAGAGAGGGAGTGCTGCACGTATAAATTCAGTACCTGCCACTACCACCATAATTTGCTTTGAGAGCATAATCAATCCTACAGCCATAGGAATCGCAAACATCATCATGACATTAAATGCAAGCTGGAAATGCTCCTTGAATTTCTGGTCTTCACCTTTTGACCATGCATATGCTAGGAGAGGAAGCATAAGCCCCATAATCATCATGGCAGTTTGTGCCACAATATCAATTACTCGATACGCTGCTCCATAGAGACCTATTTCTACTTGATCTCGATAGAGTGATAGAAGAACAGTATCTCCTCGCAAATAAATTACATTGAACATGACTGCTACGGCGATAGGCCACATTTTGATCACTATCTTTTTCCAGAGTGAAAAATCAAATCCAAAAGTTACTGAAGTATTTTTGCGAGCAAGTATCCACATTACGAGGGTATATATGACGCTTGAGAGGGTAATTGCGCCCATAACTGGGATAAAACCAAGATCAAAATAAATACACAAGACTAGTCCAAGGATAAGTGCAATTCGACCAACCACTTCACCTGCTGCTTGGAAGTAAGTTGTAAGTTTTGATTGGTAATAACCAGTGAAAATTTGGTTCATCGCAACTGAGAGCATGTTGATCGTGGTAAGTGCAATTGCAATTTTGACTTCAGGCGGGTAGGGGAATAGCAATGCGATGAATGGGGCAAGTCCGAGGCCTACGACTGCAGTTATAAATCTAAATCCAAGCAAATTTTTCATGAGCTTGTTTCGATAACTAGCGAGTTTGTTTTCTCGTACATTATCAAATTCAGGAGGAACTTCACTCATCATCTGAGCGGTCACTGGAATCAATCCAAAATCAATCATGATTGCAATGAATTGGAGGAATGCCAAGGTTGTGGCATACCATCCGAATTGTTCAACTCCGAGATATCGAGTGAGCATTCCGATTGCAATAAGTCCAAGTATAGTTGAGACAATTTTCCCAATTAATTGTGCTGCAGTATTGTGTGCAAGTTGTTTGGTGAGTGACATAGATGAATAAAGACTATCATTTTTTTTCCACAAATTCAATCAAGACAGGGTACGGTAAACATGTTATACTCAGACATACAATAACATTCACATACTTTATGCTTTTTTCTTCTATAAAACGTCTGAGTATAGCAATTTTTCTTTTTGCTCTGTTTCTCGGCTCGGCTTCGGGGGTCCATGCTGTAGACCCAAAACTCACTATCAAAGATAGTACGTATGCGGCAAAATTGGTGAGTCAATCAATTCCTGATCCGGTACAAATGGAGGCGGGTGAAGTAAAAACAGTAGTATTCAAATTCAAAAATGTAGGGACTGCGACATGGACCGGAAGTCGTTTCATTTCTGCTTACACCATGGAACCTAGATATCGCGATTCAATGTTTAAAGGGGGTAATTGGATAGCCTCAAGTCAAAGTGGAAAAATTGAAGGCACCATAAAACCAGGAGAAGTGGGAGAATTAAGGCTGGAACTGAAAGCCCCCGAAAAGCCTGGAGAATATAAAGAAGAATTTTATCTGGCCGCAGAAAATCATACGTGGGTAAAAGGCGGATATTTCTATATCGATATTAGTGTTGCTCCAAAAAAACAAGTAACCGAAGCTGTTGAAGCAACAACTACAGCGCCAGTGAGTGTGGTTTCACAAAACACGTATCAGGCAACACGTGTTATCTTGAGTAAAAAACAAATCGAAGCTCGTGGTGGGGAAGTAATTCCCGTTATTATCGGATTCCAAAACACTGGCACTAAACCGTGGACATCGTATACGCTCAAATCAACCGCGGTTAATGTAGAAAATAGAGCAGGGAACCCAAAAGTATTAGTAGAGAAACAAATAGATGTAGCACCCTTTGGAATTGCACGAGAAACAGTGTCTCTCTCTATTCCTGAAAGAAAGGGTGTATATACGATGAGACTTGCATTGGTTCCCAATGGAGTTGAGAAGGTAAGTGATCTCGGGGTAATAACAGTTACAGTGACTGAAGACGCTTCAGTAATTACTGAAGAAGAGTATACGGAGTCAGTCCAGCCATTGGTGAGATTGGCAGAGGAGCCGCGAATTAGGGTAGGTGTATGGAAAAATCCAGCAAAAGGTGTGGAATTTGTTTCAAGTGATGAAACATATAATGTGTTTGATGGTGAGGTTCTCGTGGGAACGGTTGCTCCTGGTATTCGAGTATCCATGTGGCAAACTAAAGGGATGTTTTATTTTAAGAGTGCAGAGCTTGAGTTTTCTACCGGAAATTATATTCGTCTCGTTCCTGCAAACAATCCACACGCAGTTTTTCGTCTCGCAAATTTTGAAAGATTGTTATCCTATCGTGGAAAACTAAGCTTCAATGCATATCGTGGAGCAATGGAGTATCGTACAACCAATAATAGTGACGCGACGTATGTGATCAATGATCTCTTGTTTGAGGATTATATCGCGGGAATTGCCGAGACTTCGAACGAAGCACATATGGAATATATGAAAGCAATTCTGACAGCCGCACGTACCTACGCCTACTATATTCAGAATCACAAGAGTACACAGACAGCAGTATTTGACGTAGTTGCAACTACTGCAGACCAACTCTATTTGGGATACGAAAGCGAAGTCCTCATGCCACGTGTCGCCGAAGCTGCGCAAGCAACGAGGGGGATGATGATCACCTACGATACAGATACTAATGCAGAAACTCCTTCTGAAATTGTAATCACTCCGTATTTTGCCAATGCTGATACAAGAACCAGGAGTTGGAGTGAGGTGTGGAGTGGGGCAGGGAGACCATGGCTCGTGTCAGTTCCAACCGAGTATGACAAGCGGGACAAGAAGAAATTGTATGGTCATGGGGTCGGGATGAGTGCAAGAGATGCGTCGATCCGGGCAGCTGAGAAGGGTGAGAGTTTTGATACTATTTTGAAGTATTATTATACGGGAGTGGGGGTGGAGAAGATGTATCAGTAGCAATTTAGGGAAACTTAAAATAAAAAATCGGCTAAGTGCCGGTTTTTATTTTTCTTAATCATCAATTTTTGTTACATGTAAAGTGAGTTTTTTCGAAATTCTTTAGTAAGAAAATTATTTGTATAGTAAAGGAGCATTCGGTATTTTTGAATTAAATAAGAAAGCAGGATCGACTAGCATCACCGCGCGTTAACTCGCGGTGATGCTTTGAAATTCGATCTCCCCCCTAAACCTCCGGCGTACAAGTAGGAGGTTTAGGAGGTTCGAACCCATCTAGTGTTTATTTGTGCAGAATAGTATAAAAATATATTTTTTTTGACATATATGCAAATAAATGTTAAATTAATCTAAAAAAATATATTATTTATGTATAATATTATACTTTCAGACCTAGACAAGAAGATTTTAACGTATATTGAACTTAGAGCAGATGCTACTGTTCCGAATATAGCTAAAAAATTGAATTTGAGAACCCACACAGTTTACTATGTTATCAATAAACTTAAACGGGAGGGAATTATAAAAAAAGTCCCATTCATCAATATGGCACGGTTGGGTTATAGTGATTATTATTTATTTTTCTCTCTTTCATCACATGATTCAAGCCAAAGAAAGGAATTAATTCAGTATTTGCTAAAAAATCAATTAGTAACATGGTTTGTGGAATTAGGTGGGGAGTATCAATATATTTCTGCACTTTATGTAAAAAATACAATAGAGTTTTCAAACTTTTTACTCGAACTTTCTACTAGGTTTGGTGGATTATTTTTTAAAAAAGCATTTAGCTTGCATACAAAATCAGCAAGATTTAATCGTTTATATCTCTTTCCTGAATCAAAAAGGCAAGTAATTACCACTCAAGCCACTGAAGATATTGTTACAGTTGATGAGTTGGATCACAGGATACTTAGTTTAATTACTGAGTACTCAGAAAAATCATACCAGGAAATTGCAAAACTTTTGAATATACCATTTTCAACATTGTATTATCGACTTCAAATCCTTAAAAAAAAGGATGTTGTTGGTAAAGAATTATATTTTGTGGATACTACAAAGCTAGCCGTACAAGCTTTTGAACTTTTAATCTACACTAAAGGACTTAATTCAGCTTTTTCTGATCAACTATTTGAATTTGCAGAAAAGCATCCACACATAGTACATTTTGTACAGAGTATAGGGGAATGGGATTTTGAGCTTGGTATTGAAGTTGAAACCATGTATGATGCAACGAGAATTTCAGAAGAACTCTACGACAAATTTGGTAATACTATTACAACGATCACGACGATTCCACTCTTCAAACAACTAAAATTCAAATTCTACCGAAGCAGTCTAGAAAAGAAAAAATAAAAAACCGATCTCCCGACCGGTTTTTTTGTATGTATTACCAGAAAACTAGACAACCAGATAACCAGCACCTTACACCTCTCCCATCTCATTCATATCCTCAGGTGCTCCAGGCATCGGAGGATTCTCTTCTGGAGCCTCACCTCGCTCCACCGCTTCCCAGATTTTCTCTCTAATCTGTTTCATGAGTTTTGGATTTTCTCGCAAAAACTGCTTTGCTTTTTCTCGTCCTACTCCCAATTTTTCTTCACCAAATGAATAACTATTTCCCGATTTATGGATTACCTGGTGGATTACTCCAGTATCAATGAGGTCGCCAGATACTGAGATTCCTTCATTATACATGATATCAAATTCTGTAGTGCGGAAAGGTGCAGCTACTTTGTTTTTGACAATTTTTACTTTGACGCGGTTTCCAATTACTTTGTCACCCTGCTTGATCTGTGCTGCGCGGCGGACTTCCACACGTACTGATGAATAGAATTTCAATGCATTTCCACCAGTCGTGGTTTCAGGATTACCAAAGAATACACCAATCTTCATACGTGTCTGGTTGATGAAGATAATGATGGTGTGAGTCTTGCTTACAATACCGGTAAGTTTGCGGAGTGCTTGGCTCATCAGGCGAGCTTGCAAACCCATGTGTGAGTCACCCATTTCTCCTTCGATTTCCGCTTTTGGAACAAGTGCTGCTACTGAGTCGACGACGACGATATCTACTGCGTTTGATCGAACGAGTGTCTCAAGAATTTCAAGTGCCTGTTCACCAGTATCTGGTTGCGAAATAAATAAGTTGTTTACGTCTACTCCAATTTTTTTTGCATAATCAGGATCAAGTGCGTGTTCGGCATCGATAAACGCTGCAATGCCGCCCTGCTTTTGGACTTCCGCAATGACATGCTGAGCAAGAGTAGTTTTTCCACTAGCTTCAGGACCAAATACCTCGATAATACGTCCACGAGGCATTCCTTTGACGCCAAGAGCAATGTCCAATGATATTGATCCGGTAGACACTGCATCTACTGCTGATGCTCGTGCTTCACCAAAACGCATAATCGAATTATCTCCGTATTTTTGTTTGATTTGGTCGATTGCACTCGATGCTGCTTCGAGCTTTGGGTTGGTCTCCATCTTTTTTGCCATAGACTTGGTGTTAGTTTAGTTACAGGCGAGTCACTAATAATATATTGGTAATTCGCGTGTAATCTCCTTAATTTAAAAAGAGAGTTATCCTCTCTATTTAAGTGTAGCTGTTTCTTCTATACCCTGTCAAACCGCTGCCACGTGGCGAGTCCCCGAGCTTTACGTGGGCTAATTTCGTGATACAGAATTGGTGTGTTTGTAGATCACATGTCTGGTATCTTTGGCTACTCGTCCATGCTTATTTTCTGCCTTGATGGTGAGTGTGTTGATACCAGGAGTGAGAGCAATGGTTTCTGAGAAGTTTCCTTGTTCGTCATTGGCAATGGGTACATCATTAACCATAATTTTGGTTTCAGGATCCGTTGAACCAGTGATAACAATGTTATTTTCTTTTGAAATAAATCCATCAGTTGGATTGGCAACAAGTAAGTGTGGAGGTTTCAAAATATTGTGTACATGAAGTCCGAGGTATGAGAAGAGTCCTACCACAACGAGTCCGAGTACTGCAAATCGAATCACTGTTGGAATATCACTCAATTGGAATGCGTGGCGATGATGACTAGGTGCTGAAACCTTGAGTTTTTCTTTTCGAGGGGACACTTCTTCATCTGCGAATTGGTCGAGATAAGGTCTCGGATCACTGCCAAGTGTCTGCACATATTTCTTGATAAAGTTTCGGAGGTATAATGAAGAGATGTTGAGTTTGGAAAAATCACAACCTTCAAGAGCTTCAAGATAGGCTCGATTGATTTTGGTCTTATCCGCAAGTTCCTCAAGTGACACCCCCGTACTTTCACGGAGAGCTTTGAGTCGTGTACATACACGCGGAGCGGGAATGACATCTTTTTTTTGAAAAGCCATAAAGAAAAGTTCAAAATCCAAATTTCAAAGTTCACGTAGAAATAAACACGAGAAGAAAATAGAAAAATTTAGAAAGGAATATGCTTATTAGCATCTTCGTTTTCTTCCTCGTCTTCATCAGGTTTGGTCGAATCATTGTAATCACTAAGTTCTTCTTCGACTGGTTCATCGTCTTCTTCGTCAGGTTCAACCTCATCAACAGTTTCGTCAGCTTCTTCTTCGTCAAGAACAGGAAGTGGAGCTTTGAACACATTGAGTTTTGCGCCAGCATCAATTGTACCATGAAGCTGTTCTTTTGTCATAAGAATCTCTCGTGCTTTGGCACCCGAGCCTGGACCAATAACTCCTGCTTCTTCCAGTTCATCGATAAGTCGTGCGCCTCTCGCATATCCAACTTTGAGTCGGCGTTGAAGTAAGGAAGAACTTGCTTTACCTGAGGTAATGATGAGACGTTTTGCTTCTTCGAAGAGTGGATCTTTATCGTCAGTAGGTCCACCAAAAAGACTCATGGTGCCTGATTTTTGCACTGAGACAATACTTTCATCGTATTCAGGTTCTTCATCTCCTCGAAGATAATCCACCACATCTTTCATTTCTTCTTCAGAAATAAAGGCACCTTGGATACGCACCGGTTTTCCGAGTTCAGCGGTCAAATACAACATGTCTCCTCGACCAATAAGTTTTTCAGCACCTGGGCAATCAAGGATGGTGCGGGAATCAATGAGGGATGCGACAGAGAATGCGATGCGACCCGGAATGTTTGCTTTCATAAGACCAGTAATTACATCAACACTCGGTCTCTGGGTTGCAACCACGAGATGAATTCCGATTGCACGAGCCATTTGTGCTAATCGAATGATACCTGCTTCAATTTCATTTGCAGCAGTAGCCATGAGGTCAGCTAATTCATCAATAATAAATACAATATGCGGAATTTTGTTGTCAGGATGTTTTGCGTTGTACGAAGTGATGTCTCGTGATCCTGCACTAGCAAGAAGCTCAAATCTTCGTTCCATTTCTCCAATCGACCATTTAAGTGCATTGATAGTCTGTTGCGTATTGGTGATAACAGGAGTTAGTAGATGTGGGATTCCATTATAGAGAGTCAATTCAACGCGTTTCGGGTCAACCATGATCATACGCAGTGTTTCTGCAGTATTTTCAAAAAGTAAACTCATAATAATGGTATTCACACACACGGTTTTACCTGATCCAGTGGCTCCTGCAATCAGAAGATGGGGCATGCGTGGCAAATCAGCAAACCATACTTTTCCTGCCACATCTTTACCAAGAGCGATTGAGAGATTATGTGGGCGATGTTTGAATTCTTTTGATTCAAGTAATTCACGAAAAGAAACCATCGCAGTTTTTTGATTGGGAACTTCAATACCAACTAGAGCTTGACCTGGAATAGGAGCCTCGATACGAATAGGGTGTGCAGCGAGTGCAAGTGCTAAATCATTTGAGAGTGCAGTAATACGGGAGAGCTTCACACCTTTTGAAGGTTTGAGGGAGTATTGAGTAACGGTAGGTCCAACACGAATTTCACCCATATCTACATCAATTCCAAATTCTCCAAGTGTGCTTCTGATTGTTTCAGCGTTTCCTTTGATATCTCCACTTGTTGGCTTACTTTTTTTATCAACCAAAATATCAAGGGGAGGTAAATTTTTGATAATTACCCGCTTACTCCATACATCTCCTGATGATTTGTCTTCTTCTTGTTCTTCATCATCTTCATCAGAAGCATCTTCTTCATCTGCAGTATCAACTTCTTCTTCATCCTCTTCGTCAGGTTTTTTTAAAGAGTGTGTAGCAAAAGAACTTTTTGTTTCTTGTGTTTCCTCGACTTCTTCTTTGGCGGTATCTTCATCTTCAAATTCATCATAGGCACCTTTGATTTTCACACCTTGTCCATTCCGTACACGCGAGAAAGCTCCGCTTGCAGCACTTCCAGTGGAACTAAAAATTTTACGAAGCAGGGAAATAAATAATTGAAGTGCTCTCTCAAAAATGAAAAATACAGAAATGAGAGAAAGTCCAGCGAGAATAATGTAGCTAGCTACACCCCCCAAGTATGCTGATAGTGGATAGGCAAGCATACCTGCGACTCCGCCTCCAGCACCAGTAAGCGCTTCTCTCCACATATCTCCGGCTGCAAATCGCATATGGAGCAGACTTGCGGTAGAAACAAAAAACAATATATAGCCGAGGACATGTAATCCACGTTGTGGTTCGTCTTCTTTTTTCTCACGAATTAGATACCACGCACAGACAACAAGAATAGCAGGGGTGATAAAGCGCAAGTCTCCAAATAGGAAGCTCAAAACGTATTCATTGAGGATGGTTCCGACAACTCCAGCTCTACCAAAAAAGCTAAGAGTAACAATGGCAGTAAGGATGAGGAATAGTACTGCAATGACCCCATCGGATAGGGTAGGATCGAAGCTATGTTCCTTGCGTCTGCCTCGAGGCATACAGAGGTTGGTTAGGGTAATTAGATAATAAGTAACTTAAAAACTCTATGTGTAGGTACAATCTAAGATAGTATTGTATCATATTTTAAAGGCTATGCAGAGTACAAATAGGTATGTGGTAGGGGAACTGTGTATAATTTGGCTAAATTAAGAGATTTGTGGATAACTTTGGGGACAAAGGTAGTCATATAGGGGATAAATAGGGCACTTATTGCTCTTTTTTTAGCCAAAATATGCGATTTCTTGACAATAATTTCCACAAGTGTTCTCATTTGACACTTTGATTCTTTTCGGGTATCCTAACGACATTACGTTTACAGGAAAAAAGAGACTATTTTCTGGTCTTCTCGCTCTGTGGCGCCAAGCTGTAGAGGGAATTATCCGGATTTATCCCATGCCTCGATTCCATTTCTACAATTAAAAGCAATTACAGATCCTTTGTAAAAAGGAATTTTTTTGTTGTCTTACTTACCAGTCGCATCCGTTCAAAAACCCCCTAGATCGGACGCATAACATGCTTATTCAACGTATGGTACCACTCTTTCGAAGACAGCCGCTAAAAACAAATGAGCGGAAATTTTTTACCAAATTGCGAGACGCAATCACTGCTCCTGATTTGATCGAAGTACAGAAAAATTCGTATGACTGGTTTTTCAAGGAAGGACTCCGAGAATTATTCGATGAACTTTCACCAATTACGGATTTTACAGGTCGTGATCTCGAACTTTATTTTGAAGAATATTATCTTGATGAGCCAAAATTTGATGAGGTGACTTGCCGAAACAAGAATATCACCTACGAAGCACCACTTCGTATCAATGTACGAATGCACAATAAGCGTACCGGTAAATCAGACAAACAAGAAATTTATTTGGGAGACGTGCCACTCATGACTGCGCGGGGAACATTCATGGTCAATGGAATTGAGCGTGTGATTGTATCACAGCTTATTCGTAGTGCGGGGGCATTTTTTACTGCAGAAGTGGTTCGTGGTAGACGATTTTACGGGGCAAAAATTATTCCAAACCGTGGAGCATGGATAGAAATTGAAACTGATCAAAACAATGTATTGTGGATTAAGGTTGATCGCAAACGAAAAGTTGCAGCAACATCTCTCCTCCGTGCATTTGGATATTCAGATGACGAAAAAATCAAAGAATTATTTGCTGACGTCAATACACATCCAAACATTGATTACGTTGATGCAACCTTGAAAAAAGATACAGCAAAAAGTGAAGAAGATGGATTGATTGAAGTATATCGCAGAATTCGTCCAGGAGATTTGGCAACTGCTGAAAATGCTCGAAGTCTGATTCATGCGATGTTTTTTAATTTTGATCGCTATGACTTGGGTAAAGTGGGTGTATACAAATTTGATACTAAATTTGATTTGGGTCTTTCCGAAAGCGCGTATGACTCCAAAGAAGAACGGGTACTTTCACCTGAAAAATTACTCCGTGTATTAAAAGAAGTTATTCGTCTTAATGTAACACAAGAAGAAGCTGATGATATTGATCACCTGGGAAATCGTCGTGTACGTGGGGTAGGTGAACTTGTCCAGAATCGATTCCGCATTGGTCTTGCTCGTATGGAACGTATTGCAAAAGACCGTATGAGTACGATGGAAGTTGAAACAATTGCTCCAAATAAACTGATCAATGCACGACCAGTAATTTCAGTTATCCGTGAATTTTTCATGAGTTCACAGCTGTCACAGTTTATGGATCAGGTAAACCCGCTTGCTGAGCTTGAACACAAACGCCGTGTCTCGGCACTTGGTCCTGGTGGATTATCTCGTGATCGCGCAGGATTCGAAGTTCGTGACGTACACCGTACTCACTATGGACGTATTTGTCCGATTGCAACTCCTGAAGGACCAAACATTGGTTTGGTAGGACATTTGTCAACATATGCTAAAGTTAATCCATTTGGATTTCTTGAAACTCCATACCGAAAAGTACTACATGAAGTAGAAAACAATGCGACATTTACCGAAGGTGAATTTGCATTAGAATCAATTGGAGGAATCGTGAAAGCAGGTGAAGAAATTACGGCTGCAATTGCAAAGAAATTGGAAGGAAGTAAAGAATATAAGACAATTAAAATTAAACCACGTGTTACTGACGAAATCGTGTATTTGAACTCGTTCCAGGAAGAACGTTCAGTAACTGCTTCGGCAACTACTCGAATGGACGATCGAGGATATTTCCTTGATGAAAAAACTCCAGCTCGTGTACATGGCGAAGCACAAGTTACTGAAGTCTCGACTATTCAGTATATTGATGTTGCGTCAAACCAGATTTTATCACTCGCCACCAGTATCATTCCATTCCTCGAACATGATGATGCTACTCGTGCGTTGATGGGAACAAACATGCAGCGCCAAGCAGTGCCTTGTATCAAACCAGAACCTCCATTGGTTGGAACTGGGGTTGAGCGTGCCGCTGCTGAAAATAGTGGGTATGTAATCAAAGCTCCAGCAGAGGGAGAAATCACCTATGTAGATGGTGGAAGAATTGAATTAACTGATAAAAAAGGAAAAGTATACCGATGGGATTTGGGTAAATTTTTACGCTCAAACGCCTCAAGTTGTATTAATCAAAAACCAACCGTAACATTGGGACAAAAAGTGAAAAAAGGACATCCAATGTCTGATGGACCAAGTATTAAAGATGGAGAATTGGGTCTCGGACAAAATGTTCTCGTTGCTTATATGGTGTGGGATGGATTCAACTACGAAGATGCAGTTATTATTTCAGATCGTTTGGTAAAAGATGATCGTTACACGTCGATTCATATTGAAGACTACACTATTGATGTTCGTGAAACCAAACTGGGTGAAGAAGTAATTACCAATGACATTCCAAACGTAAGTGAAGAAAAACTCCGAAATCTTGATTCAGAAGGTATTGTTCGAATTGGTGCTGAGGTTCACTCTGGTGACATTTTGGTCGGAAAAATTACACCAAAAGGAGAAACTGAATTAACTCCTGAAGAGAGATTGCTTCGTGCGATTTTTGGAGAAAAAGCTCGTGACGTACGAGATTCATCACTCTATCTTGAGCATGGTGAACAAGGAAAAGTAATTGATGTAAAAATCTTCTCAGCAGAAGCTGGAGATAAATTGCAACCAGGGGTAATCAAGCAAGTACAAGTGACGGTTGCTGATATGCGTAAAATTCAGGTGGGAGACAAAATGGCAGGACGTCATGGAAACAAAGGTGTTATCTCACGTGTGGTTCCGGCAGAAGACATGCCGTTCCTTGAAGATGGAACTCCTGTTGATATTATCTTGTCACCGCTCGGTGTTATCTCACGTATGAACTTGGGACAATTGCTTGAAACACATTTAGGTCTTGCAGCAAATGCGCTTGGATATAAAGCAGCTACTCCTGTATTAAATGGTATTACTGAAGTTCAAATCGAAGAGGAGCTCGTAAAAGCTGGATTCCCAGTGGATGGAAAATTACAGCTCTATGATGGGCGTAATGGTGAGCCATATGAACATAAAACTACGGTTGGTTACAACTACATGTTGAAACTTAATCACATGGTTGAAGATAAGATTCACCAGCGCTCAATTGGTCCGTACAGCTTGATCACCCAGCAGCCGCTTGGAGGTAAAGCTCAATTTGGTGGACAGCGTTTTGGAGAAATGGAAGTATGGGCGCTTGAAGCATATGGTGCAGCGCATACACTCCAGGAAATTTTGACTATCAAATCAGATGATGTGCCTGGACGTGCAAAAGCATATGAGGCAATCATCAAAGGTGAGGCAATTACCAAAATCAATCTTCCAGAATCATTCAATGTATTGGTACGTGAAATGAAAGGGCTTGCCCTCGATGTGGAGCTTTTGAAGAAGGAAGAAGATGGAAGTTATTCGCC
Organism: uncultured Gammaproteobacteria bacterium; assembly: GCA_964435035.1. GTDB lineage: Bacteria > Patescibacteriota > Patescibacteriia > Magasanikbacterales > UBA922 > UBA922. The sequence goes on from CAYSXR010000001.1 coordinate 15,720, forward strand.
CGCAGAAGAAGTAGTACGAGAACATCGCGATATGAGAGCGAGAGAGTATGGGGCAGGACTTGATGCTGATGAAACAAAACGAGGAAAAGCTACTGAATAATAACCTACGTCTAACTCCTAAACTCTTAAACCCATACACTTCTATATGTCACGCGATATACTACACACCATGAACTTTGACGCTTTGCGTCTGAAGGTCGCTTCACCCGAAGTAATCCGTAAATGGTCATTCGGAGAAGTTTATAAACCAGAAACGATTAATTACCGTACGCAAAAGCCTGAAAAAGGTGGGCTTTTTGCAGAAGAAATTTTTGGACCTACCAAAGATTGGGAATGTTATTGTGGAAAATACAAAAAAATTAGATATAAAGGAATCGTGTGTGATAAATGTGGTGTAGAAGTTACGCATTCATTGGTACGTCGCGAACGAATGGGACATATCGAGCTTGCTGCGCCTGTCTCTCATATCTGGTTCCTCCGAACTATTCCTTCACGTATTGGTTTAGTACTCGATCTCTCAATTCAATCACTTGAAAAAGTAATCTACTTTGCGTCTTTTATCATTACGCAGGTGGAAGAAGAAGAAAAAGCAGCAACCGTAGAAGCTTTGAAAAAAGAATACAAATCAAAGAAAAAACAGATTGAAGTTGAAGCTGAAAAGTTGCTCGAAGGTAAAGAGAAAAAAGAAAAGAAAGAAATTGAGGAAGAACGCGATCGGAAACTTGAATCTCTGGAAGAAGATTTCAAATCAGCTGAGTCTGAATTGAAAGATATTTCAGTCATGAATATTATTTCAGAAGCATATTATCAGGAACTTTCAATCCGCTATGGTCATTTGTTTGAAGCAAGTATTGGAGCAGGAGCAGTTCGTGGGCTTTTAGAGAGACTTGATTTGCCAGAGACCATTGTTCGTCTTGAAGGAGAGATTATCAAGAGTAAAGGTGCAAAACGTGAAAGATTAATTCGACGGGTAAAATTATTGAAGAGTTTGCATAAAAATGATATTCGACCAGAATGGATGATCATGACCGCGATTCCAGTTATCCCACCAGATTTGCGCCCAATGGTGGCTCTCGATGGGGGACGATTTGCAACTTCTGATTTAAATGATTTGTATCGCCGTGTAATCAATCGTAATAACCGTTTGAGACGTTTGGTTGAGCTTAATGCACCTGAAGTAATCTGCAGAAATGAAAAACGCATGTTGCAAGAAGCAGTCGATGCGTTGATCGATAACAGTGCTCGAGCTTCAAAGACTGTTCGTGCGTCAACTGGACAAAAACGCCAACTCCGATCACTTGCCGACATTTTGAAAGGAAAACAAGGTCGTTTCCGCCAGAATTTGCTTGGAAAACGTGTTGATTATTCAGGTCGTTCTGTAATCGTGGTAGGACCAACCCTCAAAATCGATGAATGTGGTTTACCAAAAATTATCGCACTTGAACTTTTCAAGCCGTTTATCATGGCAGAAATTATCAAACGTGAACTTGCACATAATGTTCGCAGTGCTTCACGATTTATCGAAAGTAATGCACCAGAAGTGTGGGATATTCTTGAAGAATTGACCAAAAAAACTCGTGTACTTCTCAACCGCGCACCAACACTTCATCGTTTGGGTATCCAGGCGTTCAAACCTCGTCTCGTAGAAGGTAAAGCAATCAAACTTCATCCATTGGTATGTCCTGCGTTCAATGCAGACTTTGATGGAGATCAGATGGCAGTTCATTTGCCATTGTCTGAACAGGCAAAATGGGAGGCTGAGAATTTGATGGCAAGTGAAAAGAACTTGTTGAAGCCAGCTACCGGAAGTCCAGTAATCACTCCGCAACAGGATATTGCATTGGGGTGTTACTATCTGACCAAGTATGATGAGACTGATACTGCTCCGGTAAAGAGAAATTTTGCTAATGTTACTGAAGCAAAATATGCGTACAAGATTCGTTTGATTACACTAAAAGAACGTATCAATGTGCGATTGGGTGAAGCGGAAATGGCAAAATTCCCTGAAGGAACCAAGAGTTTCATGGAAACGTCAATGGGACGAATTTTCTTTAATGAAATTTTACCTGACAAACTTCCTTATTATAATGAAACGATTACTAAAAAACATTTGAGTAACATCATTCAGCTCTTGCTTGAATTATACGGACAGGAAACAACAGCGTATCATCTGGATAAGATCAAAGAACTTGGATTCAAATATGTTACCAAATCAGGGTACTCACTTGGAAAAGATGATTTCCCACTACTTGATATCAAACGTGCACTTCTGGCTGAAGCTGACACAAAAGTAGAATTAGTGTATGAACAATTCAATGAAGGTTTGCTCACTGATTCAGAACGTCATGCAAAGATTCTTGAAATCTGGACTGAAGCAAAAGAAGCATTGCTCGCACATTTGAAAGGTGTATTGAACAAAGACCGATCAGTATTTGCAATGATTGACTCGGGTGCTCGTGGTTCATGGGCTCAGTTGGGACAGGTTATTGCTATGAAAGGTTTGGTAGCAAGTCCATCAGGAGACATTATCGAGCTCCCTGTAAAAGGAAATTTTAAAGAAGGTTTTGATGTACTTGAATTCTTTATCTCAAGTCACGGTGTGCGAAAAGGACTCTCAGATACTGCGCTTCGAACTGCAAACGCAGGATACCTAACCCGTCGTTTGGTTGATGTTGCACAAGACGTAGTAGTTCGTTCTGAAGATTGTGGAGATACAGTAGGAGAAGTGTTTACCAAAGAAGAATCAGAACAAATGGGAGAAACAGTTTCAGAACGCGTACTCGGACGATTTGTGCTCGAAGCAGTGAAAGTTGGTAATGAAGTATTGGTGAAAAAAGGTGAAGTCGTAACTGAACATGCTGCCCGGGAAATTGAAAAACATGGAGTGGATGTGGTACATGTACGATCAGTATTACAATGTCGTCTCGCAAAAGGAATCTGTTCAAAGTGTTATGGATATGATTTGGGTAGTAGAACTGTAGTTCAGAAAGGAACTGCAGTTGGGGTTATTGCGGCTCAATCTATCGGAGAACCAGGTACTCAGCTTACCATGCGTACCTTCCATCTTGGTGGAGTCGCAGGGGGAGATATCACCCAAGGTCTTCCTCGTGTAGAAGAATTGTTTGAAGCACGTATGCCAAAGCGAAAAGCACTTCTCTCAGAAGTTGCAGGAACAGTGGAAATCGAAGATGCTGATGGAAAAGTAGTCATGGGTCCAACTGGAAGAAAAATTTTTGAAGGTCGCCGTGGACAAAAGATTATCAAAATTCATCATGATGGAATTGATGAAATTACCTATGATATACATGGTGAAGATGATGTAAAATTTGCTGAAGGACAGAAAGTTGAAGCAGGTGATACGCTTATTATTCGTGGAGCATCAGGTGAAGAAATCAAAGCTGAGTATGATGGAAAAGTCACCATTGACGGTATGAAACTTCATTATATTTATGATGGTAAGACTACCAAAGAATATATTGTTCCATTGGGATACAAACTCTGGGTCAAAGCTGGAGACATGACTCAAAAAGGTGATCAATTGACTGAAGGTTCTATTGATTTGAAAGAACTCTTTGATCTCAAAGGTCAGGATGCAGTGAAGCGTTATATCTTGAAAGAAATTCAGGAAATCTACGCATCACAAGGTCAACGTTTGAACGACAAACATGTAGAAATTATTATCAAACAAATGTTCTCTCGTGTATTTATTGAAGATACCGGAGATACTGAATTAATCCCTGGAGAAATCGTTGAGCGTTCACAGCTCATGCTCGCAAATGAAGAGGCAGAAAAGCATAAGCAAAAAATTGCTCGAGGCCGCGATATGCTTATGGGTATCAGTAAGATCTCTCTTACCACTCAGAGTTTCCTTTCGAGTGCGTCATTCCAAGAAACATCACGTGTATTGGTAAACGCAGCGATAACCGGAAAGATGGATCATCTCGAAGGGTTGAAAGAAAACGTTATTATCGGTCGCCTCATCCCTGCGGGAACAGGTACCAAAGAGCGAGCAATTAATGTAATGAAAGAAGAAATGGCAGCTCAGTAGAAGGCCGTGCACAGAGTAAATAAAAAACATCCCGACTCAATCGGGATGTTTTTTTTGTGCTGCTTATTTTTTGAATGTTTTCTGGTAGAGCGCGATACTTTCTTCTACCACTTCAAGTGCTCGTTTCTTTCCTTCAAATCCAGTAACCTCGACTGTCTTCTTTTCAAGCTTCTTGTATTCTTCGAAGAACTGTCTGATCTCATCGAGGGTGTGTTGAGGGAGATCTTCTAATTCAGTGATATGCTTCATATTAGGATCTCCCTTTGCAACTGCAATGATCTTATCATCTCCTTCACCGCCATCAATCATACCCATGACTCCTACTACACGAGCTTCTACAAGGCAGAGTGGAGGAAGATCAACGGTTGAGAGTACGAGAATATCCAATGGGTCTTTGTCATCGCAATAGGTCTGAGGAATAAATCCATAGTTCGTTGGATAATGAACTGCGGAGAACAGAACTCGATCGAGTTTGATTAATCCTGAATCTTTATCCAGCTCAAACTTTCCTTTACTACCTTTTGAGATTTCAATGATTGCTTGTACTACTTCTGGCTTGTCTTCACCAATAGATACCGAATGCCATGCATTTTGTTCCATATAAATGTGCTTAGGTTAAAGTTTTACAGTTACTATCCTAGCGTAGGAGAACATTTTTGTAAAGTCCTGCAAAGCATTGATTTTTTCCAAGATTTTGCTAGAATTTGAGTATTCTAATATAGATTATTATATGTCCGGACACTCCAAATGGCACAATATACAGGGAAAAAAGGGGAAAGCAGATAAAGCTCGAGCAAATGCATTCACCAAGGTTTCAAAGGCGATTACCATCGCAGCACAGAACGGTGGTGGAGACCCTACAATGAATTTTTCATTGCGTCTTGCAATTGATAAGGCAAAAGAAGTAAACATGCCGAAAGACAATATTGATCGTGCGGTAAAAAAAGGAACAGGAGAATTGAAAGATGGAGTGGTATTGCAGGAGCTAGTATACGAAGGATATGGTCCAGGCGGAGTCGCTATGCTCGTTGAGTCAGTTACTGATAACACCAATCGCGCGTTGACTGAAATCAAAAACGCATTTACCAAAAGTGGCGGCTCGCTCGGGAGCAAGGGGGCGGTTGCATGGCAATTTGAATATAAAGCAGTGCTTCGTATTGGTGCGGAAAAGCGGGTTGAAATAAAAAATTGGGAAGAGCTAGAACTTGCGCTTATGGATGCAGGGGTTGATGATATTCGTGAAAGCGAGCATGGTGTAGAACTTGTCGGGCCAAAAGAAAAATTTCAGACAATGTCAGAAGTGCTTCATAAAGCAGGTATTAGTCCTGATAGTGCTGGGCTCGAGTGGATGGCAAAGGAAACAATGGAGTTGCCACCCGAGGAATTAGAAGTATTAGGTACGCTCGTCGAAGCACTTCATGATCTCGATGACGTAAAAGAGGTATATACGACGGCAAAGTAACAATGTGGTATAGTATACAACTGCAGATAATGCAGTTGTTTATTATTATGGTGAGCATCCAAAAAAAACCTCATATAATCCGTATCTTGGGTATCGACCCTGGTTTTGGACGTGTTGGGTTTGGAATTATTGATTGCGTAGGAGATCGCTCTACCCTCGTTGAGTATGGGTGTATTGAGACTGATATGAAACGCACATTTGTCGAGCGATTGGTTGACATTTCAGATGAATTGATCAAAATCATACGTACGCACAAACCCAATTGTGCCGCAGTAGAAGAATTGTTTTTTTATAAAAATGTCACAACTGCGATAAAAGTCGGACAAGCGCGAGGAGTAATTCTTTTGACACTCACGAAAGCCCATCTCGCAGTCCACGAATACACACCACTTGAGGTAAAACAGAGTATCACTGGGTATGGGAGAGCTGATAAAACCCAGCTTGAGTCTATGGTAAAGGTGCTATTGGGAATAAAGAAAAAAATTACACCAGACGATGCCGCAGACGCACTGGCGATTGCACTTACGTGTGCTGCGTCGAGGAAGATGGAGGAGTTCTCGAGTCGGAGTTAGGTATGCTATACTTACATGCGAATTACGAATGGTACTAATATACGAATAAAATTCTTGAATTCAAATTCGTAAATTCGATTTATTCGTAATTCGTATGTAACCCTTTAATTATTCAACTTTATGAAAATTGCCATCAATGGATTCGGTAGAATCGGCCGCCACGCATTCAAAATCGCTTTTCAAAAAAAGTTAGATATCGTAGGTATCAATGATTTGACTGACACACGAACATTAGCACATCTGTTGAAACATGATACTGCGTATAATGATTTTGATTTTCCAGTTTCCTTTGATGAAAAACATATTATTGTTAAAGGAAAGAAAATTCCAGTCTTTGCAGAAAAAGATCCAGCGGTGTTGCCATGGAAACAGCTCAAAGTAGATGTAGTCATCGAATCAACCGGACGATTTACTGATGCAGAAAGTGCAAAAGCACATATTGCTGCAGGAGCTAAGAAAGTAGTCATTTCAGCACCAGGAAAAGGGGATTTGAAAACTTATGTTCGTGGTGTAAATGATAAAGAATACAAAGGTGAGCCAATTCTTGATAATGCTTCATGCACAACTAATTGTGCAGCACCTATGATGCTCGTGCTTGAAAAAGAATTTGGTATTGAAAAAGCAATGTTGACAACAGTCCACTCATATACTGCATCCCAAGTACTACAAGATGGTCCATCAAAAGACCTTCGTGAAGCACGTGCAGCAGCACAAAATATGGTCCCTACGAAAACAGGGGCGGCTGTGGCGGTGACCCGTACCATTCCTCAATTACAAGGGAAATTCGACGGACTCTCAATTCGAGTTCCCACTATTACAGTTTCTCTTACTGATATTACCGTATTGTTGAGAAAAAGCACGACAGTGGAAGAAATAAACAAAGCATATATCAAAGCCTCAAAATCATATCTGAAGGGAATTCTCGATGTATCATTTGAACCATTGGTTTCAAGTGATTATATCGGAAATCCGCACTCAGCAATTGTAGATGCTGAACTGACTCGAGTAGTAGATGGTAATTTGGTGAAAGTTGTTGGATGGTATGATAATGAATGGGGATATGCTAATCGATTGGTCGAGATGGCAATGATTGCAGGGAAGAAATAGAAAGAAATTAAGAAATAAGGAAATTGGGAAATTAAATTCCGTTTCTATTCGTTCAATCCGTTAGATCCGTGTTCTATTAGTTTAAATTATGCAGCTTCGAAGTATTAGAGAGGTAAAAGAGCTTGCTGGCAAGTCTGTTTTGGTTCGTGTCGACTATAATGTTCCTATCGTAAAAAGAAAAGTACAAGAAACATTTCGAATTGCTGCATCTCTTGATACAATTAATTTTTTACTTGAGAAAAAAGCTCGAGTTCTTTTGGTTACACATATCGGTAGACCAGAGGGAAAAGTGGTAAAAGAATTGAGAGTAGATCCGGTTGCAAAAGAGTTGGGTAACATGTTGCACAAGAAAGTGAAAGTCATCGCATCAGCCGATTGGTCAAATTTGAAAAAAATAGAGAAAGAAGTTTTTAAAATAAAACCAGGTGCAGTTGCTATTTTTGATAATATCCGTTTTGCCCCAGGTGAAGAAGAAAATAAAGAATATTTTGCAAAAGAGCTTGCATCCTTTGCTGATTTGTTTATAATCGATGGATTTGGTGTGACTCATCGCTCAAGCCCTTCAGTCACGGGTGTTGCTGATTACGTGCCTTCTTATGCTGGATTATTATTAGAAAAAGAAATTATTGGGCTTAGTCGTACATTTGAACAGGGGAAAAAGAAGAGTGTTTTAATTATTGGTGGTGCAAAAACGGAAACTAAGCTTCCAGTAATAACTAATCTTAAAAATAAAGTTGAAGTAATCTTGGTTGGTGGTGGAATCGTAAATACGCATTTGAAAGCAAAAGGTTTTGGAGTTGGTGCTTCTTTAGTGGACGAGGAATTACTAACTGAAGCAAAAAAATTAGACAAGATAAAATCAATCGAATGGCCAGTAGATTTAGTTGTTGGAAAAAAAGATGGGTCAGATGCACGGGTGGTTGCACTTTTAAAAAAACCATTTGAAATTTGTACAAAAGACGAAGCTATTTTGGATATAGGGCCTGCAACAATTAATTTATATTCAGAAGATATCAAATTAGCACAATCTATTATCTGGAATGGAGCAATGGGGTATTTTGAACAGAAACCCTATGATGTAGGTACACTCGCAATCGCACGTCTCGTAGCATCGCGATCAAAAGGGGAGGCATTTGGAGTAATTGGTGGCGGAGAAACAATTCAGGCAATGAATCAAACAGGAATGCAAGAATTTGTTGACTTAGTTTCAACAGGAGGTGGTGCAATGCTTGAATTTTTATCAGGAAATAAATTGCCGGGGATTGAGATAGTCACAAAACATTGAAGCGGATTATAAAATTATTCTAATTGTACTAATTAACCTAATTATTCTAAAAATTAAGATTAGAAGATTGAAAATTGTGCTCGTTGAGATTTGTTTGTATCTTGTTCCTTGTATCTTTTTTAGAATAATTAGAGTAATTAGAATAATTTTTACTATCTATCCACAGAGCATTCCGGAATAAAAAGTTATTTTGTGCTATACTTGCAACAACTGATAAATTATTTTTTAATTTGAACTTTGAACTTTTAATTTTTTAAATATGCCTGTCAAAAAAACATTTGCTCGCCCCACGATGGACGAGCCGATGGCACCGGTTGTGTCATCACCTTCAGTAGCTGAAGAAGAACATCCAATGAACTGCTGCAAATATGGTAAGTGTGACCAACATAGTTGGTGTGGGTGGGTAGGAAAAAAGATTTTAGGGACATTTGTGGGTATTTTGATCGTGTATTTGATCGTATTTTTTGGTGTTTTGATTAGAAATGAGATGCGAAAGTACGATTTTATTGGACAAGCAGATAAACCAGAGAGAACTATCAGAGTCGAGGCTGAAGGAAAAGTAAGTGTGAAGCCTGATATTGCCATGACTACTATGGGTATGACTACTGAAGCTGCGACGGTAGCTGAGGCTCAACAGAAAAATACTGAAGTGGTGAATACATTAGTAAATAGAATCAAAGAGTTAGGAATTGACGCAGCGGATATTCAGACTCAGGACTATACGGTATATCCTGCGTACAACTATCCGACTGATGGAAGTAAACCAGAGCTCCGCGGATATACCATCAGCCAGAATGTTGCAATCAAAATCAGAGATTTGACCAAAGCAAATGAAGTATTAGGTCTCGCAGGCGAGGTGGGGGCGACCAATGTAAGTGGACTTGAATTCACGATTGATGACAAAGATGCGTATCTCGAAGCTGCTAGAGCAGAAGCATTGAAAAAAGTAAGTCAAAAAGCTGCGGCACTTTCAAGTAAGCTAGGTCTTAGACTTTCAGGAATTGTGTCATACGATGAATATGAGGCTTCAAATGAATCATACTATGGGGCAAAAATGTATGATGTATCGATTGAATCAGCTGGGAATGCTCCACAGATTGAAGTGGGTACTAATGACGTGGTACTTCATGTAGGAGTTACCTTTGAACTCAAATAAATTTTCATTACAATATTACGCCCGAAAACGACCTTTCCAAGGTCGTTTTCGTTTGATATACTGTAAGGTACTAATAAATTTTTAGTATGAAAAAAGCACTCATTGCACAGATTTTGGCACGAGAAATTCTTGATTCTCGAGGTAACCCGACCGTAGAAGCACGAGTTATTCTTACCGATGGAAGTGTGGGTAAAGCAGCGGTTCCAAGCGGTGCATCAACAGGTACACATGAAGCGCTCGAACTTCGAGATGGTGGAGTGCGGTATCATGGTAAAGGAGTGTTGAAAGCAGTAAAAAATGTTAATTCAATTATTGCAGGAAAATTAAAGGGCCTTGATTCGTGTGACCAACGTAGAATTGATGAAACCATGCTCGAACTCGATGGTACTCCAAATAAGAAAAAATTAGGCGCAAATGCGATTCTTGCGGTGTCCCTCGCGAATGCGCGTGCAGCGTCCGTGAGCAGAGGGCGCCCTCTGTATCTTCATGTACGAGAAGTGTATAAACTCAAAGAAAAAAAATTCCGAATGCCTATTGCAACCATGAATATTTTGAATGGAGGTAGACATGCAAATAACAATTTGTCATGTCAAGAGTTCATGATTATTCCGGTACATAAGAAATTTCGTGAACGCGTTCGGATGGGTTCAGAGATTTTTCATAGCTTGGCACAATTGCTCAATCAAAAGGGTTTAGCAACTGGTGTAGGAGATGAGGGAGGATTTGCTCCCAATTTACCTAATAATGAACGGGCAATTCAGCTCATTATCAAGGCAATTCAGAGTGCGGGGTACACACCAGGAAAACAGGTCTTTATTGGAATGGATGTTGCATCGTCTGAATTTTTCAGAGGAGGAAAATATTATCTGGATGGCCCAAAAAATCCCGTAGGTCCTGAAGTTGTAATACAGACGCTCGAATCATGGGTGCGTCATTACCCAATATTATTCCTCGAAGATGGACTCGCTGAAGATGATTGGAAAAACTGGAAGATCCTCACCAAAAAACTTGGTTCAAAAGTATCGTTAGTCGGTGATGATCTGTTTGTAACGAACACTCTCCGAATTAAGCAAGGGATTCAAGAAGGTGTTGCAAATTCAGTATTAATTAAGGTGAATCAAATTGGTTCTCTCTCAGAGACAATAGATGCAATTGAGCTCGCTCGTGCTCATAAGTATAAAATCGCGGTCTCACATCGGTCTGGCGAAACAGCCGATACTTTTATTGCAGATCTCGCAGTCGCAGTAAATGCTGAGTTTATAAAAACGGGCTCACTCTCACGTTCAGAACGAGTAGAAAAGTATAATCGCCTGATGGAGATTGAAGAAGAACTAGGACTTTGATAGTTGTCTGGTTTGGATATTTTATTGGAAATTTGAATTTTGAATTTTGAATTTTGAACTTATTATGTCTCTTAAAGAAAAAACAAAAGCAAAAAAACAGAACTCGTTATCGCCAACCGTATTGATTATTCTCGATGGTTTTGGAATGGCCTCTGAAAAAAATGAAGGGAATGCGATTACCTCAAAAACTGCACCTAATATTTTTGGGTATATGAAAAAATACCCCACCTCAAAGTTGAAAACGTTTGGTGAGCACGTAGGGCTTTTTCCGGGACAGATTGGAAATTCTGAAGCAGGACATTTGAATATCGGAGCGGGAAGAATTGTGAAACAGGATCTCGTTTGTATTTCAGATTCGATCCATGATGGAACTTTTTTCAAAAATGAAGCATTCAAACAAGCTTTGTTTCACGTCAAAAAATACAAATCAGCCGTTCATCTGATGGGGCTTTTGACCGATGGCAATAGTGCTCATTCGTATCCTGAACATGTGTATGCACTCCTTGAGCTCTGTCGTAGAGAAGGAATTGAGCAAGTATATCTGCATTTGTTTACTGATGGCCGAGACTCAGGGCCTCACGCTGCTGCCAACTATCTCCATGAATTGCGCGGACACATGCTCCATACTGAAAAGATTGCCACTATTATGGGCAGATTGTATGGCATGGATCGAAATAAAATATGGGATCGGACTAAAGCAGCGTACGAAGCAATGGTCGGGGGTATAGGGCATAAGGTTTCGAGTGCAGAAGAAGCACTGGAACAGGCGTATAATCGGGGAGAGACTGATGAATTCATCACTCCTTCAGTTGTGGTAGATGAAAAAGGAAAACCAGTTGCTTCGATTGCCGACCATGATGTGGTTATATTTTTTAATGCAAGGTCTGATCGAGCTCGTCAGATTACCAAAGCATTTGTTCACGATGATTTTAATAAACGAAATCCAGGATCCTTTAAAAGAGTAAAAGTTCCTAAAAATATCAGATTTGTGGCACTCACGGATTTTGGTCCTGATTTGGAGCGTATACTCACTGTGTTTCCTTCGCCTGAAGTCTATAATACTCTTCCCTTGGCTCTTTCAGATTTTACACAAGTATATATTGCAGAATCTGAGAAATACGCTCACGTGACCTATTTTATAAATGGGGGCTATGCTGAACCTGTGAACGGTGAAGATTGGATTAAAATAGAATCAAAAACAGTGGCACATCATGATACTAAGCCAGAAATGTCTGCTAGCGAAATTACAAAAAAAGTATTAGGATTAATGAAGAAAGATAGGTACCAGTTTTATTGTATCAATTATGCTAATGCTGACATGATAGGACATACAGGCAATCTTAAGGCTGCAAAAAAAGGAGTGAGTGTAATGGATTCCTGTGTGGAAGAAGTAGTAAACGCAGCTCTTGTGAAAGGTGGGCAGGTATTAATTGTTGCAGATCATGGAAATGCTGAAGAGATGAAAAATTTGAAAACGGGAGAAGTGGACACTGAACATAACGCGAATTTGGTGCCATGTATACTGATTCGTGATGGAATGAAAGGAAAAAAGTTGCAAGATGGAGTATTAGCTGATGTTGCTCCAACGATTATTAAAATGGCCGGGGGCAAACAGCCCAAAGAAATGACGGGTAAACCTTTATTCTAAACGTATGGCTCGACCAAAACCAGTAGTACTTGCCATTCTCGACGGGTGGGGAGTAGCGCCTGCAAGCGAGGGTAATGCCGTGGAGCGTGCAGAAACTCCGAATATGGATCGCTTTATACGGGAATACCCTGCAATGTCTCTCTATGCTTCGGGAAATGAGGTAGGGCTTTCGTATGGAGAAATGGGAAATTCAGAAGTAGGGCATCTTAATATTGGGGCAGGACGTGTGTATTATCAGACATTTCCTCGTATTAATAAGACGATTGTTGATGGAAGTTTTTTTCAAAATAAAGCATTTCTTTCAGCAAAAGAACATGTTACCGCACATAAATCATCTTTGCATTTGATCGGATTGGTAAGTCCTGGAAATGTACATGCAAGTCAAGACCATCTCTATTCATTGCTTGAATTTGCAAAGAAAAATAAAATTAAAAATGTGTTTGTACATGTCATTCTCGATGGGAGAGATACTATTTATAATAGTGCAAAAGATTTTGTTGCTAAACTCGAAGAAAAAATGAAAAAAATTGGGGTGGGTGAAATAGCCTCTTTGTCTGGACGTTATTATGCTATGGATCGTGATAATCGATGGGATCGTATTGAGCGGGCTTATCGGGCAATGGCCGAAGGAATTTCAGAGACTTATAACAAAGACCCGCTTGACGCAATCGAAGCTTCATATGAGAAACAGGTATTTGACGAAGAATTTATACCAATCGTAATTGGAAAAGAAGGGAAACCTACCGCACGAGTGGAAAAAGGTGATGCAGTAATTTTTTTCAATTTTAGACCCGATCGAGCACGTCAATTAACCAAAGCGTTCGTGTTACCTGGGTTTGATAAATTCAAACGTGAATATCTCACAGAGTTGTTGTTTGTCACTCTGACTGAATATGAAAAAGAAATTCCAGTCGTGGTAGCATATCCACCGATTGTCGTACATAATTGCCTTGCTGAGGTAATCAGTAAACAAGGACTTACACAATTTCATGTCGCAGAAACAGAAAAATACGCCCACATTACATTTTTTTTGAATGGAACAGTCGAAGAACCATTTCAAGGTGAAGATAGGGCAATTATCCCTTCTCCGAATGTTTCTTCATATGATAAAGCACCAGAGATGTCTGCGGCAGAAGTAACCAAAAAAATAATCCAAGCGATTGAATCAGATAAATACGATGTAATTTTGGCGAACTTTGCTAATGCTGATATGGTGGGGCACACAGGAAGTTTGGATGCCACGATCAAAGGATGTGAAACGATTGATAAGAATTTAGGAAAAATCGCAGAATATGTCGAAGCAAAAGGTGGGGTACTTTTAATTACTGCAGATCATGGAAATGCTGAAGAAGTTATTAATTTGAAAACAGGTGAACAGGATAAAGAACACAGTAATAATCCGGTTCCATTTCTAATTATTGGTAATGAATTCCAGGGCAAGGCGGGACCTACTGGAGACCCTCCAGAAGGAGATTTGAGTCTCATGCATCCCGTCGGAATCTTAGCTGATGTTGCTCCCACCGTACTTTCAATTCTTGGTATTGAACAGCCGCCAGAGATGACGGGTAGGTCGTTGATATAAAGGGTTACATACGAATTATCCCTCGACTCGGGTGCACTCGCTCGGGACAGGCTCAATAAATCGAATTTACGAATCTGGATAAGAGTTGTCTGGTTATCTAGTTTGCCGGTTGTCTGGTAAATACGAGATAGGAAGTGAGAAATTAGAGATTAAGAAAAAGAGCTCAGTACGTTCCTCCCCTCTTAGGGGAGGACAGGTGGGGTTGAGGGTCGAAGAAATAAAATAAAAAGTTATGAACATTCGTACGTGTATTCTTCTCGCATCTGGGCGTCTGAAACCCTACGAAAGTATGCTGAGAAAGCGTATCAAAAAATATATTTCAGCTATATTTAAGTTTTTGCCGCTTAAAGATATTGATATTATAGTTTTGGATAATCCTGAAGGTGTAATTTCTCATCTGGGAGTTGGTGGATACGCTATGAATGGAAATACTTTGTATATTAATCTTGATCCCGGTCATAAAGAATTTAAAAAAGTAGTAAATGTATGCTTGTTTAGCACGCTTGCTCATGAATTGCACCATGTCATGCGATTCAAGACGGTTGGATACGGTAACACATTATTTGAAGCACTTATTAGCGAAGGACTCGCCGATCATTTTGATATTGAGGTGACAAGACAAAAGCCGCCTGACTGGAGTACTGCGTTGTCTGAGAAGCAGATTCAATTCTTCTTGAAGAAAGCTGCAAAAGATTTTAATAACCAGAATTATATACATAGAGATTGGTTTTTTGGTTCTGAAAAAAGAAAAATCCCAAAATGGACAGGTTATTCATTAGGGTTTTTCTTGGTACAAAACTATTTAAAAAATTACCCGAAGAAAAAAGCTTCAATGTTGCATAAAACTAAGGCAAGTGAATTTTTGAAAAATAGTTAATAATAAAACATCCTCGATTCATCGAGGATTTTTTATTTAGTAGTAGCTTCTTTCAAATGTCTGATAACTTGCTCTTCTACTTCTTTCAATGGTGTGCCTGAAACACTAAATGTTGCATCATCTTCATCTCCGACTGCTTCATATTTTTTCATAATTTCAGTGGCGTGGAAATTGGGAATAATTTTGAGCATTCCGTGAATCGTACTGCTTGTTTCATGTGGATTTTCATAGAGTACCACAATGATTCGTGCATCAGGTGAAAATGAGATAAGTTCATCGATAATCATTGAGAGGTCTTCAACTCGAGCATTTGCTCGGACAAAATCATCACGAGTAATCGTGGTCGACACAATACCATACACTGAATCATAGGTAATGTGGGAGAGTGCAGCACCCCAGAGTTTAAACGTTCCGATTGATTTTGTCTGGAATAATTGCTCGATAATAAATCCTCGATTGGCACCTAACTCTACGAGTTTGCCTGCAACAGTGAGGGTATAGGGACGAACTTTTTTATCTTTGAAGCTATTGGTACCTGCGATAATACCTGTAAGGAGTGCCTGCGCAATGTCCTTATTAATAAGCTCGGGTTTATACGCATTCAATAGCTCATAGACTATTTCAGAAGAGGTACTTGCTGGCAACTCTATCAGATTGATATGCCCGAATAGTTCATTTGAGTTTTTGTGGTCAATATTAATTATCGGGGTTTTGAAGAAAAATTCTTCATTGTTCGTATACACATCTCCAAGCGCGGGAAGAGTCGGAGTATCGAGAACAACGATTACATCATATTTGAATTCAGTCTGTGAGGTGCGAATAAGATCTTTTCCATAGTATCCATTTTTTGGAGTGATGAAGAGTTTTAATTTTTCATCCTTCACTTCATACTTTAGATTGGATAATCCATTTTTGGAAATATCCATGGTAATGACAAATTGGTGAAGACTACCAAGAGATGAAGAAATAGACGTAGAACCAGAGACAAACGTGAATCGGTCGGGTAACACAAAACCATCACATGCGATATGGACTTTTTTGCCGAGTTGCTCGAGGAAAAGTTTCAATGCAAGGGACGCGGCAATCGCGTCTCCATGAGAATCTTTTTTAAAAGTAATGAGGACATTCTTTTTATCTCCAAGCGTTCGGATTACTTGTTGTATAACATATAATCCCATACGATGCTCTTTGTGGGTAAGTATAGCACTGGCCTTGTGACAGTATAACGAATAACAATCCCTTTTATTCAAGCTCCTATTATGGGTAAAAAGGGGATAAGAGAGTATATCAAAGACTGAAATTATTGTCAACCATGGGCTTTTTTGCATGTTTGAGTGTATAGAAATGTCATATTTTGGCGAAAATTAGCCTAATTCTTGCTAAATGGTGAAGTTTAGGATAGAATTTTAGGTATATTGTTGAATTTGTATATTTTATGCCAGCCCGAGAAATACCCAAAGCTTACGAACCACACATATACGAAGACAAGATCTATACACGCTGGGAAAAAGGCGGTTTTTTTGCACCTGAGAGCACTCCAGAGTGGGTCAAGGATGATACTAAGAGAGAGTCTTTTAGTATGGTTCTTCCTCCTCCAAATGTCACTGGAACCCTACATATGGGACATGCGGTCATGCTAGCAGTGCAAGACGTCATGGTGCGGTATCATCGCATGAAGGGTGACCGAACGCTTTGGGTTCCAGGAACTGATCATGCGGCAGTTGCAACTGAGTCAAAGGTGGAAAAAATGCTGATTGAAGGGGGAATGAAAAAACCAAAAACAGAACTTGGTCGTGAAAAATTTTTGAAGCATGTTACAAAATTTGCAAGTGAATCGCATGACACGATTGTCAATCAAGCAAAAAAAATGGGTGCATCGCTCGATTGGTCACGTGAAGCATTTACTCTCGATACATCACGAAATACCGCTGTAAACACACTGTTTAAAATGATGTATGACGATGGACTAATTTATCGTGGTTATCGGGTAATTAATTGGTCAGTAAAAGGGCAATCAACTTGTAGTGATGATGAACTCGTACATGTGGAGCGACCAGGAAAATTGTATTATTTTACATACGGACCTGAATGCCCAATAACGATTGCCACAACCCGACCTGAAACCAAACTGGGGGACACTGCAATTGCAGTGAATCCAAAAGGAAAATGGAAAAAGTATATTGGCAAGGAGTTTGAAATTAAAAATTTTGGACAGACTGGACACACGCTCACACTCAAAGTGATTGCCGATGAAAATGTCGATGACAATTTTGGTACTGGCGCACTCGGGGTAACTCCTGCACATAGTCAGACTGATTTTGAAATTTATCAGAAAAACAAAAATATTGGTTTGATCCAGGTTATTGGTGAGGATGGAAACATGACTAACAACGCTGGAAAAGAATATGTAGGTTTGACTATTGAAGAAGCTCGAAAAAAAGTAGTTACGTGGTTGGAAAAGCAAAAACTGCTTGAGAAAACTGAAGATACGGTACAGAATGTGGGAACGAGTGATCGCTTTGGTGATGTAGTAGAACCATTACCAAAAACTCAGTGGTTTATTGAGGTGAATAAAGAATTTACTCTCAAGAATTCACAATTGAAAAAGTTCAAAGCCGGAGATATTGTTACGTTAAAAAAATTAATGCAGTCAGTTGTTAAAACTGGTGAGATCGAAATCATTCCAGATCGATTTAATAAAACATACTTCCATTGGATTGATAATTTGCGTGATTGGAACATTAGTCGCCAGATTTGGTACGGACATCAGATTCCAGTTTGGTATAAACCAAAATTTCAAGGTTTGCTAGCTTTAACAACTCATGATATTCACGTTGGTACAAAACCAGAAGGGGAAGGGTGGAAACAAGATCCAGATACGCTCGATACCTGGTTTTCTTCAGGTTCATGGACATTTTCTACACTTGGCTGGCCCACTACTGAAATTCAATTTATCCGTCATGGAGAAGCTGAGAATAGTGTAAAATCACTCGTGAGTGATATCGATGATACGACAGTCTATCATCTGACTACCGTAGGAAAAAAACAGATTGAAAAATTGTCTACTGAAATTGGACAGCAGAAACCAGAAATTATTATTACGTCGCCCATCGCACGCACCAGAGAGACTGCTGAAATTTTGGGTAAAAATTTGGGAATGGAAATCAGAGAGGATATTCGAATACGAGAAGTCGGTGTCGGAGAATTCAATAGTAAAAGTGAAAATGAGTTCGATACTTTTAGACAGACACATGAGTGGGTAGACGAAAGTCCAAAAAATATCGAATCATATCGTTCGCTGAAAACACGAACGCACGAGTTCATGGAAGAGATACTTGCGAAATATCGAGGAAAACGTATTGCGGTTGTAGCACATGGTGATTCTCTCGAAGTTATGAAACAGTACGGGACTGGTATTGATACCAATGTATGGCAGATTCAGGATCGAGCTACGGTGGACACGCGCATATACGGATCGGATAATCGACAGAATGCAGACCTACAGTCATTTCATCCTACCTCAGTTCTGGAAACAGGATACGATATTCTCTTTTTCTGGGTTGCCCGTATGATTCTTATGAGTACATACGCTCTTGGTGAAGTTCCATTTAAAACCGTGTATCTTCATGGGCTGGTGCGTGATGAAGAAGGAAGAAAAATGAGTAAGTCTCTCGGAAACATTATTGATCCGTTGGACATGATCAAGAAATATGGGACTGATGCAACGAGGCTTTCACTTCTTATTGGGGGAACTCCAGGAAATGATATGCGATTGTCAGAAGAAAAAATCGCAGGTTTCCGTAATTTTACAAACAAGCTTTGGAATATTAGTCGGTTCATGCTTTTGAATATTGATACACCAGTGAAAGATATTGCAGAACCAAAAGCACAGACTGCTGCAGATGAATGGATTTTATGGAAATTGCATACCGTAGTTGCTCAGGTGAGTAAGTCATTTGATTCATATCAATTTTCAATTGCAGGCGAAGCACTACGAGACTTTACCTGGGGAGAACTGGCTGATTGGTATTTAGAAATTGCAAAAGTAGAAGGTGAGAAGAGTGATATTTTGAATTATATTTTGAATACGATTCTCAAACTCTGGCATCCATTTATGCCCTTTGTTACAGAACAAGTATGGCAAGAGATATACGGGGGCACCTCACTTATGGTAGAAGAATATCCAAAGCTAGGTAAAGGTAAGAAAGAGAATAACAATATTGTATTCATTGATACTACGCTCAGAAATATTATTACCAAAATTCGTTCAATTCGTACTGAGTACAAAGTAGAACCGGCAAAGAAAATAACCGCAAACATAAAAGTGAAAAGCATGAGTACATTACTCAAAGAATATACGCCAGTATTAATTCGATTGGCAGGACTCGAAAAAATTACAGACGAAAAGATTGAAAAGGGGATTTCGTTTACTGAGTCTAGTGTGGAAGTAGAAATAGATTTGAGTAGTGTGGTTGATATGAAAAAGGAAAAAGCGCGAATCGAAAAAGAGATTGCAACAGTGGAGCCGTATGTAATACAACTTGAGAAAAAATTATCGAATAAAGAGTTTGTCCAGAATGCGCCACAGGTAGTGGTAGAAAAAGAGCAACAAAAACTGGAAGAAGGTAAGCAAAAATTACAAGCATTACAGAGTCAATTAAAGCAATTAACAATTAACAATTAACAATTAACAAAATTCTATTTGTGTATGGTTCATTGTTTAGAATAATTAGGTCAATTAGATTAATTAGAATAATTTTTAATTCTATGGACAAAAAAAAGCAGAATCTTATCTGGTGGGCCGCGGCAATTCTTATTCTTGCAGGCATCATTGGGCTTTCCGTATACAAAAAGAATCAACCTGGTGAATTTGATACCTTTGCCTCATGTATTACAGATAGTGGTGCGGTATTTTATGGAGCATTCTGGTGCCCACATTGTCAGTCACAAAAAGCAATGTTTGGAAAATCAGCACGATTGTTGCCATATACCGAGTGTTCAACTCCAAGTAAGTCACAAATGAAAGTATGTAATGATGCGGGTATACAATCGTATCCGACGTGGAAATTTTCAGATGGGACGATGGTGACAGGTGAACAGTCATTTGCTGAACTTGAGGAGAAGACAAAATGTGAAGCTCCATCATAATGGATCACGACGTAGCTTGATTTTAACTATTGCGACTGTTATAGTTTCTGTATTATGAAAGTTTCAACTGACAAGAAAAAAATTGAAGAATTACTCTCGCGAGGAGTGGAGAGTGTGATTGATAAAAATCATTTGAAAAAACGTCTCGAATCGGGTGAAAAACTCAGGGTAAAGTTGGGTATTGATCCGACAAGTCCTAGTCTTCATCTCGGTAGATCGATTCCACTACTCAAAATGCGAGATTTTCAGGAGCTCGGACACCAACTTGTCTTTATTGTGGGTGATTTTACCGGTATTATCGGTGACACGTCGGACAAAGAAAGTGAACGACCCATGCTTGAACGGGAACAAGTGAAAAAGAATATGAAGAGCTATGTAGAGCAGGCAGGAAAAATTATCGATATCAAAAAAGCTGAAGTGCACTACAATAGTAAATGGCTTGGAAAACTCACCTATGCAGAATTAGGTGAGCAGGCAAATCAATTTTCGGTTGCTGAATTTATCGCACGAGAAAATATTCGCAGAAGACTTGATGCAGGAACGCGTGTATCACTTCGCGAGATGCTATATCCTCTTATGCAGGGGTATGATTCAGTAGCAGTCAAAGCTGATGTAGAGCTCGGTGGCACGGATCAGAGATTCAATCTTCTGGCTGGACGCACACTCCAGGCTTCATACAAGCAAGAGCCACAAGACATTATTATGAATCCGTTAGTGGCGGGTACTGATGGGAGAAAAATGAGTTCAAGCTGGGGTAACACCGTAAATCTTACTGACACTCCAAATGAAATGTTTGGAAAAATCATGAGTATTCCTGATGATCTTATTATTCCATACTTCACCTATATGACTCGGGTGCCAATGGAAACCGTTATTAGGTTTACTCAAGAAATGAAAAAAGGCGGGAATCCACGAGATTTCAAAGTAAAATTGGGAGTAGAATTAGTTCGTTTTTATCATGGAGAGAAAGAGGCACAGAAAGCAGAAGAATACTTCATTGCAACCTTTGCAAAAAAAGAAATTCCAACTGAGATTGAAGA
Organism: uncultured Gammaproteobacteria bacterium; assembly: GCA_964435035.1. Classification (GTDB taxonomy): domain Bacteria; phylum Patescibacteriota; class Patescibacteriia; order Magasanikbacterales; family UBA922; genus UBA922. Next base: position 36,988 of record CAYSXR010000001.1, read on the forward strand.
ATTGAAACCTTCAGCATACGATATTGTCACGGTGTTAAAAGAAGCACATTTTGTGACAAGCACGAGCGACGCAAGGCGTACTATTGATGGTGGCGGAGTGAAGATCAATGAAAAAAAAGTAACGTCATATGAAGAGGTGTGTAATCCGGGAGATGTAATTCAAAAAGGAAAAAGATTTTTTGTAAAAATTGTGTAACGATAAGCCTCAGACAGTGAGAAAATTGGCGTATGGAAATGAGAAAGGCAGTAATGGAAGATGTAGTACAAATGTCAAAAATGCTTGAGGTGTTTACGACGCCCAATTTTGATTACTCAAAAGTAGAAAGAATTTCAAAATATGTACAATCGGGCGATTATTATGTTGCTGCTGAGAGTGATTCAATAGTAGGGTGCATGTCGCTTATTGAAAATAAGGGGTCGATGTATATTGATAGTATTGTTTCAATTAAAAAGGGCGCAGGTAAATTAATGATCAATTTTGCAGTCGATCGTTGTAAAACAGAGAATTTTCTCAAACTCTGGTGTTGGAGTCTTGCCAGATATGACGCGGTTGGTTTTTATAGAAAAATGGGTTTTGAAGAAATTTTTCTTTTGAAAAATCAATGGTTTGGTGAGGATTGTTATATTATAGGAAAGGTAATAAAGTAATTAAGAAAAATTACACGTTATAGGTTTATGATAAAGTACGTAGAACAACATATTAGCGGTCTACTTGAAACGCTCGGACTCGGTGATAATATTTCACTTACCAAGCCACCAAAAAAAGAAATGGGAGATGTCGCGTTTCCTGTTTTTCAGTATGCAAAAGAGAATAAAATGTCGCCCGTAGAAGCGGCAAAACTACTCGCGGAAAAATTCAATATAGAAACCGAAGATACACTCGTAGAACGAGCAGAAGCATTTGGTCCGTATGTGAATTTTTTCTTGAATGATCGAGAGCTTGCTCACATTGTGCTCAATCTCACCGAACATGGCACATTAGTGGTGCCTGATTCAAAGGGTACTATCATGATTGAATACGCGTGTCCAAATACGCATAAGTCATTTCATATTGGACATCTTCGAAATGTGATTCTTGGTGAATCTTTGGTTCGTCTACATGAATATGCTGGATATCGAGTGATTAGGGCGAATTATCAGGGAGATGTAGGAATGCATATTGCAAAATGTTTATGGGGGATTGAACAATTGAGAGATGAATACGATGTTGTTACCAAAGCGTCGATCCAAGATCGGATGAAATTTGTTGGAAAAGCATATGCACATGGCGCAACTGCGTTTGAAAATGATAAAAAAATAGAAGAGGAAATCAAGGGTTACAACGAAATGATTTATAGAAAAGATCAGAGTATTGAAGAGGTGTACGAGACGACTCGAGGATGGAGTCTTGAGTATTTGGAAAATATATATAAACTTCTCGATACAAAATTTGATCGATATTATTTTGAGTCAGAAATATTCGGTCGAGCCGTGGATATCGTGCATGAACAAGTGGTGAAAGGTGTGTTTGTGCAGAGTGAAGGGGCAGTAATTTTTAAAGGTAGCGAGCATGGACTACATGATCGGGTATTTTTTACTACCGCAGGATTCCCGACGTATGAAGCAAAAGATCTTGCACTTGCGGAGAAACAATTTGCTGAATTCCACCCAGACGGCATTTACCATGTGATTGGACCTGAACAGTCGGATTATTTAAAAGTGTTATTCAAAGCTCTGGAGTTTACACTTCCTGAAAGTACTCATAAGGAATTTCATGTACCCTACGGGTGGGTGACACTTAAAGGCGGAAAAATGAGTTCTCGAACAGGGAATGTAGTTCCTGCAGAGGGGTTGATTAGTGAAGTGGAAGATCATATTAGAGAACATATTGAAACAAGTGAAGTCAAAGCAACATTATCTGCCGAAGAAAAAGCAGGTACTATTACGAAGGTTGCAATGGGTGCGATAAAATATGCATTTCTCAAAACGGGTCGTACAAATGATATGGTGTTTGATATGGAAGAATCAGTGTCCACTTCTGGTGACAGTGGTCCGTATTTACTCTATATAGTTGCTCGTTTCAAAAGTATCATTGCTAAAAGTACTCCAACGAGTGTGGAAGGGGAATTATATATACCTGAAGTCCTTGAGCCATCAGAAAAAGGTCTAATCGCCAAATTAGGGGAGTTCACTGCTGCAGTAGAGGATGCTGTGTCAAAGCGAGATCCTTCTTGTATTGCTCAGTATCAATTCGAGTTGGCACAGGCCGGAAGTCGTTTTTATCAAGAGTGTCCAGTGCTTGGAAGTCCGGAGCCGATACAGGAATTTAGAATTGCATTAATCAGTAAAGTAGTTCATACTATGGAGCGTGGTTTCGACCTGTTAGGTATTACCACAGTTGAACACATGTAAACGAAATTTGTTATGTTTTCGCTCATAAAACAGATACTCACTGATATCCGTGAAGCCCATTTACCAAAATGGGTATTTAGATTGATTCTGATTTGTGCGAGTATTGGGTTTTTTGATACCTTGTATCTATCAATAGAACATCTGCTTGGAGCACTTGGGGGAGATGGATCAGTAAATTGTATAGTAGGTGCTTCAGGTGACTGTAATATTGTACTCCAGAGTATTTATTCTAAGGTATTGGGAATTCCCCTTGCATATCTGGGATTACTCTACTACACCACGATTCTCATTATCGTCTTAAACCTACACAAAAAGCGCGATATACGTCTCTGGCATCTATTGCAGGGAATCATCGCATTTGGATTTTTGACCAGTCTCTACCTCATCTACCTACAGCTAGGTATCCTATACACGGTCTGTCCGTATTGTATGCTTTCAGCTGTAATGTCGATAGTGATGTTTAGTGGTGTCGTGTGGCAGAGAGTTAAAAACCGTGTATGAAAAATCCAGAATTTATTTCGGTTACTGATACTAAAAAAATAGAGAGCTTGGTATCTTCAGGGGTTACTATACGTGATGAAATACGAAGCCAAACTGATGAGTTGTGTGAAATACGTAATCCAGAGCTCCGTGATACTCCCGAAGAATTTTTTCAAAAAAAAGATGAGTTTTTTAAAAACTATCAATCTGAAAGTGTATTTTGCTATCTGCCATGGCGGAATATGTGTATTCGTATACTTTCCAAAGAATTTTATCAAGAGCTACATACATCGCGGAATAAGAATTTGATTACAAAAGATGAACAAAAGAATTTTAGAGAAGCTCGGGTGGCGATTGCTGGCATGAGTGTAGGAAGCAATATTGCACGTATTTGTGCGATGCAAGGAGGTCCAGCATCTATCAATGTAGCAGATGCTGACTCCTATAGTATTTCCAATTTCAATCGTGTATTAGGGGGTATTCAATACCTTGGGGTAAAGAAGGTGGATAGTGTCATAGAACAGTTGTATGAAGTTGATCCGTTCCTCTCTTTGCAAGGTTTCGGAGAGGGTATTACCACAGAGAACCTGTCTTCTTTTATGACTATTAATGGTAAACCAGTCGATATATTGGTGGAAGAGATTGATTCAATAGACATAAAATTTGGACTTCGTGAATATGCAGAGACTCATCGTATTCCGGTAGTCAGTATTGTGGATAATGAGGACGGAGTCTTGGTAGATATAGAGCGTTATGACGAGGATTACACGTACGCACAGTTTGAAGAACGTCTAAAAGGAGTGGTAATTGATAGGACACAGAAGCCAAAAAGTGCTGATATCGCACGCATCGTCACTAATTTTATTGGTGCCAAGGATGTCGAAACACGCATGCTTGAATCTGCTAGTGTGGTGGGTAAAGAGTTGTATTCCTGGCCACAGCTCGGCAATGCAGCAGCTATGGCTGGAAGTGTAGGATCTTTTGTGGTCCGTCAGATAGCTAATGGTAAATTAAAAAAAAGTGGAAGAATAAAAATTTCACTTTCCCAAATTTTTGGCACTACCGAGGCAGACGAAGTAGAGCGCAGAAAATCAGTAATGACTTTTTATAATTATGAAAAAAAATAAACTAGTAGTAGATGGAGAGAAATTAAGATTGGAAGATGTGCACAGTGTGGCACGTGATTTTGTACACCTGAGCATTTCTACGGTGAGTAAAAAGAAAATAAATGCTTCAAGAAAAATGGTGGATTCTTCAGTCGAAGATGAAAAAGTAGTATACGGGGTTACCACAGGTTTTGGACCATTCGTGTCAGTATTAATTCCCAAAAAATATCAGACAGAACTGCAAGAAAATTTGATTAGAAGTCATTCTGCAAACGTGGGGCCATTATTTTCGATTGAAGAAACTCGAGCGGCTATGTTACTTCGAGTAAATGCATTTTCAAAAGGATATTCAGGGGTGCGTTATGAATTGGTGAATTTGCTTACCGAGATGTTGAATAAAAATATTCATCCCTGTATTCCACAATGGGGATCAGTGGGGGCGAGCGGAGACTTAACACCATCCTCGCACATTGCACTTGCGCTTATGGGGGAAGGAATGGTTGAATATAAAGGTAACGTAATTCCTGCAAAAGAAGCACTTGCACATGCTGGACTTACCCAAATACAATTTAAGGCAAAAGAAGGATTAGCATTGATTAATGGTACAACCATGATGACAGGTGTAGCAAGTCTTCAATTACATGATGCGTGGAATTTGGTAAAAACTGCAGAAATTATTAGTGCATTATCGATAGAGGCATTGCATGGATCAATGGAGCCTTTTCTACCTCGAGCACATGCAGTAAAACCACATCCAGGACAACTTAAAGTAGTCAAAAATTTAAACGCACTATTGCGTGATAGTAAATTAGTGTGGAATTCAAAAGATGTGGACCGTATTAAGAAAGAATTACAAGTGAGAATTAAAGAAAATCAAGAAGTTTTTGAATCTGGTGTGCATGTGCAAAATGTCTATTCATTGAGAGCTGTACCTCAGATACTCGGCGCTGTGCGTGATGCATTAGAATATATAACCAGACAAATTACTACTGAGATGAATTCAGCAAACGATAATCCATTGTTTTTTGACGATCTAGGTATTTCATACCAGGGTGCACATTTTCATGGTCAGCCAGTAGCTATTCCAATGGATGTATTATCAATCGTACTTACTGAGATGGGTGTATTATCAGAAAGACGTTTGAATAAGATTCTCGACCCCGTACGCAATAATGGCCTTTCGCCATTTTTAGCTCGAGGAAAATCAGGCCTACGTTGTGGCCTCGAAGGTGCACAATATATTGCGACTGCACTCGTAGCAGAATGTCGTACGTTGTGTAATCCGGCGTCTATACAGTCTATCCCATCAAATGGTGAAAACCAGGATGTAGTGAGTATGGGGCTCGTTGCAGCACGCAAAGCACGTGACATAAAAGAAAAAATTGAGTATATTTTGGCGGTTGAACTTCTTGGTGCGTGTGAAGCAATGGAAGAAAGAGAGAAGAAAAAGATGTCATCTGCTGCTAGTGCAGTGTATGGACTGGTTCGTAAGACGGTAAAACCATATGACTCTGATCGAATCATGCATACTAATATTGAAGAGGTTCGAGGTATAATCCATAGTGGAGCCTTAGTCTCTTTAATAGAGAAAAAGCTAAAAATTATTCTTTAATTTTTGACCTATGTATACCCGTGTTTCTCAACTCCAAAAAGATTTAAGAACACGGGATGATCATTTTTGGTTGGATCTGGGGCAAAAACAAGCGTTGAAAGTATTTCATAAATCAGCAGAACATACACCCGCGTATACAGATTTTTTGGCTAAAAATGGAATAAAAAATCATACAAAAATTAGGAGCTTCAAAGATTTCATACAATACGTTCCAATAACTGATAAGGAAAATTACATCAAAAAATATCCTATTAGTGAGTTGTGTTATGGGGGAAATCAAGCAGAGGGGAGTATTATTTCTCAAAGCTCAGGAACCATTACTGGAAAATCGTCTCTCTGGCCGAGATTTAGAAGTAGTGAGGAGAGAAGTGGATTATTGCATGAGGTCCTATTAAACGAATTTTTTAAACATACGAAGTTGAAAACTTTGTATGTGATTTGTTTTCATCTGGGATCACATATTGCAGGTTTTGTAACGGCTACGAGTATTAGAGATGTAGTATATAGAACATCGAGGGGCACGCTCATGACTCCAGGGCTTGATAAAAAAGATATACTTACGGTATTAAAAAAGGTTTCTCCACACTACGAACAAACAGTCCTTATCGGGTACCCTCCTTTTTTAAAGGATGTGATGCATGAAGCAATAGAAGAAAAAATTAAAGTAAATAAATTGAATATTAAGTATATTTTTTCCGCAGAGTCATTTCCGGAACATTGGCGTGACTATGTTCATGAACTTGCTGGATATGAGAGGGGGACAGACAATGCAAGTATTAATATTTATGGTTCAGCCGATGTTGGCTTCATGGCACACGAAACACCGGCTATGATTAGATTGCGCCGTTTGTTGGCAGGAGATGAGAAATCGTGTGAAGAATTGCGAATTACACAAAGCTACATACCGGCACTGTACCAATTTCATCCGTGGGCAATTTATTTTGAGTCTATACATAGAGAGTTGGTGTGTTCAGCTGATGCAGGCATACCATTAATACGGTATAATATAAAAGATTTTGGACAAGTGTATTCGCTTTCGAATAGTAAAAAAATACAAGAAAAAATATTTCATACAAATGATTGGAGATTACCGATCATTTCAGTATATGGACGGAGTAATTATAGTGCAACAATTTATGGCGTGAATATCTATCCCGAACACATCAGACAAATTATGGCAACTAATGATTTTTTTTCTATGTGTAGTGGTAAATTTTTTCTAAAGACTACTTTTGGTAAAGAAGATGAAAATCTAGAAATTCATATGGAATTAAATCCCAGAGCTCATTTTGATAGTAGTGCTAAGAAAAAGTTACAAAAAAAAATGGTTGAACATCTGCAGAAGATTAACTTAGAATATCAAAAATTGTGTAGTGTGGTACAAAAAAAAGCCTACCCTAAACTGATAACCTACAAATTTGGCTCTCCAGAATTTAGAGCATTAAAAATGAAATACAAATATATTGTTACCAATTAATATTGTATGCACAATAAGATTATAGGTATAGTGGAGATAGCTGTATATGCGCCATCTGGTGAAAACTCACAACCATGGCGTTTTGAAATTTTCAAAAATACGCTCTATGTTTATAATCTCCCAAAAAGGGACAATCCGATTTATAATTATCGTCAACGAGGCTCATATCTCGCGCATGGTGCGTTAATACAAAATATTAGTATTGTTGCACCATCATTCGGACTCATTGCTGAAATTCACCTATTTCCCGATCAACAGGATACGGATTTGGTTGCACAAATTTCTTTTCGTGAGGCACTTACGGTGAATTCAGAATGGGAATCGGTAATCAAGCAGAGATCTACAAATCGCAAAAAATACAAAAATGAAAAACTTGATCAAGAAATCATCGAAAAACTCAAAAAAAGTGTTGAGGGTATGAGTCATTGTGACACGTTATTTATTGAAGATACGGAAACTATTACAAAAATTGCTTCATATGTTAGTGTTCCGGATCGAATCATGTTAGAATATAAGCCACTTCATGATACAATTTTTGATAATATCTGTTGGACTGATACTGAGAATGAAAAAAGAAAGATGGGTCTTTTTGTGAAGACCATGGAATTGGCACCACCAGAGCAAGTTGTTTTTCGTCTCTTAAAACATTGGTCGGTTGCCCGATGTGCACGAGTAGTGGGGCTTCCTAAATTTATCTCACAAGAAAACGCAAAAAAATACAGCACAGGCTCGGTATATGCAGTATTCGTAGTTGAAGATAAGGATGATGCATATGTATATGCGGGTATGGCGATGCAACAGCTCTGGCTTACGGCAATTACCTCGGGACTTGTAGCCCATCCTCTCGCCGCACTTTCCTATTTATATGAGAGTATCCATGCGGGGAATATGAGCGAACTTTTGAGGGAGCATGTGGAAATAATATCACTTGCCTATACGAATTTATCTGACACATGTGCGATATCAGATTCGCAAAAAATAGCAATGATATTGCGTATCGGAAAAAGTGATCCGGTGCGAGCAACTTCTCCAAAGCTTAAACCAGAAATTACCATGCGTACATAGCATTATGCAGCTCCCTGATTTTTTTTCTCTTGAATTTATTTCACTATTGGTGACGTTTTTAGTAAACGGAACACTTATTTTTTTGGTGTACAAAGAAGATTGGAAGAACACGACGAATAAGACGTTTATAGCACTTAATCTCTCTATTTCACTGTGGTTGGGCGTACTCTACATGGATTCACTACAAGGACCTAGTCTGCATCTTGCACGTCTCAGTATTTTTTTTGCGACACTTATTAGTTTTTTCTTTTTTATCATATCATTCGTCTTGCCAAAACGTAGTTTTAAAATAGGCAAAATAAAAAAAAACATACTCTATATTTCGACTATCGCTGTAATGACGATTAGCTTGTCACCTTATACGTTTATTGATTTAAAAATGGTTGAGGGGAAACTCACGGTGGTACCTGGTTTTGGCTTACTTTTTTTTGCGTTATACACGGTGGTTTTGAGTATCGGCGCTGTGGTAAACGTAATCCGTAGGTTCACCTCTTCAAAAGATGACGAGAGAAAGCAACTTCGAATTGTGATTTTTGGTATGTCACTCATGTTGGCATTGATTACGACAACGATATTATTGCCGATAATATTTTTTTCTAATGCTAATTTCATCGTTTTTGCGCCGCTGTATGCTTTGATATTTTTGGTAAGTGTAGCGTTTGCAATTTTAAAATACCATCTGTTTGATGTTAAAATCATTGCTACTGAATCATTGGTATCAATTATTATTTTGGTCCTCATGGTTGAGGGATTGCTCTCGGGTTCTACAACTGAATTAATGTACAAAATAGCGTTTGCTCTTGCGATTGGAATACTGGGTGTATTTGTCGTACGCAGTGTAGAGCGTGAAATCAAACAACGGGAAGAGCTTGGGCGATTGGCACATTCCCTCGAAAAAGCAAACATCAAACTCAAAGAACTTGATGATCTTAAAACAGAATTTCTCTCCATCGCCACACATCAATTGCGCACACCTTTATCAATTATCAAGGGATATATCGAATTAATTGAAGATGGAATTTATGGTAAACCTAGCAAAAAGTTGGAGGAAGTACTCCATAATATGGATATAAGCAATGAACGTTTGATCAAACTGGTTGATGAATTTCTGGATGTGACGAGAATTGAACAGGGAAGAACACAATACCATTTTGAAAAAATGGATTTCAGTGCAATGGTGAAGGATGTGCTGAAGGAGCTCACTGAAAAAGCACTTCTTAAACAGATTGTATTTGAAGATAATGCCTCAAAAAAAATGCAGATTGTGGGGGATGCCGACCGACTCCGTCATGGGGTATTCAATTTTGTTGATAATGCGATTAAATACAGTCCATCTGGTTCGACTGTACGCATAACCGTTTCTAGAGAAAAAAATGGTGTTGCGGTACGAGTGGTTGATCAAGGTCCCGGACTTGATCAGAAAGATATTAATAATCTATTCCAGAAATTTTATCGTTCACCAAATGTATCGAGAGATTTTGAGGGAACAGGATTAGGTATCTATGTCTGCCGTATGTTTATTGAGGCTCATGGGGGCCATGTGTGGGCAGACAGTAAGGGGCTCGGTAAGGGGAGTGAATTTGGCTTCTGGATTCCAGAAAAACAGCAGAATTCATAATTCTTGCGAAACACGTGAAATTTGTATATACTACCTGAATCGTCTTTAACTTTAATGTGTACCTATGTTTAAAAATTCTTCAGATACTCAATTGCCACAACCAATGAATACTACTCGTGTTCAAGCAGATGAGATTGAGACTGTTGTTGGTCCATCAGTCGTCGTGGAAGGTGATTTTTCATCAGAAGGAAATATTCTCGTCAAAGGTACGGTATCTGGAAATGTGCAGACTGGCAGACTTCTCACCGTCGAAGAAGGGGCAAAAATACTCGCCAATGTAAAAGCAAGCGATGCACTCGTTGCAGGAGAAGTAAAAGGAAACATGCGAGTAGAAGAAAAACTTCAGCTTACGCAGAGCGCACGTGTACTCGGTGATATTTATTGCAGAGTCTTGGAAGTAGAATCTGGAGCCATTGTCCATGGGAAAGTGACCATGACTGATATTGAAATTGAAGATATTCGTCCAGAGCGGAAGCGAGCTGGCGGCCGAACCAAATCCAAAATAGATTTGATGCCTGAAGACACTACCGAGGATGAGGTGTAGGATAGAGAAGTTACTCTTGTTGACTTGGTGGTATGTATGTCTATCTCTACGACAACTTTTTGAGGCACCGGCGATATGAGACGGTACTTAAGGCTCTTGAAACTCGCCTGACTGACTATGGAATTGCAGGAAAAATCATTCGTCTACAACAGTACTCATCTTCAGAGTTTTTGATTCAGGAAGAAATCCGCCGGGGAGCCAAAACAATTGTGATCGTGGGAAACGACACAACTTTTGGTCATGTACTTTCATATGTGGCTTCATATGATATTACCTTCGCTTTTATTCCACTCGGGCCAGACAATAGTATTGCAGAAGTATTAGGTATCCCTATTGGAATCGATGCTTGTGATACACTCGCTCGTCGGAGACGGTTGCGTCTTGATGTAGGTTGGATTAATAATCGGTATTTTATTTCCCAACTCCATATTCCACCAAGTAATATTTCGATTCAATATGATGAGCGTTTTAATGTTTCCACCACGACCGGAAAGATGGAGCTCGTGGTATGTAATTTGAAACCATTTGTCTGGACGGGAAAAGGAAAAAGATATATCGCGCATCCACAAGACAATAAGCTTGAAGCATTTTTGCGCCCCGTAGTAACAGGCGGATGGTTTAAAAAAGAAAAATTCGAAGAGCCAAGTATTTTTCCATTTGAAGAAATGGTAGTAACAAGTAAAAAACCATTCTCTGTAGAAGCAGACGGGAAGACGACAAAGGAAGTAAAAATTACCATTAGACTCGCAAAGAGTAGGATTGATATGGTGGTGGGGAAGGGGAGAAAGTTCTAAAAGTTTTCTGGTTATCTAGTTGTCTAGTTAGAGAAGTGAAACATCACGTATAGACGGTTGACAAAACCGTTTTTTTGTGGTATTATGCGACTGTTTCATAGTGCTCTGGATGATCGTCCCAATCTAATTGGGGAGGAAAGTCCGAACTTCTCTTGTCTAAATTTTAGATAAGAAAAAAGGTAGTGGGTAACACCCACCTCAGGCATGGTAACATGTTCTGACGGGAAAGTGCCACAGAGACTATACTAGCCAGTGCTTTGCATTGGTGAAAGGTGAAAAGTGTGTAGAAGTATTGATAGGTTCAGCATATGCACTGTATCAATGCTACTATACTTCCTCTGTCGCAAGACAGATTGATGGTAAACCCTACCCGAAGAAAGAGCAGCGTTTCTCGAGTAATCGAGATTCGAAAAGTTAGCTCGTTTGATCTTACTGGCAACAGTGAGGCTAGAGAAATGATCGTCATCTCGACTATGTCGAGATACAAAATTCGGCTTATAGGAGTAGTATGAAACAAAAAAACATCCCGATAATTCGGGATGTTTTTGTTGTAGTGGGTACGGGCTCTGATGAAATCTCCATGAGAGCCCGACACCTCAGTTGGCATTACACGGGATGTACAGGGTAAACGGATCGTCGACGCTCGTGATGGAGGGGTTGCTTACGAGCACGGGCAGGGGGGCCTGAACGGTCAGGTGTACACCCCGTGGTGCAGAAGAATGAGATGATAAGAAGGGTAAAAATGTGAAGGAACCGATTCATGACTGTATGCCTTTGTCTGTGGTGTTTTTGATTGTAGGACTATAGTGTCCATTCCAAGGGAACGTTATCAAAAAAATGTATTTTTTTCAATATATACGTAGCAAATATACATTAAGAACGCTACATGTAGAATAGTCGAAGATTTTTTAGAAGTGTGAGTATCTGATAATGTACATGTTAATTTGTACACCTTAACAGCTAGTGGTAATCTGTGGTAGACTTAATTCTTATGAAGAAAGTTTTTTTTGTAGTCGCGGCACTACTCGTAATAAATATACTATCGTTTGGTATATATTTTTTGTATAACCATTATGTAATTACAAAGTCTCTTAAAAATGAGGGAGAGTATGTGGTTTTATTACATGGACTTGGGAGAACATCGCTTTCAATGCAGCGAATGGGCGTGCATCTTGCAGGAGAAGGATATCGGGTCATTAATATTAATTATCCAGGCAGGAGGGATAGTATCGAAAATTTAGTAGAAAAATACGTGAAGCCAGAAATAGAAGAAGCATATACTGACAGAAATAAGAAAATAAATTTTGTCACACATTCGATGGGCGGGATAATGGCACGATATTTTTTGGCACATAATGAATTAGAAGGAATGCATCGGCTTGTAATGCTCGCTCCCCCAAATAAGGGGAGTGATACTGCAGATAAGTGGCTTGGCAGTAGACTGGTAGGGCGTATCATGGGTCCTGCACTTGAAGAGTTGTCTACTGATGATGAAAGTCTGGTGAATACATTGCCAGTGCCTCACTATGAAGTAGGTGTGATTGCAGGTGAATATGATGAGAAAGTGTCTGTAGAACGTACACAGCTCGACAATGTACAAGATTTTTTTATTGTGCCAGCAGAACATACGTGGATTATGAATTCACCTGAAGTATTGGATGCAGTAACATTTTTTCTAAGTGAAGGGAAGTTCAAGTAATAAACTTATAGGCGCATAAAAATCTTCCAATTCAGATTCAGAGAAGTTTTTAGAAGAGAGGTGATGGTTACTAGGGCGGGTGTAGACCAGTGGGTATACACTATTTGAATGTAATAAAAATTTGTGTATACTATCTTCATTAGAAGCTACAGAGCTTATTAATACCTGCTAGTATATACAAATAAGAGACTCTTCGAAGTCCATACTACCATGTGGACTTTTTTATTATTATTTTTACGTATGAAAGCTCCTGTACACAAGAAAGAAAAAAAACGTTTAGATGCAGTACATAGACTAGGGATTTTGGATACACCATCAGATCCCAAATACGATGCTCTGACACAAAAAGCAGTAGAGGAGTTGCACATACCTATTTCGACGGTTTCCATTCTTGATGAGAATCGTGAGTGGTATAAGTCATGTCAGGGACTTGATATGAAAGAGGGCCCTCGAGATATCGCATTTTGTAGTTGGGCACTGCTGGCGGAGAGAGTTTTTATTGTCGAAGATACACTTGAAGATGAACGGTTTAAAAATAATCCGTATGTGACTGGTAAACCGTTCATTCGTTTTTATGCGGGTTTTTCACTCTATGATAGAGCGAGTCATTTGCCGGTAGGAGTTTTTTGTGTGAAAGATATTAAACCAAGAAAATTATCAGTAACAGAGCTTGGAGTTTTATTTGATTTGTCTAAACGTGCTGAAAATTTACTCAATAATGCAGAATGAAATGGGTAGTGGTATGTAACAGCGAATACGTAGTCAGTATAAGTCTGTTCTAGTGAGACATAATAAGTTAACATAAAAACACCTCTCCGATTTGGAGGGGTGTTTTTTGAAAGACGGGTAGCGTTCAGCATCTGGGGGGCATAGAATTAATCTATTACTGAGAGAATTTTTCTTACAAATTCGCTATCTTTCACACTTTCATATCCAGCTTGGGGATTATTTTTATATGCATTGGGCATACTAATATATATAAGATACCCAGTTTCATTTTTATCTTCAGTAAGGACCTGCACAGCATATTCTTCGCTTGCATATCCAAAATCACCAAATGTCCAAAAAGTATTTAATCCATTTAGTACTGTTTTTGTCGTATATTGCACATTACGTTCTTGGTATCTGCCAGGCTGTACAAGCTGATTAGTGATTTCTTCTGCAGTACCAGTAAAGTCGGTAGTGTTTGGAGTAAATGATGTTGGGCCACCTTCACCAAGTCCTACCGCAAAATCTGGACTCATAATAAAAAGTTGGTATATAGGATTATCAATAAATGTCATTTTGTATCTAACACTAGTATCTTCCCAGCCTGGAATTTCGGTATACATATTTTCAATACCCAAATCGCGTAACTTCTGTGAAATATTTTTCGCAAGTGAGAAGTATTTTGTTTTAATTGGATTTGGAGTTAATTTTGAAATTGAAATTTTGTGAATATTTACCATGTCAGTAGGGAGCCAGTCATTAAATATGATGTAGTATGTGCAGCTATTTCGATCAAAAGCAGGATCACAATTTATAGTAATACCATTTGTTACAAATCCCATTTCTCCAATTACATCCAAATCAGTAATAGGTAAATAAAAATAGCTTACCTCTTCAGAATTATCGCTATGGATTCGAGATATTTTAAGAATAGTAGAAGTAGTATGCTGATTGTCACTCGAATCATTGGAAAATGTATAGAGTGTGTAAGAGGTATTTTCTTCTAAATCTATAATACTTTTAGATTGCGAAGCATCTTTAAGTGATTTTTCAGTAATTTGGTAATTGGAATCAATATTTCTACTTTCACCTTCATAAAAATTACCTTGTTCTTCAATAAGTTGAGATGATGTAGCTGTACTCTCAGTAATTTGATTTTGAGGAGATTGTCTTATAGGTGGAGGAGAGAGAGGTGTCTGGCGTGGAGTATATGTAATAGTATAAAAATCGCTTACGGACCATTTTGAAGAAAAAATTACGACAGTTATAGAAATTATTCCCAGAAAAGTACCTAACAAAATTCCAGCTAGTGTGCGTTTGGTCATAGTCATTTTAATTTTTCAATAGAAAGGGTTGATTTATCTATATTATAACGAATTGAATATGTACAAGGTTGAGAATTATTTATCATGCCGCATTCAGCTATCAGTTTATCTTCATACATTTCAAATTTACCAAAATAATTGAGATCTGCAATTTCAGTTACAAAATAGGACCAATGATAATCTGGTGTTCCGTCATAATATGTTGTTTGAATAATAATTCTGCCTGCGTAATAGGTCGGCGGTTCATCGTCGTAGCCTACACGGAACACTCGATAAGTGACTGAGTTTTTTGTGTCATAGATTGTTTCTATTTCATGGATCACGGCTAGATCAATAGATACATCTATTGTGTTAATAAAATCGATTGGATCGATAATTCTTTTTTCTCCAACATGATAAGGTTTATGCTCATTAGCAAGGTCAAAAATAGTTTTTTTGTGAGAAATTTCAGTAATTGGTGTTGTAGTAGAAAAAATTTCTTTTTCGGTATATATAGTTTTGATAGTAATTTCAGTAGTAATATTTCCGATAACAAAGCCGGCAGCTACTAAAATAATGCCTACACCCACAATAAAGATTTTATTTTGAATAATCATAAAGAGTAGATTTTTCGCTATATTTACACAAATTTACTGTATTGTCAACAAGTATAGCGTCTTTGGTTTTGAATGTAAAAACACCCGAATTCGGGTGTTTTTTATTGGGGATGACTAGTCTCGTCACCCTAGGGGGTATTCTACAGTGTACACCACCGCGTTCCTAAGGGGATACCACTCTCGGTTGTGTCTAGTTTCTATCGGAAAAATGAAGGATAATACGTGGGTATGTGTGGTACTTATTTGAAGCAAAAACAAAAATTATGCTACGATACAGCTAATTCTAATACTGATTTAATTATTTATTGATATGCCAAGAGGAAGTCTAGAGCGAGGATGGGGAGGGGGGGGTAGGGGCACGTAGGATGCTTGAAGAGGGTAATACTGAAATAGCGGAAAAACAACAAGAAGAGAAAGACGAAGAAAAAATATTTTCAAAAATTAATGACTTAATAAACATCATTGAAAATCCACAGGATTGTGGGCTTGAAATACGCTTCCGTTGTCTTGAAGAGGTATACGGGCTTATGCAAGTAGTTCAACGTCCAGCAGAATTGAAAGAAACAATCGGAAGCATGTATGACTATTTTGCTGAATCAGAAGAATTTGATGATGGTAGTAAGGTATCGTTTCCAGAAAAAACGATCAAAAATTTTTTTCGTATTTATGAAATAACAGGTATTGTGCCTGATGTGTCAAGTGATATTACAAACACAAGGGAACTTCGTTATTACCTACAAAATCCTGAAATATTTTTATTTTTACGTCACAAAGATGATCCTGATACACTCAAAGAAATTATTAAAGATACAGAAAATAATACCACAGTGAGTCTGGTTCGTAGGGCAATAGAAGAAAAATATTCGGTAAGCGATCTTGTGCGTATTTGTGACCAAATATTTGGTGAGTCTACTGAAAACATATATACACGGTTGTTTGCGATTAAGAGATTAGAAGAAAATTTTCCTGAGATAACATATCGGCCGAGTAAGGAAAGAGTAAATAGCGTTCTCCTTGAGGTAATCGACGGGTATGTTAATGTCTACTCTTCAGGTGGTTATTTTAATGATAAAAATGGCGATGATGCATTTTTGATCAGGATGTTAGAAAAAATTAGTGAATTCACAGGCATCTCATTAAATGAGATCATATTTAATGAATCACAGGTACGAAATTGGTATTCAATAATCATACCTCGGTGGATTGACGTGGCGAGGAGGTCATTGATGGCTTCAACAATGTTATCAACTATTGTCACAATAGAAAGAATTACTGGTGTACATCCTGATTTTTCAACATACGCACATGGTATAAGAGAAATATTTAAATCTGAAATAGTAAATTTAGGAGAATACGCTCCGTACACAGGACAAAGATCAGACAGCATACTGTATACGGAAATAAAAGATGATTGGGAGAAAATTACAAAAGTAACAGGCGTGAGCCCTGCTGATGAAGATATACAAATATTGAAAACCTTGGTACAAGAAGAGCTGAACCGACAGGTGATTGATAATGAATCATCTGTGCAAAAAAGTTTTGCTATTTATCAAACTGAAAAAAAATTCGATATACAGGCAGACATGTCCGATAAGGATACACAAAGAATATACGAAAAACATAAAATTTTTTTTGACAGGACATGCCTGACCGATAAATCTGAAATTTTTAACCTATACAAAAAGTATGGATCTGGGGAACAAAGAGGGTATATAGATTTATATGCAGTCGATGAGGCGTACACAAAAATATTCACCACTGCATTTGCTGAGTTTGCTAACGAGGATGAGAGAGAAATTCAGCATTACACTGATAGTGAACTAGCAACGATTAAAAAAATACTATCGAAATCAGACAGAGAATGTATCAAATTAATCGGATCTCAAATTGTAAAGAGTATATTTGAAATTGAAAGTTTTAATGAAGATAGTATATTAAAAATAGAAAAAATATTGGAAAAAATGATAGAAATGACAGATCAAAATTTCTTAAATGCACTTACTGAACAGGTGGAACAAAAGATAAGGGAATGGCTCATACAGGGGCTTTCATCAAAAATAACAATTACCGATCATACGAAAAAATGCATAGAGACATTCAAAAAAATATTCGGAATACAAAATGAAAAATTTACAGATAAAAATAACGAAGATTATATTGGGGATAGAATTTTTGATGGTGTAATAGCATGCGGGATTGAGTATGTGAAAACAGTTATGGAGACGGCAGGAATAACTCCAAAGACATTTTTTGAAGATTCAGAACATATTGCACGAATGGCACTCAAGATGGTAGAAGGGGTGTTATCAGGTAAAGCAGTTGATTGGTCAATTAAAGAAAAAATTAATATCCCAGACGAAGTATTTCATACCGAAAAAATACATCAAAAATTTACAGAGACTCTGTGGATCAATCCTACATACGCAATAGAATTGTTAATAAAATTACCTTTTCTTCTTAATGAAAATACGATAAAAAAAATTGATGAACAGATTGGCAAGATAATAATCACAAATCCTCGGTTAATCATTATGGCGATAAGTGAAACTGATCGCAAAGACATATTAGATCATTTTTTAAAAAATCCATGGATACATGCACTCATGCGAATTAAAAAAATTCAAGAAATTAATCAAAACGAAGAAAATGACCCGTGGAAAAAAGAATTGCAACCATTTCTGGCCGATATATTTTCAAAAGGGGATATATCAATGGAAAACTCTGATGATACAGAGCTGCTTGTGGGTTTCATAAAAAAATATGGAATGCTTAATCTCCCTGTTGTCTTTCGCGTCTATTCAGTCTGTAGCCGGGCACGTTCATGGGACGATATCCCCGAAGAGGTGATTGTGCTGTTTGAAAGTTGTGGTGTAAAAGTGAGGGCACAAAATGCGGAAAAATCTTGGAGATTCCCAAGTCCCAAATCGCTGCTCAGCGAACTTGAAAAGATAGTTCGTGGGTTTCAAACTGAGTTACTTGCTGATCAGATTCCTGCAAGTATATTTTCAGAAATTGGCAAGGAACAATTTCAAAGATTGACAGGAAATACTCGATGGAAACGGGGAGATAGTGTCGACATACTACTCACACAGTGGCAACAGACAGTAGAAGAACAACCGGAAATAGCGATACTCCCTAGAGGGTATACAGAAGAGCATTTTCAGGTGCGAGAAGTGAGAAGTGAAAACAGTACACCAAAACGAAACGAAGATACATTGACTGAACTTGAAAAAATGTGGGCGAGCGCAGAAGTGGGCGAGCAGTATACTCCGTTAGCAGAAGCTATTCATCATACATTTCATGTAGATGACGCATATTGGGAACAAAGGAGAGAGGAGCTGATGTCATCTCTTAAAGAATCAATTGAGATATTTTCGCATGAGTTTGAAATGAGTCAGGAAGAATGGCAGCAGGCAATTATGAGTGAGCCAAGTGAACAAAAAAAGTCTATACTTGCAAAAAAACAAAAGGCGCTTGCCAGTGAACGGGGTCGAGCGGGGATGCAAAAGCAGATTGAAGGGCTGCGTAATATGTATGAATCAGCTGTGCGCCTCTCTGAGATTTGGAGCGCTAATATTGATGTAGAAGATACGTACGTAAAAACCATGGAAATTCTATCGCAGATTACTGACCCGAAAGCGTTTAAGATGCTCCGAGAAATGTCCATGGCTCATATCTTAAAAATTGCTCCAGAAGGGTGGAGAGACTCACTCCTCCAACATTTTGGTGGAGACTCTCGTGTAACTGAAACACGTGTGGCTGAGCTTGCTCGCTTCTCGCGCGAGTATCTCTCCGAACATTACCTTGCAAAAAAACAAGATCCGGCACATACGGGACATACCCCATTTTCTTCAGGTCTTGTGTTTGCACTGGAGCGTGCGTGGCAACAGCAAGAAAGTAGTAAAGGAGAAAAACCGATTGAAAAATTGGCCCAAAAAATCAAACATATTGTTAATCCTACAATCGAAAAAACAGATAAGATGATTGGAGTTGCTATGGTGCCAGTCGCTGGGCCTCTGCGTATCTATTCTGGTGATATAGGGGACGCTTGTTATACATCACAACATATGGTTCTCGCAAAAGGAGAATGCGTGAGACTTCACTCCTGGATATATGTAACCGGGCGTAGTACGAATCAGGAAACACTACAAGGGTCACTCCTTGGAGTACAGACCACTGATGAATTGGGCATCTCGACTCTTGTTGCTCGAGCAAATAATCCACAAGAAAATTTTATCCAAGGATTAGATGGGGATGAATTTGTTGTCGAAAGTCTGAAAAAAGTTATTGATACGGCAAGACGATTAAGTAATGAGCGGGTGAAAAATGGCAGGGGAGACAAAAAACAACGTGTGGTAATTCCAATGGATCCTAGTACTACGTCGTCTACCAATAGACCTGCTGTATCATCATCCTACCACAATCGTTGGAAAACATGTTCCAGGATAGGTTTAACATATGAGCCAGAAACGAATTTCAATGGATATCCAATTTGGAATAAAAATGGAGGAAATCCGTGTGTAATTATTTGGGAGATGGATGAGCAGGGACAGGAAACATGGTACGGAGATTGGAAACCAAAAACCTAAATAAACACCATTAACATGATAACTCTATGAATCGAGAAACTGGATATGTCCCACCGGAAGCACGAGAGCTAAAAAACATTGCCGAACTTGATGAAGATGGGGGGCGAGAAATAGCAGGTTTGGAATCTAAAACAGAACACTTTTCTCATCTTGAGGAGAATGTCGACTACCATTTTACCAAAGTAAATGACGCGGTACATTCAGCAAGATCTCTACAAGATTTTCTTATTTTCATCAATCCATCTGGTGGTACTGAAGAACGTATAATACACGCACCACACTGGAGATCTTCGACCAAAGATGGTGTACACAGTTCTCTCTCGGTGCGAACAATTGAAAATGGAAAATGGACTACTCATGAAGAACCATTTTATTGTGTGAACACCAAAGGTGTGGGTTACCTCAAGCCTACACTCAAAGGTGAAAATATTGAAAATTACGATGTGTGGACAAAACCCGATGAACCTGAACACAGTTTTGGATACAAAATGTTGGGACTCTCCTCAAAAAAGGAATATGAGACGGGGGATATCATGGCAAAGTCACGTATGCTGATTGAGGAGGGACTTCGCACTGAAACCTACTGGGCAATTGCGCGATTAGATGGGGTTTATTTCAAAGGGGATAAAGTATCAGTTGATGAGCTTCGTCAAAAAGAGGTTATTATTAAGCGAAAAGACTACCATCCGTATATGGGAGTCCGATTGCTCAAAACAAATGATCGAATCGAAGAAGCTCGTTATGCAGAATCCCGAAGACAAGAAATTTTTGAACATGCGTTTGAAATTTATAATCAGGAAAATCATGATACTGATCAAAATGCACGAGATCTTGCGATAGAAAAAACAGACGATCAAAAAGAATTTTTTAAAAGATTTTTTATACGAATGGGGGAGAATATAGCAGTGTTGCTAAACACTGGATATTTTCATTTTCGCCTACATTCGTCAAATATTACGCTTGCGGCAGAGATAGTAGATATCGGAACTATGTCTCACTGGACCGAAGGGAGAAATGATCCAGCATTTTCAAAAGAGTATAATGGTGTGCGGCGTGCGCATCTCAAAGATATGCGGGATATGATTCGTGGACTTAAAAAATTACGTGCTGCAGCAAAAGCAGCAGGATTGAAAACAGGTGAGTCAGAAGAATTACAAGTAGCCTTGTTGAACGGATTTGATAGAAAGTTGGGCACTAAAAAAGTTAGTAGTGTGCAAGAAACTGATCCGGTAAATGCACGAAAATGGCTTGAAGGGATATTTCGAGCAGTAATTATTGAAGGTAAAAAACTTCCCGCACTTCTGAATGATGATACTGAAGACTATTCAAAAATCGAAAAAACATGGGATATTAAAATCGACTAAGAAAATAGTAGTGTATAGATTATTAAAAAACACCCTATTCGGGTGTTTTTTAATGTGTCCATTTGGGATATCCCTCTCGGATACCCAGCAGGCATGTCTATTTTGGTGCACACCCTCAGTCCAGAATTTTTCATCTACAGTCAACCATGGGCTTTTTCGAGGTAGTTTTAAAGGGTAGGGGAACCCGTCTCGGTCGGGGGTCAATTTTTATTAAAATGAGACAAATGAGACACCGCATGACTCTTACTAAGAGTCATGTTTTTAATACTCAAATTTGACATTGCAAATGAATTGCAGTAATATATATTGAAACTCATTTGCAATTAGCAAATAAGCACGCAAGGAGAATAAGGAAACATGTCGCAGGGAAAAACGGCTGTAGTAGAAAAGATCGGCACCTTCGCAAGTATTCTGTGTCTGATTCACTGTCTAGGGCTTGCCATACTGACTCCTCTGATTCCAGTACTCGGTGTTCTCGCCCACAACGAATGGATCGAAATCCTGTTCTGGGGTGTGGCACTGGCAACTGCCCTCTGGCAAATCTTCCAGACGTGTGGTTGGTTGAGAATCGTATTTATCGGAGCAAGTATCACGGGAACCGTAGGACTCGCAATCGATGAGCATCTTCTGCTGCATCTAGGCTTCGCGGGAATCGCGCTGGGGCAAATTGTCCTTTTACAAAGAAGGAAAGCAGCACACACGTGCTCGCATGATCATTGACTAGGGGATCGGGAGCGTCCTAACGCGTTCCCGATCTCTACCTAACTATATTTATGAAAATAGCATTTGTCGGAAAAGGAGGAAGCGGGAAAAGTACGGTAACGGGACTTTTCTTAAAGTTTTTAACTGAACAGAAAAAGCATTGGCTTTGTATTGATGCAGACATCAATATGCACATGAGTGGGTTATTGGGTGTAGCGCTTTCCCGAGAAAAAGCATTGTCACTTGAGAGTAATGAAAGGGGTGTAAAAGCATATATCCGTGGAAACAATACTCGTATTAGTAGTCCTGGACATATCGTTAAAACAACTCCACCGACCAGAGAATCTAATTTTTTATATATCACTCCTACACATGAATTAATTCGTTCATATGCAACGTCCGTAGGAGAATACGGACATCTGATGCATGTGGGAACCTACGAAGAAGAGGGTATTGGTGAGAGTTGTTATCACACAAATCTAGCAGTGTTTGAAGCTCTTATTTCGCATACGATTACCGATGAACAGCATGTTTGTGTCGCAGACATGACCGCAGGAACCGATGCATTTGCCGGGTCACTTCATGCGTCCTTTGATCTGGTATGTCTCGTAGTTGAGCCGACTGCCGAAAGCGTGAGCCTGGCTCGAGAATATCTCTCATTGGCTGAGTCAGGAAAAGTTTTGAAATATATCTGCATTATCGGAAATAAAATCGAAGACGATGAGGATGTTGCGTATATAGAAGCGGAGCTCGGACACAGAGTACTATGCACCATACCATTGCTTAAAAAATTAAAAACATTCCGGAGAGAAGGAAAAAATGTATTTGAACTGGATTTAGATGAGAGTATTTTATTTTCTGAAATTATAAAAAAGGCAGCTCAAAACATGGTGAGTATTAATGAGCGTCTCAAATTACTCTTTGATCTGCATCGAAAGCACTCCCAAGCTGATTATATTATCAATCGACATGGTGATCTGAGTGTACAAATTGATGAATCATTTTCATATACTGATCTGTCGTATGAAAGATAATCAGATGTTACAGTTATCTCCAAGAATACACTCGCACATTGGGGAATATCTGAGTGACTCTACACGAGTGCGAAGCGTGTATGAAAAGGCGGGAGGAGCAGTGAATATCGTATTCCCTGAGATTATTGTTGAAAATTATCAGAAATTCAGACAGGTGTGTGAAGAGCGAGGTGTGAGGCATCAGATCCAATATGCACATAAACCAAATAAATCATCGGCTCTGGTTAGTGCTCTCGCACATATTCCTAGCGCACGGATTGATGTGGCATCATCGGGTGAGCTTGAGTCGGCGATTCGCGCAGGATTTGAAGGAATACGAATTTCGGGTGGTGGACCCAAGAACAGACATTATATCTCTTCGTTGATTAAGGTAGACGCTTCAATTGTCGTGGATAGTATGAGTGAACTCAATGCAGTTATTCAAGAAGTTAAACTGCAACAGAAATGGCAATATCCTGTACTCATGCGTCTTAATGTGGATAGTATTCTCTCAACCGGTACGGAAAGCAGGTTTGGGATACTCACTCATGAAATCGAAACAGTACTAGAAATCATGGTGAGAGAAAAAGAATATGTACAGTTTAGAGGGTTTGCTTTTCATATCAATGCAGATGCAAAAAAATTACGGAAACCAATGCTTGAACAAACGCTTGCGTATACCCTGAATGCACTTAATCGAGGTCTTCACCCAACAGAGATAAATATCGGCGGAGGATTTGGAGTGAATTATTGCAGCTCGGAAACTGAATGGAATACGTTCACCACTGCATTAATTGAATCAGTTCAAACGCAGTACAATCATCTGGGATGGAATAAGTCAGGATTAGGATATTGGAGTGAGCAGCGTGTGCTTCGTGGGAGTCCACAGTTTGCTCCTCAGTATAAAGGAGAAGATCAGTATGAAGAACTCTCCTCGTTTCTTGACGATACAATAGAGAGTTATCGCGCATCTGTAGGAGAGGTGCTTGCTGATCACATGCTCACACTTGTGATTGAGCCAGGACGTGCACTCCTCGATTCAGTAGGAATTACGGTAACGGAGATCGTGGATAAAAAACATTCATCATTCGGTAATAATGTACTTATTGTCGACATGAATCGATCTCAATTGGGAGGGAGTGATCAGATGTATATGGTTGATCCGGTAGTTATTTCCGACGATGAGTCACCCAAAGAATACAAGTCATTCGCCACATTTATCGCAGGAAACTTATGTATGAAAAGCGATATGATTGCGAGACGAAAAATATATATGCCCTATGAGCCTCATTGTGGAGATCTACTCATATTCATAAACACGGCAGGATATTTTATGGATTTTACGGAAAGCCACATGCTCATGCAGCCGATCGCTCCCAAATATGTCGCATATCTTACCAACGGTGCCTGGGAAAGTATTGAAGATATGAAAATATAATATATGAAATATACACACATTACGGAAATAATCGGAAACACTCCACTCTTGGAAATAGATGCTACTATTCATGGAATTCCAAACCTTACTTTATACGCAAAACTCGAATACATGAATCCATTCGGTTCAGTAAAAGACCGTGCAGTGTGGGGTATGCTTCGGGACGATATTAGTGATCTAAAAGATAAACAGAAAACAATCATTGAAATGTCGAGTGGGAATACGGCAAAAGCAATTCAGGGAATTGCAAGTACGTTTGGAATACCGTTTAAAACTATTACCAATCGAATCAAGGTGGATGAAGTGAGAGATATTTTACAGATCATGGGAGCCGTGATCGAAGAATTGCCAGGGAAAAGTGATTGTCATGATCCGAATGACCCAAATGATCCTCTGGTGTATATTCACCGTGAACTCGAACTGGATGCGGACAAGAAGTTTTTTACGTCTCAGTATAACAATCAAAAAAATTTAGATGAGCATTACCGAACCACGGGAGAGGAAATTATGCGTGACCTTCCGAAAGTGGATTATTATTTCGCAGGACTCGGCACGACTGGCTCATCTCGCGGCCCGGCATCAAAGATCAAAGAACGTGATCATGATCTAAAGACGATTGGGGTCGTTGCTGCTAAAAATGATTATATTCCAGGCATTAGAACAAAAGATGAGATTCACGAGGTGGGGTTACTTGATCCTACGTTTTATGAAGAAATTATACCTATAGATTCGCTCAGTGCTCTCAAAGGATCACTTCAATTAATACGCAAAGCAGGAGTTATGAGTGGTCCAACAGGGGGAGCGGTATACCAAACTGCAATTGAGTATTTCAAAAAGCATCCGCCCCAAGAGAAAACAGTAGTGGTATTTATTGTATGCGATCGAGTAGAGTGGTATGTATCATATATCAAAAAACGCATGCCTGAGTTGTGGGGTAATAGTAAAAAACTATCATGGAAAGATAGTGGTCTTGAAATCATGTCTCCTAAAGAACTCTCTATCTCTTCTCGTGAATTACATGAGACACTCCATGATCCCTCAGTCATGATTGTGGATATGCGAACACCACGTGCATTTGCAGCAGCACATATACGGGGTTCGATGAATATGCCCTTTGAGTATCTTGATAGCATGTTTGAGGAAGATGCGATGCCTTTTGGAATCGGGAAAAAGATAATTATCGTATGCGCTGTCGGAAGAAAATCGCTCATGGTAACTAATTATCTGAGAAATAAAGGTGTAGACGCACGATCGCTTACTAATGGTATTACTGCCTGGAGTATTGAGGGATTTGAGATGTGCAAAACAGATCATGAAGCTTGTGTGCGATCAGTTTAATATGTACAGATTGATCACAAAGATCATAGAGAACACGAGACAGCGAATATATACAAAAAGACGTAAACGCTTTGCATCTTTTTTCAATCTTTCCTCTGCTCATTCACTTTTGGATATTTCCTGTGGCAATGGCGATGAATTGAGGGCACTCCATATAGCTGCTCCGAATATCCAGTTTCACGGTATAGATATGTCAAAAAGCTGTATCAATAAGGCAAAAGAAAAATACCCCTGGTGTTCGTTTACCGTCGGGTTAGCCGAGGCTCTGCCGTATGGAAAGAGTCGATTCGACGCCATCCTTTCCTGCATGGCACTACATCACTACCAAAAACCTGTAGAAGTGTATAAAGAAGTAGCTCGAGTAATGTCTCTAGGTGGGTCATTCTATATTATAGACACCATACCATCAGGGAGAATATTCCAATGGTTGTATAATCTGGATGCATGTGATGAACCGTATCATTTTGAAAGGTATTGTACTGAGTATGATATACAAAAATTTGCAGAGAGTGCAGGATTGTATGTTACGAGTATAGTACCTATGAGAAAATTTGATTCAACCAAAATAGTAACACTGCGGAAACTGTAATTGAACGTAAATGCTATGATATACTGTATAAATCTCTAACAATTTTTTATGTGCATGGGGTGTGATCTTATAAAACAAGAAATTGCACAAGGTCCGTCGACCATAAGGTAGCTCCCGTAGGGTATTCAAATGAAAAGAGAATAGATAAACCTTGTAGTGTAATAGTTGACCCAGAGAGAATGCATACCGTAAGGCAAATATTTGAGAAAGTTGCGTACGAAGGATGGAGTGGAAGAAAGGTGTATCTGTGGCTCAAGGAAATTAATTTCAAATCAAGAACAGGGAAATATATTACCGTCTCAAATTTATTCACGATTCTCAAAAACACCTTTTACTATGGTGTTTTTGAATATCCGACCGGGAGTGGCACATGGTACACCGGCAAATATGAATCACTGATTACAAAAGAGTTATTCGACAGAGTACAGCAGGTACTCAAAGAACATCAAACTAATGCAACCATGAAGAAGAACAAAGAATTCGCATTCACCAGAATGATGACCTGTGGAAATTGTGGTTCAGGAATCACTGCTGATGAAAAATTCAAACATCAGCAGAATGGGAATGTACATAGGTATGTATATTATGTATGTACGAGGAGTAAAGACCAAAACTGTAGGGGAGTGAGTATGAATGAAAATGAGGTGATAAAGCAACTAATTGAGATAATAGATAAGGTGAGTCTAGATAAATTAGGAATCAAGCAGAAGCTTGAAGCTGAGTTGGATCGGTATAGTCAGTTTAGGTATGCAGTGCTTGGGTTAGAGGAGAAGGAATTAGAGAAAAAGAAAGGTGTAGATATGAAGAAGTATGCAAAGTATATATTAGAAAAAGGAGGAGTTCAGGAGAAAAGAGAGTTATTTTTTAATATTAAGAATAAACTAGAATTAAAAGAAAATAAGATAATTTTGAAAACATAAATAAGAACTTCTTATAGTCAACTTTGATTGACCAGACTGGTAGGGCGTAGTAGAATCCAGAGTATAATATAAGATATGTTCTTAAAAAAGATAGTGATTGTTAATTTTAAAAGTTGCAGAATTATCGTCCAGGATTTTTCTGAAGATAAGCCGAATATATACATAGGACCAAATGATTCAGGTAAGAGCGTTATTCTTGAGTCTATAGGTTGCATACTCAATAACAAGAAATTGGATTTTGAGTCAACAGGGAAGATAACTTCGGATGTCTCTAATACTCCAATTGATGAGTTACAATTTAATAATTTATTCGTCACACTAAATCTTCCTATTTTTAAGTATGACCCGACATCGATTTATATAATTGGTTTTTTTGAATGTGAAGAATCAGATTCAAAAGAATTTTTTGATGAAAATGCATCTAATCATCTTAAATGGAGTAGAGAAAGTTTTTCAGGTAATGATATAGTAATTTTAAAAAAATACTGTATTCAGCAAGAAAATGGAGCTACTTTTTTATGTACGAAAGATAGTACTGATCCTTCGACCACTAAAGAATTGTGGAAACAGACTAAAACTGTTCTTGCAGGACTGACAAAGCAATTAGGTATCGAAAAAGACGAAATTGATAATGAAAATGGAACTGGACCATTCAAAAATATAGAAGTACTCAGAGCTATTTATGCGAAAAGTGTAACTGAATTGTGTTGGAGTGAATATCTTGATTATACTAAGGATTTAAAGACACTGTTCCCCATATTCAGATACTTTGATGCTAAAATTTCAATGGATGATGTAAAATCTATAGCTAAAGATACTTTGGCGGAAAAAATAGCCCCACATAAAGAAAAAATTGCTAAAGAAGCTGAAAAGATTAGTAAGGATGTAAGCGATGAAATAAACAAGGATCTAAAAGAATTATCTGAAAAATTATTTGCAGATTTAGACTCGGTAAAAAGTATACAAATGGGGGTTAATTTTAATATACAGGAAAATATTTCAGATGTTATTGTTCAAAAGTCTTCTAGTGATGGTGACATCAAATTAGATTCGCAGGGTGATGGTATTAAAAAACAAATATGGCTTGCCTTAATAAAATGGAAAAGCATGCAATCTATAAATGAGGGAGAGAAAAGCAAAAAAATGATTTGGTGTTTTGACGAGCCTGAAATACATTTATTTCCAAAAGCACAACGAAATTTATTCACTGATATTAAAAATATATCAAAAGGAGTAGTTCAAAGTTTTGTCTGTACACATTCAACGATTTTTATTGATAAATTCGATATTGATTCAATACGATTAGTTTCTCTTGAAAATCAATATTCTGTAGTATCTTCTTGTAAAGATGTTTCTGATATCCACTCTTCTTTATGTGTTAAAAATAGCGATATACTATTTCATGATAAATTTTTTGTGGTCGAGGGTGAGACTGACATGCTCTTAATGCCACATTTTTATAAACTACACTTTGGTAGAGATATCAAAGAAGATAATATTCAATTAATACATCTAGGGGGTAAAGATAATAGAAAGAAAAACTTAGAAATTTTTAACCAAATTTTGGAAGGTTTTAAGAAGCAAGATGATCTTGTTAATTATTTTTTCGATGGGGACTCGGCAATTCCTGCTACTGATAATGTATGTGTGATAGGTAGGTATGATATGGAGGATAGTATTTCTGATGAAATTTGGGTAAAACTTGTGAAAGAATCTTGTGATTTTGATATAACCACCTCTGATTTGCAAGAAATAAGAAGTTGTTTGGGCACCGAGCGTGATAAAAAATTTCATAAGTTATTATCTAATCTTCTTGCGTCTAAGAATTCTCCAAAGTATTTACCGTCGAAAGGGCAAACTTTGGCTAATGAGTTAATTAAAATAATAAAGGCCGAACATGTGCCTAAAGAAATTTTAGAATTCTTTAAAAAAATAAAATAGGTTTAAACTGTGAAAGAAAAGAATTTTCAAAAGATGTTTGACGTGGATAGGCTCGAGTATAATCTGAGAATATCGTCATTATATTTAACAGCCTATGAACTCTTAAAAAGTTCAATAGTGGACAGGCTTGTTAGTTTTTTTTCAGATTTTAATTATAAAGATGGTAAGCCTGTAAAAACACTTGAATATAAAAATGAGCTTAATAAATTTGATAAAAATGATAAATTTAGAGCTTCATGTCTATGGCTTCATGATATGAAAGCCTTAGATATGAAGGATGTAACTGAAATTCTAAAAATTAGAGAACATAGAAATGAAATTGCTCATGAACTAGCAAAATTTTTGATAGATGATACGCAAGAGATCGATATAAATAAATTCCACAGTATCAATAATTTATTAAAAAAAGTTGATGTTTGGTGGATTATTAATTTCGAGATGACTATTATGCCAGACTTTAATATTAATTCAGAACAAGGTGTAAATGAAGTGGAATCTGGTAATATGCTCCTTTTGGAATATTTAATATCAAAAGTTAAAATAAGTTGAATAAAGTTCAAGAAATGTAATGTAGTTTTAAGGATATTCAGTAAAATTAATAACAAAACAAAAACACCCGAATTCGGGTGTTTTTAGGAGGGGATGACTAGCGGTCACCCTCCAGGGTGTGTCCAACAGTGTGCACCACCACGGTCCAGATAATTACACCTACAGTCAACCAAGGGATTTTATAGGGGTATTTTTAGGTAGTGAGGGATGCCTCTCGGTCGGGGGTCAGTTTCTATGGGAAATGAGACAAATGAGACAGTTTATAAGATAGGTGAAAAAGAGCTAATTTAAGCAAATTTTGCTAGGTTGAGTCAAATTATTGCATAAATACCTTGACAAAATCATTAATATATGGTATACTCCTTTGTTGAATATTTACTATATAGTTCTTTAATAAAATCTCAGATATTACTTTAAGGTATCGGTACAGGCACGTTCTATATCAAAAATGGTATGAAGTGTGCCTGTACTTAGGCCCATATCCTTTCACGAGGTGTCACAAAGGCACCATTCAAGGAGTGAAGTCATGTCCGAGACCAAGAAGAATTTCGAGAAGCGCGTGTTCGAGGCCACTGGCGTCGAGCTGTCCCAGATCCCGGTCGGAGAACCCAACGATGCTCTGCTGCACATCATGTGCAAGAGGGGTAACGTCTACATCGTGGCGTATGGCTATCCTGACTATCAGGATGACAACGGCAACGATGTCTGGGAGTCCCGTCCGGAGAACTTCCGGGTCGTGACGCTCTCGTAGTTTCAACTCTCCTAGTCCGCTAAACCCGGACGACTAGATAGGAGATCGTACAATCATGGGGAAGGTTTTTTAGTCACCTTCCCCATTGCCTCTACCGTTGAAAACGGTACTGATGAGTCCTTAACTAGAGGACGAAAGGTAAAAAGAGCCAGTCATTCTGGTCTTTTTTGTTTTAAGTTTTTCTGTTACCATAGATTTACCTTACTTAATTAAAATAAATATGGAGAGTTTTGGTCAGTATAGACCTGAGTCAGTAACTAAAAGACCTAATGATTTTAAAGAGCAGGTAAGAGTGGTGTATGAAAAGATGTTTCCTGAGATAATTAACCAAAATTTGGAAGACAGGGAAAAAATGCAGACGGATGTTCTTGAGAGAGAGCGTGCTTTGGAAGCTAAAGACTTTTTTGATGCACTTAAAGGGTATGGTATTGATACTTCTATTATTGAGATTACTGAGAATAATTTATTAAAAATATCTGTAAAAAATCATTTTTCAGAAAGACGGCTACCAGAAGGGTATGCGTATAAAGGTGGCGCGGCTCGGTCATTACTTTTACGGAATTTACGAATTGACGCAAAGAATATTCCACGAGATGTCGATGTTGTTCGAATGGTAGAAAACGAACCAAACGAGGGTGACGATAATAGAGTTTCTCAAGAATTTATGCCTGAGGATTTTGAGACGGGATATGGGGTAGAAAAGATGTTGGATCAGGACGAGTATTTTGAATCACGGGACTTAACACTCAATGAAGTTTTAGCTACCGATGAAGAAATTATAGCAACACCTACATGTGTTTTGGATAACGTGAGACGTATTATACGGATTACAGAATATGAAAAAGATGAGAATGGGAGAGTGAATTCAAAGATGCTTGCTAAAGTGCTAAGACTATATGCAGAATCAATTCATAAATATGGTGATGCACAAATTGAGGGTGTGGATGATTGGCAATTTGAAGAAGCGTTTATCTCTCCATTTTGGTGTGCATTACAACTTGACCGAGCTTTTAATATAAATAGGCAGGTGGCGGTAGAATATATAGCACAATTAAAAGAACGTCGTCAGATTCCATTGGATATTGAAACTCCTGAACAGGCAGCTGAATATTTTCTTTCGTCAATTACAGGAAATTTTTATTATAGACATGCGGAATTAGAGAAGTTTGAATTGGAAGATAAATGGGAAGAGGAATTTGAGCGTTTACCTAAATTTGAAGGTAGTTCTCGAAGAAGTATTTAACTTATATTAAGTTAAATATTAAAAAACACCCAAAAACCGGGTGTTTTTTAATGGGGGGATGACTAGCGGTCACCCTCCAGGGGGTGTGGAACAGTGTGCACACCCTCAGTCCAGAATTTTTCATCTACAGTCAACCATGGGCTTTTTCGAGGTAGTTTTGAAAGGGTAGGGGAACCCTCTCGGACGGGGGTCAATTTTTATTAAAATGAGACAAATGAGACACAGAATACTGTATTTAAATGATAAGCCCTCTCCTTGTTTGGAGAGGGCTCTGTCTTGCCACGTGGACGCGTTTCTTGGCTTCTCAGCCGTTACGCGCACCATAGGTAGCGAGACCATACGCGACTGATGCGAAGGCGTCACCTGTCACGACCTTGCCTGTTTCGGGGAACAAGTCCTTGAGCCTGCGTTGAAACGCTGGAACATGGGACGTGCCACCCGTCACGAAGACGTGGTCGATTTCGTCAGGGATGATGTCATGCTTGTCGAGGAACTTTTCCAGCTCCGAGATGATGCCATCGATGACTTGTAAGGTATAGGCTTCGAATTCATCGCGAGTCAACGTCGTGTTGACGTCGAGGTCGTCCTCCTCGAAACGAAGCGCAGTGCTATCGGTTCCGGTGAGGTTTTTCTTTGCCTGCTCGATCTCCCTGAAGAGTTGCAGACCGTAGTTACCCTGCACGAGGGTCATGAGCCGTTTGATCGCCTTGGGATTGTCCGAATGACGTTGGATCTCGATGATCGTGTTGATCGTCTTTCGGTCCCGAAGCAGGGGGATCAGGTGCGGTCGCCGGAGTTGGTAGGTGATCGCATGCGGCATGGGCATCACGTTGCCGAACATGCTCTTGTAGGTGCTGTTGCGCCCGAAGAGATGTGCCAACTTTTCCCACATGATGGCCGAATCGAAGTCGTCTCCTCCCAATCGAGTACCGGCTACACCGATGACGTCGATGGTTCCTGACGGCATGACTTTGGCCAGGGTGAAGTCGGATGTTCCTCCGCCGATGTCGCACACCACGACCGTTTGAGGGTCGGTGTTGTGAAGCTTGTGGGCGTAGGCGTAGAGCGCACCGACCGGTTCTTCGCAGAGCGTAATCGGACCAAAGCCAGCTCGTGCTGCGGCTCGGGTCAAACGCTCTTTTGCGATCTGGTGCATTTCCGGATCGTTCGAGAACCTGACAGGATGTCCGAGGACCACCTCCTTAATCTCGATCCCCGTCTCATCGAGGACTCGTCGCTTCAGAAGGTTGAGGAAGGTATAGACCAAATCCTCCGCGTTCATCTGCTTGCCCTGGATGATGGTGTGGTCGAACGTTCTACTCGACAACGTCGACTTGATCGAGCGGAGGTAGCGACCATTGTCAGGATCGTCCATGTACTCTCTGGTAGCCGCTTCTCCGATCAGGATTCGTGATGTTCCATTTTCAAAGAAAAGGACAGTTGGAGTTGAGTTTACGCGTGTATCTCCTTGAGAAAAGGTGAGGGGTACCGTAGTGGTGCCATCGCTCACGGCGACAACAGTATTGGTGGTTCCGAAATCCAGACCGATTACCTTTTTCACTTTCTTGTTCCTTGCGTGTATGAACAAAAGCTACTCTAGCATAATAAGTGAAAAAATCAAGGCTAATGCTAGAATTAAGAATTTCTAGTAGATTAAGATTTTTTGGCTAGTTTATCATTGTTTTACCGATAAAAAGTTGACGAAAAGCTATGTATAAAGTATAATTTTCGTATTCTAAAGATATATGAAAAGATTGGTATTAGAAAAGTTTTTACTATGTTAACGCAATAAAACCGTCCAATTAGGCGGTTTTTCTATATGCTAAATGATAATGTTAAAAAAATAATGGTTGATACTGCTAGAAAGCATATCAAGCAAACGCAAGAAAAGATTAGCGAAGCCGTAGAAATTCAGGAGGAACGTTTGCGTACTAAAAATAAAAGAACAATTGGCTTAATGCCAAGTGATGTATTAGTTGAAGCAAAATTAACAAGTATTCTCCAAGAGCAGGTTGAACATTTAAAGCAGCTATTTCCATCACCTTACTTTACATATTGTGAATTCGAAACAGATTCAGGAGATAACAAGAGACTGTATTTTGGAAAATTTTCATTTCGTGATCAGGATATTTATTCGTGGGTTACTCCGATTGCAACACTTCGTTTTGAACAGTTAGGTCGTGTAAGTTATAAAAGACCTGATAATGCGATTAAGCATGGAACCTTACTAAAAAGAGATCAGTATCTTATTGTTGATGGTAAATTAGTTTTTTTAGCAACTGAAGAAAAAGGAATACCAAGAGAGTTGGTATATCAAGAACATTTTAGTCAAAAAAAAGAAGGATTCATATTGCCCGAAGTAATTGAGCAAATGGAAAAAGCCCAGGATCAGATTATCCGTGCAGGATATCGAGGCCCCTTAGTAATATCTGGCCCTGCAGGTTCTGGAAAAACAACTTTAGCTTTACATCGAGTAGCATTTTTAATGCAATCACCTGACAGTGCTGAATATTTTCCGCATGATAAAATTTTAGTTTTTGTTCAAGATGAAAACACCAAAGATTATTTTTCACATCTCCTTCCTGAACTTGGGATTAAAGGTGTAGAGATTGTAACATTTACTGGGTGGGCATTGCAGGTATTAAGATTAAATGGTGTAGTTATCGAAAAAATAAATAATACGCAGGATACTAATCTCGAAATTTATAGGTATAATAAATTAGAAATTCTAAAATTGGAAAAAAATATAGAGTGGAAAAAGGGAAGTCTTTTTTCTTTTTTGGATAAAGTTTACAAAAATACATTATCAGCAAAAGAGTATAGTATTTTTGTAAAACAAAAAAAAGAAAAAAAGCTTGATCGTATTGATTTAATTTTTTTACTCACAGCAAAATATAATTCTTCAAAAGAATTTTCAGTATTTCATGAAGTATACGAAGAATTAAAAAATGGCAGTTATCGCAAGAAGAAAATTGCACAGCCAACTCTGTATAATCTGCTCATTATTGATGAGTTTCAGAACTACCTTCCTGAAGAATTAAAAATACTGAAGTCATGTCTTAATAGTAGACTTAATTCAGTTGTCTACACGGGCGATTTCAATCAACAAGTAATTTCAGGCTCGATTAAGAATTGGAATGAAATTGATGAATTGGTGGATATTGAAAGAATGATTATTTTACAAAAAGTATATAGAAATACGAAGCAAATTTTATTATATATTCGTTCTTTGGGATATGAAGTTAATATTCCGGAACAGTTAAAAGAGGGAGAAGAGGTTAGAGAGATTAAAACAAATAGTTGGAAAGAAGAAATTGAGTTTATCACTAGTAAAGATGAATCTCAGGATATGGTTATCGGTGTTTTAGCGTTTAATGAAAATTATCTAAAACCCTTTAAAGATTATTTTTCCAATAAATCAAATATTCATATAATGACTATTAGTGAGTCACAGGGTGTGGAGTTTGAGTCAACATTTTTGGTAGGAATTGACGCTAGTATCTTTGATGTAAGTTTATTTCCAACACAAATGCAGGAAGAGAGAAAAAAAATGATAAAAGATTTGTTATATGTAGGCCTCACCCGTGCCATGAGTGGTATGCATGTTTGTGGTAAATATTCTCTACGTGAACTATTTAAAGAATTTAATCCAAGTTAGTATGAAAGAACTCACCGTCTCGCTTCCTCATGGAAAAAAACAAAAGATTTATATAGGCTCAAATTTGAGTGAGCGTCTGGTGGAAATTACGCGAAAAGAATATGACCGAGTATTTTTAGTAATTGATAAAGAGGTATATAAGAGGTATAAAGTTTTTATACAGAATTTAATTTCAAAGATAAAACCAGTGTCAATACATGTGATAAGAGCAGGTTCAAAAGATTTATCAGAAAGTGTAAAACTTATTAATGCAATGGTGGAGGCAGAGTTGAACCGAAATAGTTGCGTGCTTGCATTTGGAGGAGGATATGTGGGTGATTTGGTAGGATTTTGCGCGTCAATTTACATGCGGGGTATTGATATGCTGTATTATCCGACTACGTTTATTTCCCAGGCTGATACTGTATTAGGAAAAGTTGGTGTCAATTATGATAATCATAAACATATTTTAGGAAGTTTCTTTTGTCCACGTTACACATTTTGTGATGAAGAGTTCTATCCCAAGAATGTATCAGAAAGTTTTTTATACGGACTAGTCGAAGTATGGAAGCATACACTCATCAAAGAAGACAAGATTGTTTCGGACTACGTTGATGGTGCATTATTTCATAAAGAACTTCCTCCATTTGAAACAATCACATATCGATCAGTTGCAGCAAAGAAATTTTTTGTGCAAAATGATTTTCATGACACGAAAGGTCTGCACAAAGCTTTGAGTCTCGGACATACACTTTCAAATCACTTAGAATCTTTGGCAGAAATACACCATGGTGTGGGAGTATTGATCGGTATTATTTTTGATACATTTTTATCAAAAGAACTAGGGCTTATTGATGATAAAAAGATGGGTTCAATATTGCGAATAGCGTCTCAGTTTAAAGAAAATTTTACAATTCCTCGGTCTATAGCGAGTATACTTAAAAGTAAGAATTTTTTAAGACGTGTTAAGTATGACAAGATCAATTCCCATAGTACCTTTACATTTGTTTTGCCCACTACCAAAGGTTATGTGATTAAAAAAGATATATCTGAGATAATGGTACAAAATGCGATTCGGTCTCTAAATAAATTTTTGCTATGAAAATACACCTAAAATCTCCAATATCTGACAGTTGGAGACAAGATGCTTTAAAAAAAATAAAAGACATTCAGGAAAAGAATCCAGGCATTTCTATAACTAAAGAGCTACTGGGTGGAGCAACGAATACTCTTAAATATTTAGCAACATTTGATGGAGCTAAACTTTTTATTAAAATCGGAGAAAAAGTCGAACGTGAAAAAGAAGTGTATAAGCAAATAGAAGATAATGATATTTTTTTAAAAAACGTAAATCTGCAAAATGAATCCTCAGATCTTTTAGTGCTTCCTTATTATGAAGGGGTTTCTTTAGAAGAAAAAACATTACAAAATCCTTCAGAAATAGCTAAGCATACTAAATTAATTATAGAAGTTTTACAGAGAACGTTTTCAAAGTATTGGGTGAGGAACATAAAAAAGAACGGAGGTAGTGATTTTGGAGTGAGTTTGTTGAAAAAGCGCTATCTTGAATTAAATAATCATATTAATGCAATTTCATTCGAAAGTGGTGATGAATATAGTTTTGATGGTTTTGCTACTCGTCCAGTAGTGATACAGAAAAATAACAAAGAAATTAAGCTCCCCTCAATAAAGCAGATGACGGAGAAAATTCTCAAACTACTTGATAAACTTAAGCCTTATGATGGGTACGGGATATTAGGTGATTTTCAACCGCCAAATATTCTGATTTCAAAGGAAGGAATAAAAATAGTAGATATTTCAAATGTTGTAGATGCGGGCGACATTGCGTTCGATATTGGAAAATTTTTCAATTACTATAATAGATTTTTTTCAATTGCAGTAGTACGTGATGGTCATAAGAATAATAATTCTCATAAAATTACTATTAAAAATGGTATCATATATGTACATCAAGAAAAAGATCATTACTCATATGCAGATAAAAAAATCATTGAAACGGTGGAAGAGGATTTTTGTGTGCATGTTGCTAAAGAATTGAATGATTACACAATTTCAGACCGAGTAAAATTGTATAAATTTGTTGTTTCTCTACTAACCATTAAAAGACATCTACAGTTCGATGGGTTAGATGAAATGCTTATTGGAAATCTTGTTGACGCATATTACGAGATACATAGAAAAGTTTTACATATATAATATGACAAGAAGAATTGAAGGATCGCTTGTTTCTCACGAGCATACAAATCCTAAACAAGAAATAACAACACTTGAGAGATTAGAGGCAAATGCTGAAAAATGGGTGCTTTCATTTCTTGAAAATGAAGGTATAACTGGAGCATCAGTCACTGAAATTAATAAAACAACAAAGAGCGTTTTTGGGTCAGTTGAATTTGGAGAAAAAAAACACTTCTTTAAAATTTCTGATGCAGAAAAAATTGCCTATGAGCTTGAAGGCTACAAGATTGCGGAGGACTACAAACATGAGACGATCCACCATCATTATTTTGATGCAGAAGAAGGTTATGGACTATACATACAAGATTACTGTGATGAAGTAAGTGTTGATTCGGGTCTTGCAATACATGAGATAAATAGCGCTCTTGGCAAATCACCCGAAGAACAAAAAAAGATTGAGGATAAATTGGCAGAGGTATATCGAAAAATTCATGAAATATTTGAATCAACGCTTACTGAGGATAGATATGTTTTGTCAGGTAGGAACGATGCATTCTTCCATGAACGACTTAAAAAAGATGGACGTATTGATAGCTATTATGGAAAAAGGAGTTTTAAATTTGAAGATTCAAAAAAAGATATCGTTGCTGAGGAGTTATTTACGTATTTAATTAGCTGCAATGGAGAAGACGGAATTGTCATACAAGATGTTATTGAAAAAGCACAACATGATCTTGATCCTGAAAAACCTCGCGTATTCGTGGTGTCCCAAGGAGACTTAACAGAGAGTAATGTTAGTGTAGAAGGAACTTTTTTTGACTTTGAAGCAGCTGGTTTAAATTCATTGATTCAGGAATTAGCTATTTATTTGGTATATACATATGTGAATGGTCACTACATCACCCCAAAGTATTCAAAGTCTACTGATCAAACATTTTCAAAGCAATTCGAACAATCAATTACAACCGAATATGTTCTTGATGAAGAAAGTAAAAAAATGGATATAGTAATGAATTATCCATTACCTGAATTAAAGCGAGCCCTCATCGAACGTTTTACAGATATTGTAATAGCTCCTATAGAAAGAAAAT
Source organism: uncultured Gammaproteobacteria bacterium (assembly GCA_964435035.1). Lineage (GTDB taxonomy): Bacteria > Patescibacteriota > Patescibacteriia > Magasanikbacterales > UBA922 > UBA922. Next base: position 75,764 of record CAYSXR010000001.1, read on the forward strand.
TAAATCCAGCTGAAAGTACTCAACTCGTTAAAGAATTACAATCTGCAATTGCATTGCGTCTGATTGCGGTTAAGAATATACTCAAATTTGAAGAAAAGGACGTATTGGTAACGCTCGGACTTTTGAGCAAATTATGTAAGGCGGGAGATGAAAAAACTTTAGAAGAATTTATAAAACAACGTTTTGTTAGTATATAGTTATGAACATCACTTCACTTATTGATAAAAATAAAAAAACTATTTTGAGCCTTGATCTGGATAACACGATAGTAAATCGAAAGAAAGGGGATAATTATGTACTACCTGCTCTTAAGAAAGCTCTCGAAAGGATAATGAAAAGCGAATCGATTATCCCTGTTATCAATACAGGACGCGACATTATCGGATATCGCGCATTCCAGCGAGAAGTGTTGGATATCGGCGATGCAGTTCTTGGATCAGGAACATTGATAGTTCATGACAATACGATAGATTTAAATGAAAAAGGTTTTATTGATGTCGTGTGTATTGAAATTCTGGAGAATGCCGTGAAAAAAGGTAAATTGCCTTTTATAGATATAACTCATGCAGAAGGTAGGATCATTGTATATAATGAACAGGAAGTTAAAGATCTTAACGCAGAAGACCTATTTTATTCTCAGACACCAAGAACATGGTTTGAAACCAAACAACCGATAACTAAAATTAATGATTATATACGTCCAAAACACATTTTCCGTATTGAAATCCCAGTCTTTAAAGATCATATAGAAAATCTCTATAATGAACTAGTTAATAAATCAGATGATGCATTGGTAGATTTAAATAAGTTTTTGCATTCCGAGATTGATATACGGAAGTTTGTCCTTAACAGAAAAGTATTTTTTAATGATTCATTTCAAGGAAGAGTAATTTTTGGAAGGTTCCAGAAAAGCGAATCTGAGATGAATAAAGGTTTTGGTCTCCAAAAATGGTTAGCCTCCAAAGAGTTTACACCTCTAGATTTTAATATCTTCCATATAGGAGATAAAGATAAAGGTTTAGTGAATGACGTACTTATTAAAGATCATGTACCCAATGCCCATATTATAATGGTTAATAGTAGGACAAAAAATAATCCGGCTGTAAGTTTGTATCTAGAAGGAGATACTGATAAAAGCATTGTAGAATTTATAACAAGTATTGTTGAAGCCTATGTTTAAAAAAAAGATATTTTCTCAAAACGATTTACATTGGATTAATTACTTTATTATCAAAGAAGATCGTGAGAAGATGGGGGAAAAAATTAAAGGGACTCGTACAGAAAAGCTATTTGCATTTAAGAGTGGAGACTATTCACATATACAAGAAATAGTAGGATGGGTTGCTGACATATTAGATACTGACCCTATCGTAATTGTCCCATATCCATCGACTAATCCAAATAAAGATAAAAGTATTCAACTTCCGTATGTAGTAGCAGGGGAACTCGCAAAAATAAACAAGAATTGGATTGATGGATCAGGATATCTTAAGCGTAAATTTGAGTTACCTAAAAATACCAGAGATGTTAATTCGCAGTATGAAAGTTTGGAATTTGAATTAAACAAGGAATTTAAGAATTTTCCTATTCTACTACTTGATGATGTGACCACCTCTGGTAGTTCACTTGAAGCAGGGCTAAAGGTAATCCGAGAGAAAAGTGAAAAGGGACAAGAAATTAGCAGTCTTGCGGTGGCAAAGAAGGTTTTCTTGAAAGAAGTTCCACCAGGAGCTTTATATTAGAATTATGCTGTATTACATAAGCCATAGTGCTGTTGAAAAGGAAGAGCGTGGAAATCAACTCCAGGTTAAGCTGTCTTTTGAATATGTATCAAAAAAGATTCCAGTAGTAGGGATATTTTTAAGTGGCAAAAAGAAGATATATACCAAGATACAGCATGCGGGCAATAAATATATAATTGACTATAACACTTGCTTTGATTGGATCGAAAAAATATTGGGTATTATTTCTTTTAAGAAAAATATTACTCCAAGTTTATTTGCCTTTAAAAGCAGTAAAATAATAAAAAAAGATACTCAAGAAAAAGACGTTTATTTGCGAATTTTTAGTCTTATTGACGGTATCTTCTTTATTAAAAGAATGAATAAATTCAAGATACGTAAGCTTGCGTGTGAGTTCCATGACATTGATTATAAGTTGCCAATGTACAAAAAGAACATAGACAGAATCTTTAGAAAATATATTTTTAAGTCTTTTATTAAACATGCGGTAAATGCCGGAGAAAAAGTAACCTTGGTAACGGTATCGCATACCTTAGCTGAACAATTTTCTAAAGAATTTAGCTATCCATATAAAATCGCTGTAATCCCTAATGGTCATAATTTTGAACATTTAGAGCCTAAAAATAAATATTCTTTTGGGAACGACCATATAAAGATTATTTATACAGGCTTGAATTTGTATAAAATGAAAGGACTCAATCATCTTATTGAAGCTTTAGATTTTCTTGACCATAGATTTTTAGTGCATATCATTGGGGGAACCGATGCACACCGCAATGAACTTAATCAGAAATATAAAAAATTTGTAGCTCAAAAAAGGTTGATTATTGATCCACCGAAAAATCATCAGGAAATGATAGGTTATATGCAAAAAGCTGATCTTGCGGTAATTCCACTTCCTAAGAATGATTTTTCTTTATTTACTTCGCCATTAAAATTGTTTGAGTATATGGCTGCGGGGTTACCAATTGTGGCGAGTGATGTACCGACAATCAAAGAAGTTATTAATGATAGGCAAGACGGTCTGTTGTATGAAGCTGGAGATGTGCATTCTATGGTCCAAATGATTAAAATTTTAGTTAGTCATAAAAGTTTAGCTGAAACTATAGGAAAAGGAGCGTATAGAACCTCTAAAAATTATACATATGAGAAACGTGCAGAGAGAATATTAGAGATTTTTAATTAAAAAAAATTACTTTTTATTTCATTTTACTAAACAAAAAAACTGCAGAAGAAGGAGGGTACTTCAGCAGGTTATTATGCCTCATAAGGAGGTAATTATATTATAATTTCACTTCTTCTTAAACTTACTATCTCCCTTAATAAGGCCAACCAAATCCTCCTCCCGCTCATACCCTCGTAACCTCCCACTCACATATCCCATCCTATAACTCACCCCGTCACTCGTGAGTCTCCAATTCGTATCCTTCAAGGTCTTCTTAAGTATTTTCTTCAACTCATACTCACTTTCCTGTTGAGGACGATCACTCTTACTATCATAGATGCCAAACGGCACAATCACATCTTTGGTAATCTGAGGAGGAGATAACTGTAACTTAGTATATCCTTCATTCTCTAACGTAGTACTAAGCAGTTTTTCAAGATCAAGAATCGTGAGCTTCTGAATCTTTGCAACTTTCTCATACAACTCAGTATTCGCTTCTTTCTCTTTCCATTCTTTGACCATGTCCCCAATGCGCTCAATACCAGCGAATTCTATTCTCCATTTTTCTCCCTCTTCTTCTGACAAACAAAACCTGGCACGGTCAGCTTCAAAATGTAGATCAGGTACATCAGTCTGAACTGTTCTTTTGTATCTGAATTTACTAAGTATATAGGAGCAAAAGCAGAGCCACCCTCAAAAGTAACGGATGTTTTATTTTTGCTTAATGCAGAGGCTAAAAGTTTAAGAGCGCTTTCGCACTCTAATATATTATCCCCATGAATTCTTAAATGCTGGATTCGTGACATTTTAGACGTTATATAATGAAAATACGATAACATTTTTTGTTCCAAGATACAAATTTGAGATTTATTTAAGCATTGACAAAACCAACTTTTGATCCTACATTAGAAGAGTAAATTTTAGTTATTGAAGTTTGTTAAAAAATTATTTCTTATGGAGGATCAGCCTACAGCATTAGATTATCACCTTAATAAAAAACCTCATAGAACGTATGTGAGCAAATCCTTAAAGAGAACAAATCCCGTGGACAATACCACACATTTTACGAGAATTGTTAGTAAGGTTGTCGACTGTAAGAATTTTTACGAGATGTATAAAGAAAAGAACTCAGTAGTTTTAAGGTTAAGTCCGGGAGAAAGGCAGGAAGTGATAGCGAAGGTCGATGAGGATAGTAGGGGATTTTACTTACTTATACAAAGATTTAATAAAAGATCAGGCACCCCTACTCAAGAATCTTTTTGTTTTAGGTCTGATGAATTGAAAAAGCTTTTAGACTTTATAGAATCCTTGTCAATTATTGATTTTAGTGACAAGAACAAATTTAAAATTGAGGATGCTGCATTATTAGCAGCAAAAAAATTACTCAATGATGATCCAGATTTAGCACTAGAAATTATTCAAAATAAAATTACGAAATCTGACGTTGTTGCTCTTGCTTACCGTAAAACTCAGTTGCAGATATTTCATAACTTGCTAAATGATGAAAGTTTTTTTGAAATGAAAAAAAACGAATGGAACAAAGCCAGAAACGAAGATGTTTGGCAGTATTTTTTTGAAGAAAATAAGTGGATTTTTGGTTATGGTCTAAACTTTGTATTTAACTCTTCTCTCGAGGGGAAAAAACTAGAGCAAGTTATTAAAGGGGCAGATTTGGAAAATGCAGGTAAACGTGTGGACGCTCTACTCAAGACAAGAGGAATAATTAATTCCCTTTGTTTAGTTGAAATAAAAACGCATCTTACCCCGTTGTTGAAACAAGTAAAAAATTCATATCGCTCAGCTGCATGGAGCGTCTCTGATGAATTTAATGGCGGATTGGTGCAAACACAAAAAACTTCGCAAATTGCATTGGAAAATATAAAAAACAAATTTGAAACTACAGACAATGAAGATAATCCAACTGGTGAAACGATTTATTCTTATAAACCAAAATCGTATTTGATAATAGGAAGTCACCGAGAGTTTCTGGCAGATAATGGATTCGTTAATAAAGAAAAATATTCTTCCTTTGAGTTATTTAGAAAAAATATTCTTAATCCAGAGGTAATAACTTTTGACGAATTATATGAACGAGCTAAATTTATTGTTCATGATAATGAAAAGAGTGCAGAAAAAAAGGATGAAAGTATTGTGGAGGTAGAAGCAGAAGAGACGATAAATGAAATCAATATAAGTGATATACCTTTTTAAAACCTATTTTAATAACTTAAATTAAACAAAAACACCCAAACGGGTGTTTTAATGTGTCCTTCAGGACTATGACTAGCGGTCACCCGGGAGGGGTGTCCAACAGTGTGCTCAGGAGAGGACTCGAACCTCCAAGCCTTTCGGCGCTACCACCTCAAGGTAGTGCGTCTACCAATTTCGCCACCTGAGCTCAATTTGCTTACATAGAATGCCACAATATTTTCCATTAGTCAAGGCTTTTTAGTTTGCTTAGACACTTAATTCTTGGTACACTTAAGCCATATTTTACTTTATGAAACGTTCCGAAGGAATGCTCATGGTGCTTCAGGTGCCACTCGACTACATCCTCATCTTACTCGCAGCAGTCACGGCATACGGCATACGTTTTTTGCCCTTTTTTGTTGAACTTCGCACGGTACGATTTGATCTTACCCTCCCTGAATTTTTTATACGTGCTGCGGTTGCAGGCTTGGGAATCATTCTTATTTTTGCGCTTGATGGACTCTATAGCCCTGATCCAAATAGGAAACTTGCCGAAGTATTGAAGCGTGTTCTAGTCATGTCTACAGTTGGTCTCGCATTTGTGGCGCTCGGTATTATATTTCTCTCTGCTCAATTCGAATCACGTTTTCTATTGGTAAGTACGTGGTTTTTCACGATTGTATTTGTATCGGGTGGAAGAATTCTTATGCGTGCGCTCCGAGGAGTTATGTATCGTCTGGGAGTGGGACTACGAAATGTCATTATTGTAGGTGATGAGCATGTGGGTGAGCGAATTGGCGAAGAACTTACTCGAAGACAAGAGCTAGGATACCGGGTACTTACGATTTCAAACCATTTCACTGAAAGTGATGCGCGAAAATTTGGGAAACGCGGGATTGATGAAATTATATTTGCGCATCCGAGAGGGCGGGAAGCAGAAGCGCTCAAAATTATTGAATATTGTACTCGTCATCATATTGTATTCAAATATAGCGCAGATATGTTTGCTGCATACGCTGCAAATGCGACGATTACAGCCCTCGCCGGAATGCCAATGGTGGAATTGAAGCGTACACCGCTCGAAGGATGGGGTAAAGTCATTAAGCGAGTGTCAGATGTCTTCTTTAGTCTTATATTAATCATACTGTGTTCTCCTATATTGCTTCTAGTAGCATTGATTATTTTTATAGAGACTGGTCGGCCGATTTTGTATAAAAACAAACGAGTGGGGTACCAGGGAAAAGATTTCTTTACCTATAAATTTAGATCCATGTACCAAAAAGATAGTACTGGTCCGCAATTTGGCAGGGCAGGAACATTTGCTGAAAAAAGAGAAAAGCAATTGATAGAAAAGCAAAATACCCGCACTGGTCCCATATATAAAATTGGAAATGATCCACGTATCACACCCGTAGGAAGGTTTTTGAGAAAATGGAGTCTTGATGAATTGCCTCAGTTTTTCAATGTGTTGGTAGGGACGATGAGTATCGTTGGTCCTCGTCCGCATCAGCCACGAGAAGTAGATCTCTATCGCGATGCATATCCGACCGTATTTGCGGTAAAGCCAGGAATCACCGGACTCTCACAAATTTCAGGCAGATCAGATCTGGAATTCGAAGAAGAAATGAGACTCGATGTGCTCTATATTGAGCGCTGGACATTGTTCCTTGATTTGATTATCATGCTAAAGACGCCCTTTATTCTCTTCAAGAAACGAAAAGCGGAATAAAAAAGCCTGAAAGGCCGGAAATGCTTGAAATGCCTGAAAGGCTGGGCAGGCTTTTCTATACCCTTTCAGGCTTTTTTAGCCTTTCCAGCCTTTTAATATGAAAATCGCCCTCGTACATGATTATTTAGCTCAAGACGGAGGAGCGGAGCGCGTACTCCTCTCTCTCCATCGCATGTGGCCCGAAGCCCCTATTTTTACGTTATTTCACCAGAAAGGATCGGTAAGTGGGTTTGATGATGCAGACATCCGTGAATCGTATATTGCGCGCCTTCCGTGGGGTAGAAAAAAATATCAGTGGTATTTGCCACTCATGCCACAAGCCTTTGAGTCTTTTGATTTTACCGGGTTTGATGTCGTAATTTCCTCAACGAGCGCTTTTGCCAAAGGTATTATTACACCTCCTGAAACAGTACATATTTGCTATTGCCATACACCGACCCGATATCTCTGGACTGATACTCAGGAGTATATTGCCGATTTGAAATATCCAAAAGTAATAAAAATATTTCTTCCCCGGTTATTTCACAAACTTCGAGTAGTAGATCAGCTTGCTGCAGGAAGAGTGGATACATTTATCGCGAATTCACATACCGTACAAGAACGAATTCTCAAATATTATCGACGTGAAAGTGAAGTAATTTTTCCACCAGTAGATTTGTCGCATACGACGATTGCATCTCCGATTGATGATTATTTTGTATCAGGAGGACGATTGGTTCCATACAAGCGATTTGATTTGATTATCGAAGCTTTCAACCGGCTCAAACACAAATTGATTATTTTTGGTGATGGTCCAAGCATGAATGAACTGAAAATTCGTGCAAAAGAAAATATTGTGTTTACCGGAAGAATAAGTGAAGAAGAAAAAATGAGATTATTATCTCGGGCAAAAGCTTTTATTCATCCTCAGCTTGAAGATCTAGGCATTACCCCGATTGAATCTATGGCAAACGGACGACCAGTGATTGCCTATGGAGCGGGCGGAGCCCTTGAAACGGTTGTTGATGGAGTGACGGGAGTATTTTTCAATACGCAATCATGGAATGCTTTGTTTGAAGTGGTAGAAAAATTTGATCCAGCTGCATGGAACTCTACAGTCATTCGAGCACATGCAGAGAAATTTTCTACCGCAGTATTTGAGGTACGTATGAAAGAGATTGTCGAGCGTATACATAGAGAACACGAGGGGAAAATTCCACAATAATATGAAGGTTGCAATCGATATCAGGAATTTGGTCGAGGAAACCTTAACCGGTATTGGTTACTATACTCAATCGCTCGTAGGCGAATTGGTAACACATTCTTCAATCGAGTGGTATTTGTTTTATAATCAAGGAAAACGTGCCAAAGAACCAGATGTGTTACAAAAATTAGAGAGTCTCCCGCATGTGCATATTATCCGTACCAGATACCCAAATAAACTGTTCAATCTATTACTGTGCTTGGGTCTGGTCTCTCTAGACCGCGTCGTCTGTTCACGAGCAGGAATAGAGAAATTGGATTGGATTTTTTTCCCGAATTTGGGATTTATTTCAGTTTCAAAAAAAATAAAAGTAATGCTTGCGGTGCATGATCTCACGTTTGATCGCTTCAAACAGTATTACTCACTCAAACGTTTGTGGTGGCATTTATTTCTGCAACCAGGACGCCTCATTGCACGTGCTAATACGATTATTACTCCCTCACGAAGTACCAAGGAAGATTTGGCAGTGCTTTATTCTATCGAACATGCACGAGTGCGAGTAGTGCCACATGGAGGTTTGGTGGAGGGAGTAGAAATGTCTGGAAAAGAATCTTCATCTGAATCATCAAAGCCTTATTTTTTGGCACTTGCAACTATTGAGCCTCGGAAAAATTTCGAAGGAATTATTGCTGCGTACAAAGAAAGTGGTCTGCATGCGCAGGGGGTAGAGCTTGTAATCTGTGGAGCATTGGGGTGGAGATATCGGGAGAGTGTACAAAAATTTAACACTACTCCGGGAGTGGTGTTTCGGGGGTATGTGAGCCATGCAGAGAAAAAGAAACTACTGTCTGGTGCTCTAGCGCTGGTGTATCCTAGTTATTATGAAGGATTTGGACTTCCGATTCTCGAAGCCTTTGGGTATGGAGTACCCGTCATTACGTCAGATCGGTCATCGCTTCTCGAAGTATGCGATGGTGCTGCGTATCTCGTCCGCCCCCATATTACCTCAGACATAACGCATGCGATGAGAGATTTGGCGCACAGTCCTGCACTTCGAGAATGGTATGCCGCGAAAGGTAGAGAACGTGCCGGAAAATTTTCATGGGGTGTTGCATCTGACACGGTGCTCAAATTATTACACAATTTTTAGTATGAAAAAAATTGCAATTGATGCCCGAATGTATGGAAAAGGATTTGGGCTTGCTCGATATGTAGAATCTCTGGTGCATGGACTTCAATCCGCCCAAGGCGGACGAGGGCATTATTCCCATCAGCTCGCTCTGAAAACCTCCTATGGCGACACACCGTCCGTTTACGGCGGGGAAATTCATAAAACCGAGTCCGAATTTTCATATACTCTCTATCTAAAGCCTGAAGAAGTAAAGAACTATCGGAATAACGGTGGACGATTCGAGGTAATCGAAGCGCCGTTTCATTGGTATGGATGGGAAGAACAAACGTCATTTCTATCACTGCTAAATAAGGGTAGTCATGATCTCGTACATTTTCCTCATTGGAATGTACCGATTGGATATAGACGTCCCTATATTGTGACGATTCACGATCTGATTATGTTTCATTTTCCAAGGTACGAAGCAACGACGAGGAGTGCTCCTGTGTTTTGGCTCAAAGACAAAGTACATCGTTTTGTCGTAAAACATGCCGCGCATCGTGCGGTAGAAATTATGACGACCAGCGAATTTACCAAGAGAGATATCGTGGAACATATACCTGTTCGCGAAGAAAAAATTTCAGTCACGTATCAGGCACCGTATCATGACACCAAAAGTGTTCAGGACTGGAAAATAGTACAGTCGAAATTACAGATGGAAAAACCATATGTATTGTATGTGGGTGCTGCCTATCCGCACAAAAATTTGAAACGACTGATTGAAGCATGGGGAATGATTGCGTCGAATGTTCCAGATCATGAGCTCGTATTGGTTGGAACAAAAAGCGTATGGTATGAAAAATTAGAAGCGCATATTCAGGACCTACAAATTCCTCGCATTCGACTACTTGGATTTGTAGAAGACCACGATTTAACCGAGCTCTATCGTCATGCAGCGGTGGTGGTTTTCCCTAGTCTTTACGAGGGATTTGGGCTCCCAGCTCTCGAAGCTATGAGTATGGGGGCACCCGTACTGGCTTCCTGCACGAGTTCTCTTCCTGAAGTATTGGGAGAAGCTGCATATTATATCGATCCCCTGGATGCAAGTCAGATTGCATACGGGCTGGAGCGCGTGTTACTAGACCATGATATGCAGATTGAGTTGAAGGCCAAAGGTAGGGAACAAGTACAGCTTTTTTCACCTTTAGTGTTCATCAAAAAAACGCTCAGTGTATACGAGAAAGCATTTCAAAATAAATCGTAGACACTTGTACACAACAAGTATTCAAAAAGCGGCGTAAATCATAGCTACAGAGAGAGAAAATATGCTATACTCCGTACATGCTTGATGTGTTCCCATGCCGCAACAAAAATATACTTCATCAAATAAAAAACGCGCACCTCTTCGTCGTTGTGCTACATGCGACAAGATAGGACATAATGCGCGTACCTGTATCGAAAATGGAGTGAAACAATCAACTCCTATTTCTGCTACCCCGATTACAGTTATCAAGACTGCACCTGTTGAAATATCAAAAATAGTTACCAAAAAAGGTAAAAAATCATCACGATCAATTCCAGTGAATGTGATTCCAGGGGCACCACCAGTATCACCACATGTCGTATCACTTAAAAATGAAGCATTGGAGAGTGCGTGGAAAAATCTCGAGGTGTATAGTCCTCGCGTAACCAAAAAATCCATACGTCAAGCAATAGATGTGGCAGAATTGGTGCGCCAGGCAAATCACCCTCGCACCAAAGAAAAAAATAATGGAGCACTAGAAACACTCAAAAAACCCGCAATCGATATTCTCAAAGAAATTGCACGACTCGAAGGAGTGAGAGATGTGGAAATTACAATTACTCCTCGGATTGGAGCAACGGTGCCTCAAGCAAGTATAGAATTGCCTGAAAAGTCGGCAGCATTCATTGTTCCATCAGAAAAGCCTCGTTCTTTGATTCTCTCTTTTAGAGAGCAGGTGATACAAAAAAAAGACAAGATAAAACAATCATTTCATATAAAAAAATTTGTAATCTCACTGCTTGTCTTGGTAACTGTTGCAGCAGCTCCATTTCAGGCACTGGGGTATTATCGTGATGTTGAAAAAAATACCAAGGATATTATTGCTGAGAGCACGAATGCATTTCTATCACTACAAGCTTCGACTGTTGCAGCATTCAACCAAAATTTACCTCAGGCTGAATCAGACTTAAACAGTGCTCTCAATTCATTTGGTACAGCGCGAACCATGGTAGATAAGGAATATAAAGCGTTGGTATATGTACTAGACTTATTGCCTGTGATTGGTACAAAAATCAAAAGCAGGCAAGAATTATTAGAGGCAGGACATTATTTGGCGATGGGTAATGCATATCTCATTAAGGGTATTAATGAAGTGAGTGTGGCAACAGATGCCACAAACATTGATCGGTTGAAAACACTTCGGGTACATATACGAGGAGCAATCCCTCAATATACCGAAGCATTGGAGCGTTTGGATAAAGTAGAACCAACCTCTCTTCCTCCTGAATACCAAGAATCATTTGGTGAATTTCGAGAATTATTCCATACACTCATTGGAGATATTCAAAATGTGTCGGATGTAATCTCGGGTTTGGAACTTATGCTCGGGAGTGATGGTTTCAAGCGATATTTGGTGGTATTCCAAAATCAATATGAGCTTCGTCCAACAGGTGGATTCATTGGAAGTTTTGGGGTGATTGATGTGCAAAATGGAAACATATTGAACATCGATATCCCAGGTGGTGGAAGCTACGATTTGCAGGGACAATTGAGTGCACATGTATTGCCACCAGTACCACTGCAGCCTATTAATAAACGATGGGAATTCCAAGATGGTAATTGGTTCCCAGATTTTAAGGCTACGGGGGAAAAATTGGCGTGGTTTTATCAGAAAAGTAGAAATACTACCGTTGACGGAGTTATTGCGGTCAATGCAAGTGTGCTTGAGCGGCTCGTGCATATTATTGGGCCCATTCAAAATGAACAATATGATCTCATGCTCACGAGTGATTCAGCAATCAAAGATTTGAGCTATGAGATTCAATCCTACGAGAATACTGATGGTACAAATAAACCAAAAGCAGTACTCTCAATTTTGTTTGAACAAATTACTGAAGTAATGAAGACAATACAACCTGAACAATTGATTTCATTGGTTACCGAACTTTCAGACGCATTAAGTGAACGTGAAATTCAAGCATATTTTGCAGACAATCGTGTACAATCATTTGCTCGTTCGTATGGATGGAGTGGAGAAATAATTCAGAGTGAAGAAAATCAGGATTATTTGATGGTAGTGAATGCAAATATCGGAGGAGGAAAGAGTGATGTGAACATGATACAAACCGTAGAACATCAGGCAGTAGTTGAAAGCGATGGTTCAATCGTAGATACAGTAGTGGTTACTCGGAAACATGAGGGGCATGATGAGGCTACCTTATTTGGGCAGCCTAATAGTAGTTATATTCGTATCTATGTGCCAGCAGGAGCAGAATTATTAGACGCAGGCGGATTTATATATCCAGATGAATCGTCATTTCATGTGGCACCCGACTGGTATGAGAAAGACTCAGATCTGTTCCGGTACGAAGTTGAAGAAGGAATACATCGAGGCTCAGGTACAAGAATTGTAAAGGAATTTGGCAAAACATCATTTGGAAATTGGGTTGTGACATATCCGAATGCTGAGACCAAAGTATATTTTACCTATCGGCTGCCATTCTCTGCATTTAATAGTAAAAGAGATTCAGTTGAGGGCGAAGGAATCTTAAAAGAATATATATCCAAATTATCTCAATCAGCACGCGGTACATCCAAATATAGTATGGTGATACAGAAACAGTCGGGTATTAATAGTGAGTATACAAGTACGGTTATATATCCGGATCACTGGCGCCCAGTGTGGAAGACGAGTGATAAAATCCAGCTTTCACTCAATGGAGCCTCAACTCATGGTATACTAGAAGAGGACGAGGTATTCGGAATTGTGATGAAGCAAGAATAATTTTTTTATCTTATGGCACACGAAAAAAATCCAAAAGATATTGAGGATGTAGAAGAACTTGAACGCGAATGGAATGATGATACTCCTGCCCATGAAGATAAGGATACTCTTAAGATTGAAGAGTCTAAACATGGTGAATTTATAGAGCATAATTTGGAAACAGGGGAAAAAATAGAAATAAAGTCCGCCTTGGGTGGAAAGAAAAATGGAAAACATATGGTGAAACATGAAAAAAAGAAAAAACATACGCATAGACATGCAACAGTATCTGAAGTTGATGAAGATGTTGTTGATGATGAGATAATGACGATTCCGACAGAAGATAGTGGAAGTCGTGGAAAAGTGATTGCAGATCAACTTTCCCAGATCTATGAAAATAGTGATGGATCCATGCCAGACATGAAAACATTTGAAAGTAGAAAAACGAGTAGATTTGTTCGTGCATTAATGATTTTTTTGATTTCGTGCTTATTTTTTGGAGCATCTGCATGGGTAGGACTTTTTATACTCCAGCCAAAATCACAGTTTTCTGAAACCGATGTGACACTAGAAATTTCTGGAGAAGATCGTGTGCTTGCGGGAAGTGAAGTGACCTACCGGATACGATATCGAAATGCTCAGAGTGTTTTGCTTCGTGATGTAGTACTTGAAGCACGTTTTCCTGGAGGATTTAGAATTACTACGACCACGAGAGCTGGAGATGATGATTCAAATGCCAAGTGGACTTTAGGCACCCTTGATCCAGGGAGCGGAGGTTATATTGATATAACAGGGAGATTTTTCGGTGATAGTGGTAGAGAACAATCAATTCGAAGTTTTTTATCGTATAAGCCAGATAATTTTACCTCCACTTTCCAGGCAGTAACCACCAAAACGATTCAAGCAAAATCAGATGCTACAACGCTCGAAATTGGTATGGCAGACAGTGTTCCTCGTGGTGGAAAAACTCCGATCACGATTACCATCACACCTGCTCCAGATGTGTTACTTCAGCATGTGCAGCTTAGTTGTATTCCAATTGAATTTACTCCTGATATCAAGAGTACGCCTGCGTCAGTCGAAGGTTCTCCTTGTTCTTGGGTTTTTGATACGATACGCGAAAAAACAGTGATTGAGCTTTCAGGTATGTTTTCAAGCCCCTCATCCTCAAGTGATTTTGTGATTGAGCTTCGTGGATGGGAGAATGAAGATCAGATTGGGGAAGGGTATATATTAGGGAGTGTACAAAAGAGTGTAATATTGACTGAGTCAACAACGAATGTGAGTCTGGTGATTAATGGTGGAGCGGGAGATACTACTATTTCTCCCGGAGAAACAATGTCTGCTAGTATTGTGGTACAAAACAAAGGAGAAACATCGTTAACAGACGTGGTAATCGAAGCGGTGATTGACGGTCCATCATACAGTAGCCGTAGTATTCTCGGATGGCAAGATTTGGTACTTACAGGAGATGCTGATGTGGGTGGTGAACAACTCGCTCCTGATACTCGTCGAGGAAAAATCACCTGGAATAAACAATATGTTCCAGAACTCGCATCAATTGCTCCGGGAGAACAAGTTCGTGTTGATGTTTCAATTCCAATTCGCTCGGGAGACCAGATTACTCTTGGTAATTTTACTACCAATAATATTGTATTTGCATCGAGCTTCACTCATGGAAAAAAAGATGAACGCAAAACAATTTCTTCAAATCAAATTAATCTAACTCTTGTATCTGATTTTGCACTTAAAACAGAGTATGATTTTACTTCTAGTAGTGGTTTGGCTGGAACGTATGATATCTCATGGAGGCTCACCAATTCTTTCCATGATTTGAAGAATATTAAATTAGAAATGGATTTGTATGGCGACGTAGAAGTTGATCCAAGTAAATTTACGGTCGCTGCAGGTGAGATGAAATATGATGCAACAAACAAGCGTATTACGTGGACTATACCTGAAATGCCAACTAGTGTTGATATTCTTTCGGCAGAATTTCCAGTAATTTTAAAAGCAGACAATCCGACACAAAAAGATCTCGCATCAAAGGTGCGCATGAGTGCAGATGATCAGACTACGAATGTAACCATAAAGAAAGTGGGGGACGGGATTCAACTTCGTTAGTTTATTAGTGATCAGACAATAAAATTATTCTAATTGACCTAATTGTTCTAAAAAGATACAAGTAACAAACAATTATCAATTAACAAAAATCAATTTTCTATTTCGAATTTTCAGTTTAAATCTGTTTTAATCTGTCTAAATCAATGTTATGATTAAACTTGGAAAATATAGACACTACAAAGGTCATGTATGTAATGTGATTGGTGTTGCAAAGCATAGTGAAAATCCTGAAGAGGAATTGGTAGTCTATTCCCATCCAAATGAAAAAGGGGAAGATCAGTTGTGGGTACGACCAAAGAGTATGTTTGAAAGTGATCTAGAAGTTGAGGGAAAGACAATGAAAAGATTTGAGTATGTAGGAGAGTAAATATTACGAAATAAAAAAACAGCCTTGCTATACTCAAGACTGTTTTTTTGTATAGTGCCTCCAGAGGGAATCGAACCCCCATCAACGGTTCCGAAGACCGTAGTTTTATCCATTAAACTATAGAGGCAATTAAGAAAGTTCAAAATTTAAATTTCAAAGGTCAAATTATATTTGAAATTGTCATTTAAATTTTGAACTTTCTTTGGTGGGTTGCCTGGGGATCGAACCCAGGACCTTGGGCTTAAGAGGCCCCTGCTCTACCAACTGAGCTAGCAACCCATGAGGGAATAATGACTCACGAATAAACGTGAGCGTGAGTATATACCAAGTGGTATGTAAAATCAAGAGGGTGGGTATCAGAATCTTATCCAATAGGATCATCACTTTTTCGAGGTGTCACCTGTATTTTGGGTCCTTTCCATGCTTTTACCTTCAGAGCTGCTTCAGCTGCGGCAGTTTGTGCTTCTTGTTTGCTGGTTCCAAAGCCTTCGGCAACTTTTTCTTTATTAAGAAATATACCAACCACAAAGTTTTTTGCATGATCAGGACCATCTTCGCTCATTACTTTGTAGGTTGGTGTAATGCCAGTTATTTCTTGTGCTGCTTCTTGAAAGCGTGATTTTGCATCCATCCAAAGTCCTTGTTCAAGAACTTCAGGAAGTTTGGTAATAATAAAACGAGTAACAAATTGTTCGGCCATTTCCCAACCACGATCAAGATATATTGAGCCGATTACTGCTTCCAGTGCATTCGCAAGAATATAGTCGCGTGCTTTTACATTTACATCCTTTGATTCACCGTGGCTCAAAAACAAAAATTGTTCGAGATTAAGTTCTCTTGCGACTCGTGCGCACATGGTGCCGTTTACGAGTGCTGCTCGCCAGTTGGTAAGCTCTCCTTCAGGGTTGAGATAGTTTTCAAATAAAAATTCAGTGACTGCAAGTTCGAGAATTGCGTCACCAAGAAATTCGAGTCGTTCGTTATGTCCGAGAGGGAAATCACGATTTTCATTGAGGTATGATCGGTGAACGAATGCTTGTACTAAGAGTTTTTTGTCATTAAAAACAACTCCGATAACATCTTCAATTTGGTGGAATTCTTTTTCTTCGTATACAGCGAGAGACATAAAGGGAAAAGGGGAAATTTCTAATTGTTCTAATTACTCTAAATCAAAGATGTGCTGAGATTATTTTTAGAATAATTAGGTCAATTAGAGTAATTAGAATAATTAAAATGAGTATCGATTAATTGATACTAAGCCTCTTTTTTTGGTTCCTCATTGTCATGGGGAGTTTCCTTCACCACTCCTTTTTTTACGAGGTCTTTGTAGAGTGCACCGAGTATCCCATTGACGAATTTTCCGCTGGTTGGTCCTCCATAATTTTTTGCAAGCTCAATTGCTTCATTGATTGCAACTTTAGGAGGAACATCGGAGGTATTATATAGAATTTCATACATGCCGATACGCAAAATATTTCGGTCTACCAGAGTCATCTGTTCGACCGACCAGTGTGTTGCGTATTCAGCAATATGTTCGTCAATTTCTTTCTGATGTGTGATTACACCATCAATCAGAGACTCGACAAAAGGCTCATGTTCTTCCAGTCCAACACCAAATTCATGCATCGTCTCCTTGATAATCGCAGGAATCGCAGCGGAAGGATTGCCACGAAAATCCCATTGATAGAGCGTCTGCATAGCGATTGATCGGGCAAGGTGGCGTTTGGACATACTGCAAGTATTATTTAGCAGCTTTGTGTGCTCGAGCAAATCGTGCTTTTCGTTTGGTAGTGTTTACTACCGTTTTACCTTTGTATTTACCCGTTGTTTTATTTGCGCGATGAGGAAGCTGAGGATTACCGGCTTCATCGTAGGTTACATGAACTTTAGTTAATCCATGGTGTGCTCGGCGTTCTCTTTGTGAACGCTTGGTGCGCTGTTTTGAGGGGACTCCCATATACAGGTTACTCATTAAAAAATAAGGGCCATCGAGTAATTCGATGAAATATAGCTTGAGTATAGCTAATTCCAGAAAAAAAATCAAGCCCTTTCCATATATTGCATCTACCCTCTAACTACGCTATGCTTACCCATATGTTACACACAGTATCTATCACTGAACCAGAAGCCCTTGATCAAGCTCTAAAAGCTCTGTATAGCGGCTCTACCCTCATTTATCCAACTGAAACATGCTATGGGCTTGGTTGTGATGCGAGGAATAGTGCAGCGGTTGACCGTATTTTTAAGATTAAGGTGCGAGAACCTGGTAAGGCAGTATTGGTACTAGTGCATGATATTTCAATTATAATGAAATATGTAGAGTGGAATGAGACTATTGATGAATTGGCACGTACCTATTGGCCTGGACCATTGACTATTATAGCTCCATTAAAAACATCAGCCCTATCTGAATTGGCAACAGGAGTCGTAGGCGAGGATAGTACGCTAGCATTTCGAGTTACTAGCCATCCGTTTGCTGCTTCTCTTGCTCAAAGCCTCAAAGCACCTATTGTTTCAACATCTGCAAACATTAGTTCATACTCAAATCCGTATGATATTCACTATATCACGAGTATGTTTGACGGACGTGAATATGTACCTGATCTTATTGTTGACGCAGGTAATCTACCGCACCACAGCCCGTCAACGATTGTGAAGGTTGAAGTCGATGGTAGTAAAACGATTCTACGACAAGGGGAAATTATTATTGAGTAAGAAATGTAAATCCGTGTCTATCCGTCTAATCCGTTCAATCCGCGTTCTATTCTAAAATATTTGCTTAATGGAACGCGGATGACACGGATCTAGCGGGTTGTAACGGATTTTAGACATATAAATTATTACTATGCTACTTACTCCAACACAAATAAAAAAACTCTGTAATGAGTACAGTCTGACTCCGAGTAAAAAATACGGGCAGAATTATTTGATTTCAGAGCTACCAGTACAGAAGATGGTTGAGGCTGCTTGTATCAAGCCAGGGGATGTGGTGTATGAGATAGGTCCAGGTTTTGGTATTTTAACCTTTGAATTATTGAAAGCTGGGGCGTTGGTAAGAGCATTTGAAATCGAACAAAAATTAAAACCATATTGGGAATTATATGAAGCAGAATATCCGGATTTGGAAATTGTGTGGGGAAATGTATTGTGGCAATGGGATGAGTATATAAAAAATGAAAAGCGTCCATATAAAGTAATTGCAAATTTGCCCTATCAAATCACGTCTGAAGTACTAGAAACCATACTTGAATCTTCCAATCAGCCAGAGCAAGTGATCTGTATGGTACAAAAAGAAGTAGCTGAACGTATTGTGGCACGACCGGGGGATATGTCTATTCTTGCTACTTCAATTCAGTACTTTGGAATTCCAAAGATTGTAGGAAAAGTATCTCGCGGATCGTTTTGGCCGAGTCCCAAAGTGGATTCAGCAGTGATTTCAATTACCGATATTAAACCTCGAGGCGATAGTACGATTTTTTTTACACTCGTTAAAGCAGGTTTTCATCATAAACGAAAAAAATTGCTCAATAATATTGTTGAAGCGTATCACATAGCAAAAACAGAGGTTGAGGGGGTGTTTGAAAGTCTCAATCTTAATAAGAATGTTCGGGCGGAGGAGTTGTCGATTGAAGAGTGGGAAAAATTTTCAAAGTTACTCACAAGATAGTTTTGTCGGGTGTATGAATTTTTGCTATACTTAGGCTTGAATATATTTAAGCTCTGATTTCATGAATTCGTCGGAGCCACGACAATTAGATTCTGCACAAAAGGCTGGATTTATTTCTTTGCTTATTTTTGCCTTAGTGACATTCTCATTCAGTTTTCTACATTTGAGAAATACCGTGTATGGTCGTTTTACGACAGCACGGCAAACACCTTCTGAATTACAACTTGGCGAATATAGTGAGACCGTTCGTTTACAGAGTATTGATACAGACAAAGATACATTGAGTGACTACGATGAATTATATATGTATAGCACGAGTCCTTATCTGCCGGATAGTGATAGCGACGGTAGGACTGATGCGACAGAAATTACGGAAGGTACTGATCCGCTATGCCCCGAAGGGGATCAATGCGGTGAAGGAGAATTTGGATCTGGTACACCTGAGGAAATTTCACCTGAGTCGCCACTTCTTGGAGACAGTGCTACACCGAGCGATATTGTACTGCAGAGTCAGCTTGGCACTACAAGTGGAGGGGCGATTGATCCCGCGGCAGTGGCAGCAATCCTTCAGGACCCCGCACAAATCAGACAATTAATCCTAAATACGGGAAAAATATCAAAAGAAGATCTGGACCGAATTGATGATGCGACATTGAAACAACTCGCAGAAGAAATGATCAAAGAATATAGTGCTACAGAAAATAATTCCTCAACTTCGACTGGCCAATAAGTATGTTTTTTCTCTCCAAAAGAACAAAGAAGCATTCAGTCATCGCCATAATCGCGGTGGTTATAGTAGTAAATGTACTTGGTTTTAATTTATTTCGTCCGATCCCCGTTCGTGCGTTTGTCGATGTAAATCAGGGACTTCGAAACGTCACTGATAATATTGGTGATTCATTGCTAGCTGCTGGACTTGGTGCTCTCGTAAATGGAGCGTCGTATTTCATGCGAAAAATAGCATATGATACGGCAAAATATATCGCTTCGGGTGGAAAAGGACAGGGAGCACTCGCATTCCAGGATGGTTTTGGTAGTTATCTAGGAAATGTTGCTGCAGATAGTGCGTTTGATGCGATTGATGAATTGGGAAAACCATTTGGATTGAATATTTGTCAACCTTCTGATATACGATTACAAATCGGTCTTCAAGTGAGTATTTCAAATATTTTTGAAAATGAATTAGATGCACAGGGTGGTCCGCAACCGAGCTGTACGTACAATCAGTTCAAGGAAAATTGGGACAATGCACGTGATAGTATGGTAGGTGACCAAAACCTACTGGAAAACTTCAATGTATCACTCAAAACTTCTCAAGGAAGTTTGGGGGCAGCACTGGGAATTTTGGGAAAAGTAGATAGTATTGTTGCAAAGAATGAACTTGGTGCACAATTGGAACGACTAGAGGGTGGAGGATTTAAATCGATTACAGGGCTTATTTCGGGTGCGATCAAAACTCCTGCACAAATAACTAAAGAAGAAGCAACTGGACAATTAACCGCAACAGCTCAGACCAAATCAAGTGCTGAACAAATTGCTGGGCTCTATGGAGCAGATGCACTTTCGATTTTTCCTATGGCTCTGTCAGTATTTGCTAATACATTAGCAAGTACACTACTTCAAAATGTACTTGAAAAAGGGTTGTTCCCAACCAAAGGGGACCCTTCTTCAGTTGCTGATTTTTATGCATCAACAGTAAATAGAAATCGTCAGGTTGCAGAGACCGCATTCTCATACCTCATTGCAGGAATTCCTCAAAGACCGTTGACCGCATATGATGTCGTCACTGAGTATAGTACCTGCGGAAGTAATCCTGGGCTTAATAATTGTGTTATGGATTCAGGGCTTGTACAGGCTCTTGATCGTGCACGACTAGGAACACCTCTTACGATTGGAGAGGCGATGTCATCTCAAAATAATTTACTCCACGATGACTGGTTGTTGATAGCAGATCACCTGGAAGGAATTGATCCAAATGTAAGTAAAACAAATCTTACTAATACTAATTTAGAGTATTGCCACAGTTCTGCATACTGTATTTCTAATGTTGAAAAATTGAGAAAAGCTCGTATTCTCCCTCTTGGATTTGAAATCGCCGTAATGAAATCTCCTCCAGATAATCCATGGAAATTAGGTGATGTGGTGAGGGGATTTAATACCTGTGATCCGAGTGGTAAACCAAGTGATGCGTATCCTTACTGTAAATTGATCGATCCTAATTGGATACTCAAAGCTCCGGAAGCTCGCTGTGAAGCTCGGGTGTCTGGTCCTGAACTTTTGACTGAATCCACTCCAACGAGACGTGAAGAATGTGTGGATTTTTCAACATGCCTTGAAACAGATGAGAATGGTCAGTGTAAAGGTTTTGGGTATTGCACCAAAGAAGAAAATATGTGGAACATGCCTGGTCAGGCTTGCGCTCCACAGTTTAATACGTGTAAAACATATGTTTCTGCGACTGATGGGCAAATTGCCTCATATCTTTCGCGTACTCTCGATGTAGAGTCATGTAGTGCGGATTCAATCGGATGTCGTGCCTATAGTTTGGAAAAGACAGGAGGGGATACCTGGGTAACCTCTGCTGAGGCTGATCCTGCTACTGCATTTTCGGGACGCACACAAGCAATTCATTTCACGAATATTGCTCAGTGTCCATCATCGGCTGAAGGATGTTCGCTCTTCATGGATCCAACGATTAGCGATACCTCGAGTGATGAGGCACGGGTATTCCTAAAAAAAGCTCCTGATTATTTACAATGCTATGACACTAATCTGGTAACTCCAGATGTAGTTGAATGGCCACAAACTCAGGCTGAAATTGTGAAGCTCAATACACAAAAAGCTGCGGCATGTTCGTCATTTGCTGGGGCGTGTACAGGGGAAGAAGTGGGGTGTGAAGTGTATACTCCTAAAAATGGAGGCGCGTCGGTTACAGGGATTATCGGAGGAAATAGTTGTCCTACTCAATGTGTGGGGTACGAAACATTCAAGCAAGAAGCTACGGCGTTTGAATCTGAAAAATTCCCTCTACATTTTATTGCATCAAATGCGAGAACTTGTACTAGTTTGCAAGTAGGGTGTGATGAATTTACTAATATCGGTGTAGCAAGTGAAGGTGGAGAAGCGCTTGAATATTATACTTCGCTTAAGCGCTGTGAACGCCCAAGTGGGGATAATAGTGAAGTATTTTATTCGTGGGAAGGATCTGAAAGTCAGGGATATCAATTGAGAAGGAATATTTTATTACCTATTACCTCATCTGATCTAAACTACATTAGTAGTCATGGATTGAATTATAAGTCGGGTGATTCACTTGAATCAGTATTCCCTGTAGGTTCACCTGCATATGTGGAAGACCTTAAATCAGTCATGCAATCCAATTATGATCAATGTAATCAGGAATCATATAATTTGTTGTTGAATAATGTCTTGAATGATTCTCGAGTCGCAGATAATGATTGTCGAGCGCTCTATAATTCAAATGGACAAATTTTTTATCGAGTATTTAGAAATACCGTTACTGTGTCAAATTCTTGTACTCCTCTTCGAAAGACCAATTCAGAATTAATCGTGGATGAAAATATCACTGCTGGAAATGGCGGACAAACTCTTTGTGAGGCAAAAGGTGGTGTATGGGGTGCGGGAGAATGTAAGCGTTGTGCGTCTGGTGGAAATTATGAAATAAATTCTGAAGGAGTTGGTTCGTGTGTGTACCAATCGATCAAAGCTGAGGCAACAAGTTGTCCTGCAGCTGCAAATGGATGTCGATCATATGTTGGAAACACAGGAAATAATTTGCAAATTATCACTACCTTTGGATTTGAGCCAGTAGGAACCGGAGTAGATGCACTTAATGCCGCAAAACAGGGATGGAGCGAAAATACGGTGGTTCAAGCAGAAGCACTGCAGGTGGGTTTGCATTCTCTCCGAGTAAATGGACAAAGTGCTAATTATGTATTTGATCCAGGGACATTAGAGACAGGTGCTTGGTATGAAATTCGTTTCTCTGCTCGAGGTAATACAGCATTTGGATTATCAATTGGATTTAGTCAGGGTGGGCAAAATATCGGAAACGCATTTACCTTTGATCCTTCTCTTAACCAGAATGCACCCGCGTCTGTTAGTTCACAATGGCAGGAATATCGGGTAGGTCCAGTACAATTTACAGGTAATAGTAATGAGTCTGTACAATTATACTTTGATGGAGCTGGCGGAAATTCTCAGTTTTATTTCATTGATAATATCGAATTTGCAAAGATTGGTGACTCAATAGATGATCATATCTTCCGTATCAAAAATTCATGGAGAACTTCTGAAGGATACGAAGTCCCACGTGCGTGTGATTCAGAGCCTAATAATGGACTTCCTGGTGAATATTTAGGATGTCGTGAGTATACAAACAATGGAGTATCCTTCCCATTAACTGGTTTTGATAGGCTTTGTCGTGATGAGGCTGTAGGCTGTCGTGCGCTCGTCGATACTCAAAATACGGTTGAGGGAGTTCGTCCAGCAGAAAAACAGGCGTATGGGGTAGTATGCAGAAAAGCTATTGGAGTAACCGCGCCAACCCCATGCTCAGTCACACTAACTGAATCACCAACAGTGTCTGCAACTTATGGTTGTACCGTACCTCGAGGAGAACGCGAATGCCGGGTACTAAACTCTGTGGTAATTCCTGCGGAGGCAGAGGATGTGCCAGTAGTATTTGCTAATCTGCAGCAGCTTGAGGGTAGTTGTATTTCACTCAATGGATCATGTGCGATCAATAATAATGATAAATTACTTATTGATGAATCTACGGTTGTTGTAAGAGAAGATTCTGGTTTGATTTATCTTGCTGCACAGGATCAATTTGTGTGTCAGGAAGATAACCTTGCGTGTACACGTGTAGGATTAGAAACAAAAAATGTAAATGCCAATACGTCGAGCGCCTACAGTTATAGAGATGCGTTTATCAAAAATGATCCACGTATTTATGCAGATATTTTGTGCTCGGGTGACGAAGTAGGTTGTGCGGCATTCAAAAATGATAATTCACTCGTCTATTTCAAGGATCCAGAAGTAAGTGGAGGTACACAGTGTGTCTATAAAGATAAAGTCACCTTGGGTGAAGGATTGGCAGCTCGAACGTATAGTGGGTGGTTCAAAGATACAGGGAAATGTGCGGTAAGTAATCAGGAATGTCGGGCTGATGTGGATTGCGGGGGCAATGATCGGTGTATTGATATTGGAGTCGTTCCATGTTACGAAAACTATTTGGATTCAGGTAATGAATATAATATCTGGTCACAAGGAAGTTTACAGTACGAAGGTAATGTGGGAATGTGTGATACTAATAACAACGGCTGTACCGAACTTATTGATCGTGCAGCAATTACCTCTTCGACACCAAATGGAAAATCCTACTACGCACTGATGAACGATCGACTCAAAGAAAATATTGGTCAGTGTGAAGGTAAAGTAAGTCAAAAAGAAGGGTGTGTATTATTCGATGTAACTGAGAATCCAGATAAAATCTTTGATACTTCAGCGTCATATGATGCAAGTCGAGCTGCAACACCGATCGACAGTCTCGTAAATCCGGTTCGCTCACAAAATACAAATGATGCTAATTTTATTCTTAAAGTTGAACGTGATAGACAGTGCAGTGAATGGCTTGCTTGTGGTAGTTCAATTACCGTGACTGATGAGAATGGAAATGATCAAGTATTGTGTCAGCAATATATCGCATGTAGTAAATTCAATTCGACTGGTGAGTGTATTCAGCCAGTGAATAACTCGCGTGATAACTCGCAGATGACTGAAGAAAAATATATTGCCCGAAGCACAGGCTGGACTGCTCCGGAATATTCAGGATATTCATTCTTTGGCATGTATAATGCAAGTAATTTTGTCTACCTGTTATTTGAAGGGAAGACAGAGGCATACATGGGATATGAAATGAGTCATTCATTCTTTGTGGGACAAGATGTGGGTGCAGGTTGTCGTGAAACAGTGTCTACTGCAGGTGATACTAATTATGTAAAAGCTGATGGAGCCGTATGTGGATTTGACGCAGGAGGGCGATGCTATCGTCAGCGATGTATTTATCCGATTGAAGGAAGATTTGATTTTACTCCAGCCCCAGGAAATGATTTGGCTACATCACAAGCAAATGTAGAAAAAATGTTGATAGAGATGCAGCCAGGAATTTGTAAAGCATATCCAGAATCCACCAGTCCATTCTCTGTTGAGGTTGCGGTGAAAAATATTGATGAAGAGGTCGACATGAAAAGAAATGATGAATTTACTCGATTCGACTTTACTGAGAAAAAAGAATTGTATGAACGTGCAAATGTGTGTCAACCGGGTAGTAATTCTATTGATTGCTCATGTGAATATTTGAAGGTTGAATATAAGAATGGGGTAGTAGACTATTGGGCAACCAAAGATAGCGAATTAGTAGCTCCAGGTATTTGTACGGGCGGAGATAATGATGGAAATCCATGTACTACAGCAAATGAATGTGGAAGCGGTAGTATGTGTAGTGTGGTGAAGCAAAAAGGAACATTTATTGGTCAGCGAGGACTTTGTATTGAATATGATTTAAGTCGACCACTTGGAACTTCAAAATCTACGGCACGATTGCACGAAGCATTTGCCTGCCTCACCTGGCTCCCAATTCAGGTTTCTGCATCCTCAATTGATTTGAATAATATGGATCCTGCTGCTGGGTACTATCCAGTAGCAAATTATGACTCTCCACTTGGTGGCGGGCATGCATATTGCACTGAGAGTACCAATCGTGGTGCGGGATATTATAATCCCATACTAGACGGATCTGGTTCTGAATCTGATCTTGATGTGTTTGGAAGTAGATTTGGGCCTGCGGGAAGTACAATAAATGGTTTACAAATGTTTCTGTATCGTGAGGGTGGAGTCAAAAATTTTTATGATGCTGTTAATAATCCAAACGGTGTTTTTGATTCACGTGATCAAACAAATTATGATGTAGATAGAGGAACAGGTATTTACGCAGGGCTTATGGCAAAAACAGATACTGATATGGCTACAAAATTGAAAGTGTATCGTTCAATGCAAGCTTGGGCATGGGAAAATATTGGGCCATCATCACGCATACTCCGTCTGGATACAAAGGGAGGAGACAGAATCTATTATTACTCTAAAGTTGATGATAAGACTAATGTGTATGGTTTTGCGACATTGACAGATGCGGGTAATAGCATTCCAAATGATTCTGGAACTCTCATGCATCCTCCTCGCTTGTTTGAGAATCTGGGAACAAGTCTTGATATTGGCGGATACTACATGAATCCAGGTAAGGGGTACTTTTTTCCACTGGTTGGTACTGCAGCACTTTCTCCTGAAATTGGGTTCAGTGGGGATGAAGAACTTATGAAATTTATAGAAACAGACGCACAAGTAGAATCTTCTCTTAAAGAAGAGGATTTGGAAAGTGTACATTTTGTACCAATATCATTTCCTGACGGGGCAGAAGGTTTTAATCCAGCCATCCTTACTCCAAATGTGAGTATTGATTTTGCTGCATTGCGAAGAGTTGAAGCTGGGCCAGCTCGTGCATACCGAGAAGATGTATATGCGTATACAGGTGCCCCTTCGGGTCCTGGGTGTGATGGACAGCCTAGATATAGAGTATGTGATTCAAATAATCGAATGATTGGACTTTCCTACCTTCTTGAGCGTGGAACTACAGGGGTGAGTGGTAATGGATTGCTGTCTTTTGATAACTATTCACAAAGTCGTGAAGGTGAATATTATTCTTCTTATATTGAAAGTTCTGCAGATGTGCGCCAACGTTCAGAGATCTACCGTCGATATGTGTCATTTATCTTTTCTCCTGATGAGGTTGCATTTCAGAGTTTGAAAACTGGGGATGCACGAATTCCAGATATGAATTCTGATCCATTTACTGCTGAATGTAAATTTCCGGGTGGTAAACAGGATCGAAATTGGTTGGCAATTGGCATGGACTTCAATGAGGATGGAGAATTTTTGGGCTATATTACACGGTGGTGCATGAATACTGATAATACAGATGGAGAAGCAAATGGTATTCGTTTTGCAACAATTGCTAAGATGCAGGATAGATGTCTCGAATATAGTGCCGTGGTGGATAATGAAGTCCCTTTGAACGAAGATAATAATAAGGCATGGACTGATCGTGTATGGATCAATAGTACCTATCGATCAGGATCAAGTTTGCTTGCGATTCTTAAAGCAGAGACAACTGGCCTAGCGCCTTATGGATCACTCCCACAAAGTGTTGCAAGTGCTGAGATTCTCCGGGCAAATCCTACAAAACCTGTGCCATACTACGGTTTCCCAGACTACGATTTCGGTGTACCATATCAGTGTGACGGTGGTGATGGATTCAAAAATAATGCAACCCCCATGTTTGGTTCAAGAAGTTGTGCACGTCCTGCAGGAGAATCAGAGAGCCTTACCAACATTGCTTTCGAGATTACGAGAGATCCAAAAGAAGGGCAGGAAAAATTACGAGAGCTATTCATGAAATATTATGAAATGAAGAATTTTGTGAATATAGGAAGTTTGCCAAACACAGCAATTGCTGATGCTGATAGAGACAAAAGCGGTGTGATAGGTGAAATTGGTACAGCTACCAGACCTCCACAGATTTTTTCTCTCAATCCATACACCTGTAGTCAGCGAGGAGGAAATTGTACTGCAGCAGAAGCAGATGCATTCACCATAAATTTTAGAAACTTTACCACTACTGATTATAATAATGATGGTAGTCCTGATGAAGATACAAATCGACAAGATGGTGTTGACCCGATTGTTGCTGAGGGAACGTATTATGCGATTGCAAACTTCTTTGCTTATGCTGATGACAATCGGATGCCTATTAAGCGTGTAAAAGTAGAGTGGGGCGATAATTCATTCCAGAATGATAGTCCTGATGGATTATATAAAAATCGAAAGCCCTATTGTGGTGCAACCGATGATTTTACGTATAACCATAATGCAAATACCAATAGTGGACTTGGGCGCTGTGTGGGTACACAAATTACTTGTAGTAATAGTGAAGATTGTCAGTATGCAGGAGTGGGCGGAGTTGCTGTAGCATGCGAGAGCCCAGGGATTCCTACTCCCTCTCGAGTAGGTGTGTGTAAGTATAATCCAACAGGTCCAGCTACAATTCCATCAGGCACTGCATGCCAATCTGATAGTGATTGTCAGCCATATGATGATGCAAACTATTTGACGGAGTGTGTATCGCCAGATCAAGGTAGTGATCATAGTGTTGGGCAGTGTCTTTCGACTAGACGTCAAAATACTGAATTTACTAATAATGTAAGTTGCCAACAGACGAGCAATTGCCCGGTAATAAGTGGTTCAACTGCAACATGTGATTTACCTCCACTTGCTGCCCCTCCTGAAGGACAACGACATTTCGGAGACGCACCACGCGCGTGCAGGAGCCAGTATTTCGAATACTCGCATACCTATCAGTGTACGAGTGCTGAGGTGAATGCGAAGGTAGGAGATTTACAAAACTCTGGTGAGCTGGGGGATATTGAGGCATACAGACGATTGATTGGTCGAGCAGGAGTTACACCTACAACAGATATTTGTGTGTTTAGGCCGAAGGTCCAGGTAATAGATAATTGGGGATGGTGTAATGGGACGTGTGATAGTGGTAACGGCACTCTACGAAATGGTTGCTATGGTGTAAGAGGTAGTTCGTGGACCCAATATAGTAGACTTGATGGTGATATGGTTTCACAATGTGCCCCAGAGTCAGATGCATATTTGAGAACTGATCCTTGGACGTATTATGGTCAAGACCTAACCGGTGATGGTAAAGGAGATGGAAAAATAATTATTATTCCAACAAGTGACTAGGAGTTGTATTTAAAAAACAACATAAAAACACCATAGAATGGTGTTTTTATGTTTCGATCCCGCGCATGCATGCATGCGCGGGGTCTACGAGACCAGACGTGGGATCATGTCAGGGAATCCTGCATGTGTTTCGGACTGTGTTCTCACTCGTTCCAGTAGGTCCCCAGGGGGATCCTTCAGGATGCAGGCACTGTGCTCGACAGTTATCGAGCCAGGTGAGAGTACAGTCGTACCCAGAACAGATGACCTGTGTTCCCTCAGGGAAGGGGGGGTTACACGCGACCTGCAGTGTGTCGATCGTCTCGTTGTTGGCAGTTTCCGAGACTGCCGTGTCGTTGATGATTTCTCCGCCGGAATCGGAGAAAGACGTGTCGTGTTGGCTGGGATCGTCTCCCTTACCAGTCGACGTGTCGGTGGTAGTGATGGGACCGGGCTCATTGCCTGGATCCCCGTCGCAAGCCGCCATCGCGAGGGCGGCAGCGATGACTATCATCCTGCAGTGCCACATGGCACATCTCCTCAATAATGGGGCTTTTTCTAGATCGGACTTTCCGATTCAGAAATCACTCCAACATATCAAACCAATAAGATTGGGCTTATATAGGGGCCTAATACGTTGGAGCGAAGATACGACTTAAGAAGGTACATTCTATGGTGATTAAACCATATTTTAGGCATTTTGTCAAGTTAATGTTGATTTTTTGGCTTAGTAGGGCTTGAAAAAGCCTGTGGGAGCTGGTACACTCAGAGTACTGTTTCTATAGTTAAATTACATAAAATATGTACCGAACGCATACATGTGGGGAGTTAACAAAGGGGTCAGTAGGGGCATCTGTCACTCTGGCTGGATGGGTGAATAAGCGACGAAAATTTGGAAATCTGGTATTTGTAGATTTGCGTGATCGATATGGTATTACACAAGTAGTTTTTAACCCTGAAAAAACAAAAGAATTCGAATTAGCTGAAAAATTGAAGTATGAGTTTGTAATTTCAGTTACAGGAACGGTGGTTGCTCGCGATGAGAAGAACATTAATACAGAAATTGGAACAGGGACTATCGAACTTCTCGCAAGTGAGATTAAAATTCTCAGTGAAGCTGAAACGTTGCCATTTGAAATTTTTGATTCAGGAAAAGGTGAGGAAGATGAGGAACTTCGTCTCAAATATCGTTTTCTCGAACTTCGTCGTGAGCGGCTCAAAGAAAATATTTTGTTTCGTGCACGCATGATTGGACACATTAGAAACTTCATGGAGTCACGAAATTTTGTGGATATTGCAACTCCGATTCTCACCGTGAGTTCTCCTGAAGGAGCTCGTGATTTTCTCGTTCCCTCACGACTCCACAAAGGAAAGTTCTATGCACTTCCACAGGCTCCACAGCAATACAAACAATTGCTCATGGTTGCAGGATTTGATCGTTATTACCAGGTAGCACCTTGTATGCGTGATGAAGATCCTCGTGCAGATCGATCACCTGGAGAATTTTATCAGCTTGATTGTGAAACCAGTTTCATGACTCAGGATGAATTTTTTACACTCATGGAGCCGTTGTTTGTTGAACTTACTGAGAATGTTGCGGGTAAAAAAATAAAATCAAAACCATTCCCTCGAATTCCATTTCGAGAAGTAATGGAAACATATGGCAGTGATCGTCCTGATTTGCGGTATGATTTGAAGATTACAGAAGTAACTGAATGGGCAAAAACAAGCTCGTTTGAAGTATTTACCAAAGCTGATCATGTGCGATTACTCGTAATCCCGGGTGGAGACAAATTTACTCGAGCTGAAATTGATAATGAATATACTGATGCGGCAAAGCGTGCACATGGCAAAGGTCTCGCGTGGATGAAATTTTCAGACGGAAAATTTGACGGTGGTATCTCAAAATTCTTTGATGCTACACAATTAGAACAGCTTCAACAATTACAACAATTACAACAAAACAGCATTCTCTTCTTTGTTGCTGATGTGTGGGAAGTTTCGTGTAAGGCACTTGGAGCCGTGAGAGACCTTGCGGGTAAGAAATTAGAGCTTGCAGATCCAAATGAAATCGCATGGGCGTGGGTGGTTGATTTCCCATTTTACGAATGGAATGAAGATCAGAAAAAAATTGATTTTGCGCATAATCCATTTTCAATGCCACAAGGTGGAATGGATGCACTACTCAATCAAGAACCGCTAACTATCAAAGCATTCCAATACGATATTATTGCAAATGGTCTCGAGCTCTCAAGTGGGGCGGTACGAAATAAAGATGCGAGTCTCATGTACAAAGCATTTGAAATCGCAGGATATGGTCCAGAAGTGGTAGACAAGAAATTCGGACATATGATCAAGGCATTTAGCTATGGAGCTCCACCTCACTGTGGATTTGCTCCTGGAATTGAGCGCCTCGTCATGCTTCTTCGTGGTGAAGATAATATCCGCGCAGTAGTTCCATTCCCCAAGAACCAAAAAGCAGAAGAACCAATGGTTGGAAGTCCTGCAGAAGTAGAGGACATACAATTGAAAGAACTGGGAATAAAAGTTGATCTCTCCAAAAAGTAACCTGGGTGTAATAATCCGTGCATGCTTAAGAAATTTTTAAGCTCCTACATTTTTCTGATTATTTCAGGCGCCATTGGTGCGTTACTCTTTTTGCTTTTGTATAGTGAATTGCTCGATACGTCTTACATCGAGTGGACCTTGTGGATCGGGGGAGATCCATTTCAGCACTACATTGGCTGGGAATTATTCAGGGATTCTCCCTGGTCATTTCCGCTGGGGAATATTAGTCATCTCGTATATCCAAATGGTGTACCGCTTACCTTCACGGACTCGATTCCATTGTTTTCATTTATTTTGAAATTATTTTCAACATGGCTTCCATTTCCATTCCAGTTTGATGGTATCTGGATACTGAGTTGTTTTATTCTGCAAGGAATTTTTGGGTATCTACTTACGTATCACTATCTACAGAAGAAATTGTTGTCTGTAATCGGAAGTATATTTTTTATTCTGTCTCCGATCATGCTCTTCCGTCTCGGAGGACACTCAGCACTCGGAGCACACTGGCTTATCCTCTGGTCATTGTGGTTGGTGTTAAAAAACGGAAAAACTCGAATCTGGCAGTGGACTGCAATTTTAATATTGACGGTATTGATTCATCCGTACCTTCTATTTATTTGCGGAGCGTTATTTGTGGCGGATTTGGTGAGACGAATACAGAAGTTAAAAATACTGTCATGGGGAAGAGGAAGTATTTTTTTTGGAATTGAAGTTTTACTTGTACTCTTGCTTTCATGGGTTGTGGGCATATTCTCAGCTGGAAGCGGAGCGGCACCCGGATATGGAGTATTTTCCCTTGATCTGAACAGTCTTATTAATCCCTATGGCTGGTCAACGATTATCAAAAACATGAATGTTCGTGAGCCAAATGAAGGGTTTGCGTATCTAGGACTTGGTATTCTCATACTACTAGGTCTTTCCCTATACCAGCTCATACAAGATAAAAAATATACTCAGATTAAGGAAAAACTGCAGGGGTGGTGGCCGTTAGTTACCGTAGCATGTGTTCTGACATTACTTGCAATAACAAATGTTGTTTCAGTATGGGGAAAAGAGATAATTACTATTCCATTACCCGATAGTATTCGTGAAGGAGTCATGGGAATTGTGCGATCATCAGGTAGATTGTTCTGGCCTGTGTATTATCTGATCATACTCACATCTTTTTTTGTTATAAAAAAATCTCGCCTCTATGTTGCGTATGGGCTTATGATTTCTGCTGTTTTAATACAGGGCTATGACTTCAAAGATAAGCTTTTGGAATTGGATAATTTTTATGAGGACGTTGAGTGGCATAGTCAACTGATAGATCCATTTTGGGAAAAAGCAGCAGCTACTATGGAGCATATTTCTTTTGTGCCATCATATGCTGGAGGAATAACATATGAGACCGTGGCACTTTTTGCAGCAAAACATAATATGACTCTAAATACAGGGTACGTAGTCAGGGCAGCAGGGCTTCTCAACAAAGATTTTATGGATGCAGAAGCAAAGTCTCTTCAAGAAGGAATAGTTGCAGATAATACGCTATATATTTTTCTAGATGAAAAAATAGCATTTCAGATGACTGAGAAAGTAGATGAATCATTGTATGTAGTAAAAACAATTGATGGATACACCGTACTCGCTCCGGTAGATTTGGTAACAGAGAAATAAAAAATATGGAAACACATCGAGCTATAATTATTCCCGTATATAATGGGGCATCATACTTGCCTGAAACATTTCGAGAATTAGGTCAGTTAATAATAAATCATCAGATTATTTTTGTTAATGACGGGAGTATTGATGAGACAGGTGCACTTCTAGAAAAATTCTATACAGAAAATACGTCTTCAGTTGCGATAGTGACATATACAAAAAACATGGGTAAGGGATATGCGATACGCGAAGGATTAAAGAAAGTTCAGGGAGAGTGTACGGTGGTTGCATTCACTGATGTAGAAATTCCTTATGGTGTCGAAGCTCTTCAGTCTGGATTTTGTGTTCTTGAGGAGAGAGATGAATTATCATTTGTGTATGGAACAAGAACTGCTGCGGAAAAAACTAAGAGTCAATATTCAGCATATCGAAAAATTGGCACACGGTTATTTCGATTATTATTGCCCCGAAAATTGAGAAATATTTCAGATACCCAGAGTGGATTAAAAGTATTCAAGAGAAAAGCTGCGGAAATAATTTTCCCATTGGTCAAAACAAATCGGTGGGTATTTGATCTCGAGATTTTTCTGATTGGGGAAGAACATGAAATGAACTACCAAGAATTACCTGTACAATTGAAACCGACGTGTATAACACGTAGGGGAGGGGTGCACTTTGTAAAACATGGGTGGAAAATTTTAGCCGATATTATTCGTATTCGCTCCTATGCATTTCGCGGACTATATAAAAAAACCTAGAGTACAACACTGCTTGATCGGTGCGATACTTTTGATACTAGGGTTTATATTGTATTCTAAGACACTTACGGTTGGATTTTTGAGTGATGATTGGCATGCAGTGTCAGTCGTCAAAGATGCAAAAAATATTTTTCAATTTTTCGTTACTAATATTGTGGGAACTACTGCTGGCAGTAGTTATGGACCCTTCTGGAATCTTGCATTATTTTTTCAGTATCAATTATTTCACCTGCAGTCAGTGGGCTACCATGTCGTAAGTATACTGACGATGGTTACTACCGCTTTCGTATTGTACGGTTTTGCTCGTCGACTAATCAGATCATTTGTCATTGCAAGTGTCGCGGCAATAGTATTTTTATTTGTACCAAGCCATGTTGAATCGGTTGCTTGGATTTCGGGCCAGCCGCATTTGATAGCGACGGCACTCTATGTAGCTGCACTATATTGCTATAGTGTGTTCTCGTCACAAAAAAAAGTAATGTATTATGTTAGTGCATGCGCTTTGGCTCTTGGTTCGTTATTAACAAAAGAAATTGGTATCAGTGTTATCGTAATTTTTTTCCTTATTGATATATGGTTTGGTACCATTTTATTAAAAAAAACAGAACTAAAAAAAACAGTAGTATATGTGCTGAAATATTATCTGCCACTGATGGTGATTTTTGTGTTGTACATGGTAATGCGTAGGTACACAACGGGGGTAGTACTAGGCTATTACGGAAGTCAGTCGCTGATTTTTTCAGTAACAGAAATGATTGAAATGGCGATTCGAATGACTATTGGGTTATTTATGTCATATCCACTAAGAGAGGGCGTGGTTCTTGAAATCATAGGTCACCTTAGAATTGTGGCGGTGTGTATCATGGTCGCATACGCAGGTATTCTCTGGGTGTGTAGAAAGCAGGTGTATACCATAGTATTGATTACACTCTGTTATGTAGCTTCACTCGTACCGTACCTTACGCTTCAGTATAATGCACTAAGTAACGAGGGCGAGCGTTACACCTATGTACCTTCCTTATTTGCATCGTTGGGTATAGCGTATTGCCTGTATGTTATCCTAAACCGATTTCGTGGAGGTAAAATAATGTATGGGGCAGTTGTAGTGCTTATTGTGGTGGCTTGTATCTTTCCTATTCAGAAAAAAAATGCTGAATGGATCAAGGCAGGAGTAATTGTGCGAGAAACATTACCAACGATTCAGAATCTATCACTTACTACTGATAAGCCGATCATCTTGGTGGGGCTGCCCGATCGAATTGAGGGGGCACAACTATTCAGAAATGGGACACTACTCGCGATAGAATTATTAGGATATGGAAAGTATACAGGAGATCGCGTGTTGATGGCGCCCTTATTATCAGAGAGTTATTCAGAAGAAGTTGAGGTTATTGATATGCGTACATGCGAGGACGATATGGAAGCGCTGTGTATATTATCAGGTGAAGGTAGGCATCGTGTGTTCACTGGATTACCAGCCGTAGAGATGTACGACATAAAATTTATTTTAGAAGATTTTAGAAAAACTGATCATACGGGAGAGTATCTACGGATTGAGGGTGCAGCTGAGGGCGTCAATTTAGTGTATTTCAATCATAATGCGTTTCAATTATTCGCCAAATAACCCTTGCGACCAAGGGTTATTTTTGCTAGACTAGACCGTACGTATGGATATAAAAGTAGGACAATTTAGCGGTCCGCTTGATCTGTTGCTCGGGCTTATTCAGGAAGAGAAATTGGAAATCAGTGAGGTTTCAATGGCACATGTTACTGAGCAATTTCTTTTGTATCTAGAAAAACTCGAGGAAACAGATGCTGTTGAACTTGCTGATTTTCTCGTAGTCGCTGCAAAATTGTTGTTTGCAAAATCAAAACACCTACTATCTTCGATTGAACCAGATGAAGAAGAGGGTTCTCCGTTGGAAGAACAATTGAGGCTCTATCGACTATTTGTTGAAACGAGTAAAAAAATAGATGCACTGTGGATGGGGTCATTTCATAGTTATGTGAGAATCGAGGAACCGAGGCTTCCAGTGTCTATTCCAGTGCCTGAAAATTTGACGCTGAACAATTGGAGTATTTCAATTGCGAATCTCCTCAAACGTTTGTCGCCTCCGAAAGCACTGCCTGAGACTCGAATTGACCGTACTGTTTCTTTGAAAGAAACTATATCCCGTTTGAAAAAATTATTGGAAGTAGAAGGACAGACCAAATTTTCAGATATTTTGGGGGGTAGTGCAACAAAAACGGAAATTATTGTCAGTTTTTTGGCACTACTCGAATTGGTAAAACAGCGGGAGGCAGAAGTAAATCAAACAGCCGCGTTTTCAGACATTCATATTGTTAAAGCCTAACATTCTTGTATGAAAGACATTGTCAGTATTCTCGAATCAATTCTATTTGTCGCATCAAAACCGCTCACCGTGAAAGCTCTTGCACGAGCACTGGAAGTGAGTGAAGGAGATATTGAAGGTGGCTTAGTTCGTATAAGTGAAAAGTATACTGGGGTATGTGGAATACACTATCTGCGCGTGGATGATACGTTGCAATTGGTGACCAATCCTGAAAATACTGTCGAAGTTGAAAAATTTGTAGCACGGGATATATTAGGCGAACTCACTAAAGCGCAATTAGAGACACTCACCGTCATCGGCTATCGAGGTCCGATTACCAGACCTGAAATTGAAGAAATCAGAGGAGTGAATTGTGCAGTCATACTTCGTACATTATTAATTCGTGATTTGGTAGAAGAACATGAGTCAAGTGATAGTGTGCTGCCAACATATACAGTGTCAATTACCGCGTTACGGCAATTAGGTGTAGATAAAGTGGAAGAATTACCTGACTATGTGGAAATTCATAATCATGCATATTTTTCTCGACCGGGAGAAAGTTCACATTCTGAAATTAAGTAACTGTCCGAGGATTTTGTATATGAAAGAATCAAACATAAATGATACGATGAATACGATATCTCCAAACACCTGGAGAAATATTATGTGCGTGGTAGTTTTGGGTGTGATTGCGAGTGGATGGGGGCTCTACGTATTCCACGATCGTCTATATAAACCCCTTGAACTCACTGAAACTGAACAGACCTTGCTCGCGGTGAATAAACCTATCACTGGAGTAAAAGGGATAAAAGAATATCGCCCCTATATCATCGGTGGAGATGTTGCTCGTACAGTTATCATACCAAAAAAACGGGACATGTTTATTCCATTTGATATGAGAGGAATTTCTGCAAATACTGTATTGATAAAAGATATGGAAACCGGGGAGGTGTTGTTTGGTAATAATGAATATACTCCTCGCGCACTTGCGAGTATTACTAAATTGATGAGTGCACTCGTACTCGAAGAGTGTATCTCTGATTGGAATGTAGTTGTCTCAAGTCCTGCTGATACCATATTTGACTCTCATATATATGCATACGACTCCACGTCTCTTGAAGAATGGTTTAGAGTCGCGTTGATTGGGTCATCTAATCGAGCAATGCTTACATTGGTTGATGGTAGTGAGTATACACGTGAGGAATTTGTTCATCGTATGAATGAAAAAGCATTCGAGCTCGGTATGACTGATACATTTTTTACAGAGCCTACAGGAATTGATTCAGGGAATGTTTCTACTGCATCAGACGTCGCTCTCCTTCTTCGTGAAGCATTGCGCCACGAGCATATTGTAGCCTCACTTGGAATACATTCTATTGATCACCGGTCTTCTGTAACAGAAAAAACAACTACTATTCGGAATACAAATCGATTGTTAACTCAATGGGTTGAAAATGAATTTGCTGAATCAGTGATAGGGAAAACAGGGTATATCGTCGAGTCTAAATATAATTTTGCAGGTAAATTTTCAAAAAGCCTTGACCGTCAAGTATTGGTTGTAGTACTAGGGTCAGAAAACGAAACAACACGTTTTACTGATGCAACAACTCTTGCAGAATGGACATTTACGAACTATGAGTGGATAGTTAACTAAGAGGTGAACAATTAATTTTTGTTAATTGCTCCTTATTTATTGTTAGTTGTTAATTGCCCATTGCTAATTGTCAGAAGTACAATCTCTGGCATGCAGAATAATCGTGCACGTGGCTCTGATTCTCCAAGCCCACGTGACACAAAAAGATACTCTCCTTTTCGTTCGGGTTCATGAAGTCCTTGATAAATATTTTTTGGGATGATGTTATCTACTTTTGCGAGTGGTCCGATATAGGGGAGTCGGAGTTGACCTCCATGAGTGTGTCCAGAAATCGTCAGGTCAATGCCCTCTGGGTGAGGGTGGTACAGATAGGCTGGATTATGTACAAGAGCAATGATAGGGAATTGTATATCTCTTGTATTAACGGATGAATAATTGAGCGTATTTTTCCATACTTCATCTCCACCAAATAGATAGAATTCCTGATTTTTGATTTTTAATTTAAGAATTTGGTTTTGAAGATATTTTATTCCATATGAATGGAGTGTTTTTTTTGTATATTCACTTACGTCGGCGTATCGTTTCTGTGTAGGGTTGGTACCTATATGATCACTCAGTCCATATTCATGATTTCCATGCACTGCATAGACAGGATATTTCTCGGTTAATTTTTTGAGTGGAGATAAGTAATTTACTTCATCTCGATTGGGCACACAATTAAACGCATGATCACCAACCAATACTACAATATCTGGGTTGAGTTTAATAGTTTCTGCGACTACACGTTCAAAAAAATTGGTCTTTTTGTACGGACCTGCGTGTAGATCAGTAAGTACAGCTATCGTAAATTCATAGCGTACTTTAGAGAGTTTAATTGGCACGTGTTTTATTTCAATTATTTTTGGTTCAATGAAACTTCCCCAGATTAGTATAATCGCTACAATCAAGGAAAAAACTGAGAGTAGAGGGATAAATAGCAAAAATCCAAGCCACATGAGGAGACTGACGAGGATTCCCCCTCCAATGATTGAATCGTAGTATACAGGTTTCATACGTTAGTTTATTTGTTCTTCAAGCGGAATAGTGTTCAAAGATGAAATGGAGTCTAGCATAACATGTTCTTTTTGTACACATTAGGTATTCAAAAACCGCATATAAATGCGGCTACGTATTTTGGTAGGAACAAGGTCGAGCAGCACTTTGTGTTGCGCTGCACTCGACCTTGTCCATAGAGTTCATCCGGCCTTCCGCACGTGTTGCGGGGGATCGAAGTTGAACTTGGGCTGACCGTTGGCGTCGCGTCCAAGGTAGGCGATGGTACCGGTAAGCGCCTTGATTGCCCTCCCAAGACGTTTCCAGCCAAGGCTCTGGCCTTCTTTGAGAATGACCGCGATCTCGGCTATTTTGCCGCTGCTTGCGTATTGAGGACTCCTGGGCTTGGACCAGCGATGACCTCGGGCAAGTACGACAATGTCTGGAGTAGGGGTGAACCAGGCGTTGTTCAGGGCGCCGAGTCCCGAGTCGAGGTGGCAGACCACCAAGACTCTGTTGTCGAGAAGGGAGTGTAGCGAAGCTTCCACAATGAGAGGTCTGCCCTCGTTAGTGAAGATCACATCCACTCCTCCAGAAATGAACTGTCTCACACCGGATTTGTTGAGGTCGTCGATGTATGGCTCACGAATGATGCCGTACTGTACGCCCCGACTCAGGTGAACCGAACGACGTTCTTGTCCACCTCTTCCGATGTCACCAACTACGAGCTGGTTTTTCTCGAGTTTGATCCGAGGACCATACTCGATTTTCCCGATGTCACGAGGTATCGTAATCTCGCTCAGATACATTGTCCCTCCAAAAACGGGTTTGTTTACACATAGGATAGTGTAAATAAGCTAAAAAGTCAAGATATATTACTCAAAACAAAAGAAGTCTCTAATAAAGACTTCTTCGTAGTGCCCAGAGAGAGAATCGAACTCTCACGATATTGCTATCACGGGATTTTGAGTCCCGCGTGTCTACCAATTCCACCATCTGGGCATTTATTGACAATTAACAGTCTACCATTAACAATTAAGAAGTTCGAAACCAGAAAACTAGATAACTAGCAAACCAGACAATTTGAATTCCTTAGTAAACTTAGAAAACTTAGCTAACCTAATCAACTTCAATACCCACGATTATAGCCTCAACTCGCCCTTTTGTCAACGATATGTTATAATTAACATCGATTCTACATCTATGGCAAAAGTCATCTCAGTCGTAAATCAAAAGGGTGGGGTAGGGAAAACCACTACTACAGTCAATGTGGCTGCTTTTTTGGCTGAGCTTGGAAAAATGGTATTGATTATTGATATGGACCCACAGGGTAATGCTTCGAGTGGTCTTGGCGTCAATCGAAGCGAAGTAAAACATGGAATCTACGAGGCACTCGCAAAACAAAAGCATATTTCAGACACGATATTAGATACAAACCACGTTGGGCTTCGTATTGCACCAGCTACTCAGAATCTTGCAGGAGCATCAGTCGAATTAGTGTCAGTTGAAAACCGAGAATTTCAGCTACGAGAATTGTTGAGTGAAATTCGGCACGGGTATGATTATATTTTAATTGATTGCCCTCCATCACTAGGTTTGCTTACCGTTAATAGTCTCGTCGCTGCAGATCAGCTTCTCATTCCCGTCCAGGCAGAATATTACGCACTTGAAGGATTGGGGCAATTACTTGAAACCGTAAAATTAGTGCAGACACATATTCATCCAGACTTACAGGTATTAGGTGCAGTGCTCACTATGTTTGATAAACGAACCAAACTTTCAACTGAAGTCATGAATGAATTATATAAATATTTTCCAAATAATATTTTTCGATCAGTAATTCCTCGTACGATTCGTCTAGCTGAAGCACCAAGTTTTGGTCAATCAATTTTGCAATACGAACCTAATGGTAAAGGCTCAAAAGCATACGAAAAGCTAGCGAGAGAAATTCTCGAACGTCACCAATAATTTTTTCTATATGGCACTTGGCAAGGGTTTAAGCTCTCTCATTCCTCAACAAGCAAAAGTACGTGATATTATCCGCAAAGAAACCGGATTAGTTCCGCAAAAAAGAGATGCAATTCTCCAGGTTTCTATTGCTGAAATTAGTCCTAATTCAGAACAGCCTCGTAAGGAATTTAATCATCAGGATTTAGAAGATTTGGTGGCATCAATAAAAAAACATGGCATTCTGCAACCACTTGTCGTGACTGAAAAAACAGAAGGTGGATATGAACTTATTGCGGGAGAACGTCGTCTTCGGGCTTCACAGATTGCAGGACTTGCAACCGTTCCGGTAATTGTACGCACAGCCACACAGCAAGAAAGACTTGAACTTGCGCTCATTGAAAACATTCAGCGTCAGGCATTGAATGCGATTGAAGAAGCGTATGCGTATTCGAGACTCATGGAAGAATTTAATTTGACTCAAGCGCAAGTTGCAGAACAGGTTGGTAAGAGTCGTCCTGCAGTTGCAAACACGATTCGATTACTAGACCTTCCTTCAGTCATCCAGAAAGCACTTATTAGTGGAGAAATCAATGCAGGAAAAGCTCGCGCACTACTTAGTTTGAAAGATGAAACGGAACAACTCGAAGTATTCAAAAGTATGGCAGGTCGAGAGATGAGTGTTCGTTCACTCGAAGCAGAAGTATCTGGCAAAGGTGCGGCATCTCGCAAAGGATCAGTAAGGCGCGACCCAAATTTATCGGCACAGGAGCGTATGCTCGAAGATCGTCTTCATGCAAAAGTGCGAATTACCAGAAAGGGGGATCGTGGTACCATTGTAATCGAATATCACACCAGAGAAGAATTGAAACGAATTTTAGAAGAAATTATTTAAGTAAGGTCAAAACCAGGCAGTACAATGTCTGGTTTTTTGATATAGTAAGAAATAGATATTAGTATTAAATTAGTGTAAATCTTGCCAAAAAAGTACGTGAGTGATACATTGAATAATATGATCAAAAGAAACAGAAATGAGACAATTGATGGCTTGATTGAGCTTGTTCGTGGGTATAATCCCAAGGCTGATTTTGATATGATCCGTCTGGCGTATGATTTTGCAGAAGAAGCTCATCGTGGACAGACTAGAAAATCAGGAGAACCGTATATTACGCATCCCTTATCTGCAGCATATATTTTGGCAGATATTAGAATTGATCCGATTATTGTGATTGCAACATTACTTCATGACGTACCAGAAGATACGTCGCGTACACTTGAGGATGTTGAGAAGAATTTTGGATCAGAAGTAGCGTCAATGGTTCGGGGTATTACGAAGCTTGGAAAATTGAAATATCGCGGTGTTGAGCGCTATATTGAAAATCTCCGTAAGATGTTTGTGGCCATGGCTGAGGATATTCGAGTAATGATTATCAAATTTGCTGATCGTATTCATAATTTAGAGACACTTGACGCACTTCCTCCACAAAAAAGATATCGAATCGCACTTGAGAGTCTCGAGATTTATGCTCCAATTGCAAATAGATTGGGAATGGATGATATCAAGGGACAATTGGAAGATCTATCTTTTAAACATGTATATCCAAAAGAATATGAACGAGTAAAGAAGATTCGCGATGAGCGTCTTCAGGGAAAAGAAAAATATGTGGCAACGATTATCAAGAGGGCCAGTGAAGAATTGATTAAAGCAGGAATTACACCTATTTCAACCGAGGGTAGAAATAAACGTCTGTATAGTTTATATCGAAAACTTCTCCGTAAAAATAATGATATTAATAAGGTATATGATCTTGTTGCAATTAGAATTGTCGTAAAAACCGTGGGTGAATGCTATGCAACATTGGGAATTTTGCATCATGTGTGGACTCCGATGAAAGGAAGAATCAAAGATTATATTTCTCAACCAAAACCAAATGATTATCAGTCACTTCATACGAGTGTGTTTGGGGACGAGGGGGAAGTGGTGGAATTTCAAATCAGAACTGAAGAAATGGATGAAAATGCTGAGTTTGGTATTGCTGCACACTGGCATTATACCGAGAGCGGTAGTCGTATGCCGTCACGAGAAATAAAATGGGTAAAGGAACTTGCAGAAATTCAGAAAGATATTTTGAATAAATTATCGGATCTTGAAGAAATCAAAGTTGATTTTCTGCAAAGTCGTATTTTTGTCTTCACTCCAAAAGGCGATGTGATTGATCTGCCTGAAGGAGCGACTTCGATTGATTTTGCCTATCATATCCATTCTGAAATCGGCAACAAGTGCACTGCTGCTATTGTGAATGATAAAATGGTTTCTCTTGATACGGAACTCAATAATGGAGATGTGGTTGAAATTGTTACTGATAAGAATCGCAAACTTCCCAGTCAAGATTGGTTGAAAATTGTAAAGACACATAGTGCGCGCGAACATATCCGAAACGCCTTGAGACAAGACGGAAAAATGACGATCAGAAAACTTTTGAAGTCAGTGATGCCGGGGAAGAAAGGGTAAGTCTGGTTATCTGGTTCGCTGGTTGTCTAGTTGGGAGAGACGCAGAATTTTGTGTCTGTACCTTAGTTTACTGAGTTAATTAAGTTGAAGATGAGAGTGAAAATAAGGAAGAGAGTTAGAAACGTTCCTCTCCTCTTAGGAGAGGACAGGTGAGGTTGAGGAGCGGAGTAAAAAATTTTGTTTAAAAAAATGCTCAGGTATTTTCTTTGTGTTGTATTGGATTTTTGTTTTTAAAATAGCGAAGCCCTGTCACGACGAATCGTGCAGGGCTTTGTGCTTCAGCCATCTCCCTCCTCAGTGATGGTCGGTGTGTGCGTGGTGGTCCTTCTTCTCTCCTTCCTTCTTCTTGTCCTCGATCTCGGAGATCTTCTGGAAGGGGTACATGATCGTTTCGGCCATACTCGGTGTCAAACCGAGTGCGATGATGACCACGACACCAAGGAAAGGATTAAAGGCAAGGGTGGAGCACGCCAGCCACCATGCCACGATTCCGAGTGCAGGGAACTTGGTTCCCTTCTTCTTTTTAGCTTTGGAGCCGTGACCGTGACCATGATCGTGACCTTCATGGTGTGCATCGTGAGACAAAGGGAGCCTCCTGGTAAAATAAGGAACTAAAGTAACGAAGTAGTATAACATATATGAGTGATTTTGTCAATATAACAGAGCCATATTTTGGCTCTGTTGAGATAAAAATAAAGCTCCTCAAGTTGGAGGAGCTTTAAGGGAATATGGTTGTGTTAACTTGTGACTTTTGTTGTTCGTTTTTTGAATCCTCCACGTCGTGGCTTACTCGGAGCTTCAATTAGGAGTTTCTGACAATCTTCCAGTGTGAGGTTTTTGGGGTCCGTGTCTTTCGGAATTTTGGCATTTGTTTTGGTTGTGGTATCGGTGATGTAGGGTCCATAGCGACCATTCAATACTTGCATCGTTGATCCTTCAAATATTTTTATGGTTTTTTCATCATCTGCTTTTTTCTTTGCGGCAATTACTTCGTTCGCTTCTTCGAGCGTAATTGTGTATGGATCTTTATCTTTGATTGAAATAAATTTTGAACCATGTTTTACATATGGACCAAAACGTCCTACATTTGCAATGATTTCATTTCCTTCGGTGTCTACTCCAAGTGTGCGAGGGAGATCAAAAAGTTTTATTGCGTCCTCAAGCGTAATTTCTTGGAGGGTTTGTCCTGGTCGAAGAGACGCAAATGCTGGTTTTTCTTCACTTTCTGCTTCACCTTTTTGTACATATGCACCAAATCGTCCGATTCTGCCGTAGATTGGCTTTTGACTTTTCGGGTCAGTACCAATGAGGTGTAATTTCACGGTATCTTCTTTAGTTAGTTCATCAGTTTTTTTGGTAATCAAATCATGAAACGGATGATAAAAGGTTGCGATAATTGGCT
The DNA here is from genome assembly GCA_964435035.1 of uncultured Gammaproteobacteria bacterium. GTDB lineage: Bacteria > Patescibacteriota > Patescibacteriia > Magasanikbacterales > UBA922 > UBA922. The sequence continues at coordinate 120,703 of CAYSXR010000001.1, forward strand.
GCCAGTCTTTAGTACCCTCAGCAATTTCATCAAGATTTTCTTCCATCTGTGCAGTAAATTTGTAATCAACGATTTCTGGAAAATGTTCTACTAATAAATCGTTTACTAAAAATGCAATATCATTTGGCTTCAATCGCTTGCTTTCATCACGCTCAACATACCCACGCGTTTCAATTGTTCCAATGGTTGGAGCATACGTTGATGGCCGTCCAATGCCGTATTCTTCGAGCGCTTTGACAAGTGTAGCGTCAGAATACCTTGCTGGTGGTTCGGTAAAATGCTGTTCAGGAAGAACACTCACCAGTTTCAATGGATCTTTTTCTTTGAGTTCAGGTAAAATTTCTTCTTTAATTTCTTGAGGATAGAGTGCAAGCCAACCAGGGAAAATCATAGTTTGTCCACTTGCTCGGAACGTATGGTGAGTGCCGGTTATATCGATAGTAGTTTTGTTAAGTCTTGCTTCTGTCATTTGTGTAGCAACTGCACGGTTGTATATCAGCTGATACAGCTTGTGTTGTTGTGGACTCAAATATGTCTTGATACTATCAGGAGTTCGATTGGGGTCAGTAGGGCGGATTGCTTCGTGTGCTTCCTGTGCTCCTTTTGAGGTATTTTTAAATTTGCGTGGAGCATCAAGCGTGTATTCTTTGCCAAAATTCTTCGCTATCATTTCTTTGGTTTCAGTCAAAAATTTATCAGCGAGGTTGAGGGAATCAGTACGCATATACGTAATAAGACCCACTTCACCTTCATCTCCGACTTTCATACCTTCATACAATTGCTGTGCCAATCTCATGGTTTGTTTTGCAGAATACCCGAGTTTATGACTCGCTTGTTGCTGCATCGTTGAGGTGGTAAATGGAGCTGGGGGAGTGCGCTTGGTTTCTTTTTTGGTGATTGATGAAATAGTGTATGATTCTTTTTGTATTGCTTCAACAATTCCGTTAGCTTGCGCCTGGTTTGCAATATCAAATTTATCTAATTTTTTATCATCAATTGCGTAGAGTTCGGAAGGAATCGTAATTCCTTTGTCTTCAAACATTCCTTTGATACTCCAATATTCCTGTGTTTTGAATGCAGTCCGTTCTCGTTCACGTTCAACCACTAGTCGTACTGCAACTGATTGTACACGACCTGCAGACAATCCTCTAGCAACCTTTTTCCATAAAAACGGAGAGAGTTCGTACCCGACTAGTCGATCAAGAATTCTGCGTGCTTGCTGTGCGTCAACGAGTTTTAAATCAATCGTTCGGGGATTTTTGATAGCCTCTTCAATCGCATGTTTGGTAATTTCATGGAATACAATGCGCTCTGCTTTCGCTGGATCAATATCAAATAATTCTGCTAAATGCCAAGAGATGGCTTCTCCTTCCCGGTCTTCATCAGTTGCAAATATGATTCGCTTGTTTGTTTTTGCAAGTTTTTTGAGCTTATCTGCTTGAGGTTTGCGGTCCTTGGATACCGTGTAGGTGGGGAGAAAAGTACCCCCATCAATATCAATCCCCATTTTACTTTTTGGAAGATCGCGAACATGGCCGAATGATGATTCGACAATATATCCTTTTCCCAAAAAACGAGAAATTGTTTTGGCTTTGGTGGGGGATTCGACAATGACGAGAATAGACATAAATATGCGTGTGAATTAATCCGCGTATATCCGTCTAATCCGTTCAATCCGTGTTCTATCTAACGAATGAAAATGGAATACGGATGGCACGGATCTAACGGATTGAAACGGATTTATACCAATCAAATTACTCTTTGTCAACTAGAGGATTTTTCCTCGTAATTCTCCTGACATGAAAATAGAACCTGTCGCAAGAATACAATCGTGTGCTTTTGCGATCCTCTTAGTATACTCGTACGCGTCTTTTGGATCAAGGAATAATTCTACGTTGCATGGTGGTAATACACTCTGTATGTGAGTACGAATCATATCCATAGCAGCAACTTTGCGGAATGGATTCACGCTGTTCCGTGTGATCGAAATACTTGCGGGTTTTAGACTAAGCAATTGTGTGAGCATGCCAAAAACATCTTTATCTCCTGAAAAACTAATAATAAGATGAAGTTTTTTAATTGCAAAAAGTGTAAGCAAGAGAGCGGTGGTCTCAGTGGTAGATCGTATCTTATCTCTATTATGCGCACCATCAAGTATCGTGAGAGGTTTGGTAGAAATTACCTCCATGCGAAGTGGTTGGGCGGTATCTGCAAGACCCTGTGCAATATGTGTAATATCAATGTTAAGTTTCTTTGCAGCCTCAATGCAGAGTACTGCATTCTGAATTTGGTGTACACCGTATGCATTAAGTTTGAATGTAGTATCGTCATACACGAATGAGGTGCCTGTTTTTGAAATCGAAACATCAGTAACAAGTGGTTTATTGATTCTAGTGTAAGGCACGTGTTGCTTGCGTGCTTCAGCTTCAATAATGCGCGCAAAACGAGTATTTTTTTCAGAGGTTATGGCATAGGTGGTTTTTTTGGTAATAATTCCAGCTTTTTCATATGCAATTTCTGATTTATTATTTCCAATAATTCCCACGTGATCGAGCCCGATATTAGTAATAATAGCAATGTCTTTGTGTGGAATAATGTTACTAGAATCATATCTTCCTCCACAAGCAACTTCCATAACCACATGTGTCACATGGTGACGTGCAAAAAAAATAAAACCAATCGCTTCAGTGAGTTCAAAAAAAGAAATCATGTCATATTTTGTAGTTCGGACGTATTCATCAAGTTTTGGTTTGAGATATTCTACAATTGAGATAAATTCTTTTTCACTCATGTAGGTATTTCCAATTTTCCATCGTTCAATAATACTACTCGGATGTGGAGAATAGGTAGAACCAACTTTGTATCCTGCTGCGTAAAGTATACCGTGCATAAAAGCAGTGGTAGAACCTTTGCCGCTCGTACCGGTCACATGTATATAGTGTTTTATTTTTTTCTCTGGATTTCCAAGGACGTCAAGAAACTCCTGGAGTCGATCCAAATACCACCCACATGCTCGTGGATCAGTCATGTATTCTTTTCGTGGAATGTTGGATAAAGATAATATCCAACTGTAGGCTTCATTGAATGTCATATAAGGTAATGTGTAGAATTTAAAAGATGTGTAAATTATTCTAATTTCTAATTACTCTAATTATTCTAAACAAATCCTAAACTAAGAAATAGTATTGAAATTTTTTAGAATAATTAGGTCAATTAGTATATTTTCTCTTTATTTTTTTACAACATACATCATGTTTCCCACATTTTGTACCTTACCTTTCATCTCAAGTACGGTGAGCATGGCAATAACTTTTGGTCCTGGGAAAGTAGATTTTCGTGTAATTTCATCAATATGGAGTGGTTCGCGACTGAGGAGTACTAGCAACTGCCCTTCATCACTCGTATCTGGAATAGTTTCTTGTACCTTGATATGTCGCTCAAATGCATTGAGGTTGAGATTTTCAAGTATATCCTCGGCGCTTCGTACGAGATATGCACCATCACGAATTAGTTTGTGTGGGCCAGCTCCAGTAGGAGAGGTAAGTGCATGTGGTACCGCATACACATCACGCCCATATTCGAGAGAACATGATGTAGTAATGAGAGCGCCTGATTTTTCAGGAGCTTCAATAACGAGTGTTGCAAGAGAGATTCCAGCAACGATTCGGTTTCGTTTGGGGAAACTATAGGTGGTCGGTACTGCTCCTGGCGGGTATTCTCCGATAAGAGCACCCTTTTTGTCAATGATAGTCTCTCCAAGCTCATAGTGAGCACGGGGATAAATTGATTTCCGATCGACACCTGAGCCAAGTACCCCGATTGTAGTTCCACCGGCACTAAGAGAAGCTTTGTGTGCGATACCATCAATACCTAGTGCTAAGCCACTTACCACCTCGACTCCATGCTGTACAAGTTCACCAACCAAATCTTCAGTCATGTGTTTTCCATATACAGTCATTTTTCTCGTGCCAACTACTGCAACCCGAGGACGAGAATTATCGAGAATACCTCGAACAAAGAGTACGACTGGTGGATCAAAAATTTCTTTCAATAGTGGGGGATATGCAGTGTCTTCAATTGAAATAATTTTTATTGCATCATCCACAAGGATGTGTTCGTATTCTTCTTCTCTGAACGTGTCTCTCCATTCGAGAAATTCATGTGCACTGATCTCATCAAATCCTGCTTTGGTAAGCTCTTCGTATCGAGCACTCCAAGCGTATCCAAAATTACTAAAAAAATGCTTCAATGCACGGTATTTAGAAAGACTAAATTTTGGATAACAGGCAAATTTGTGTAACCCCTCCATAGGTTGATAGAACACAGATTTCTATGATAAAAAGAGATGTTTTTGATACATCCAAGTAATCATGGTTATCTGCGTTCTATGAACGAAAGCAATATTTGCACACTCTCGGTAAGCATCCCATCTAATTTTTTCTTTTCAAACAATCCAAACTTTTTCAAAACAAATTCTCCAGTATCCTTCATTTTTTTCGGGTCTGCAATACCTAATCGTACGCGGGTAAATCCTTTGGTAGAAATATGTTCGATGATTGATTTCACACCATTGTGACCTGCATGTCCACGATCTTCTTGTACTTTGATGTCTCCAAGTAGAATATCTTTTTCATCGTGCACCACAATCAAATCACGAGCTGGTATTTTATAAAAATGTGCAATCATCGCCACTGATTCACCAGACTGATTCATGTAGGTAACCGGCTTTGCGAGAATAATTTTTTCTCCGTTAATGGTGGCACCTGAAATGTGTGCATTGAATTTGGTACTTAATTCCCATTCATTAATTCCAGTACTTTTTAGTTTGCTGTGGAGTCGGTCGAGTGCCATAAATCCTGCATTATGGCGAGTGCGTTCATATTTTTTTCCTGGATTACCAAGACCGACAATTAATTTCATAGCATTGATTTAAACTGATTTAACATTGATTGCGCAGAAAATACCATCAATTCTTTCAGTCTAAATCCGTATCAATCTGCGTAATCAATGCTTAGATTCGTTTCATTTTGGTCATTTTGATTACAATAGGTGTTCCTTCAAAATTAAATTGTTCACGAAGCTGTCGTTCGAGGTACTGAAGATATGAGCGGTGTAGTGAAGTACGGTATTTGATAAATGCTTCAAATATTGGTGGGTCAGTGTTAATCTGTCTGAAGCGCATAATCGAAGGTTGTCTCGTGCCTTTCCCTCGTGCGGGCTTATGTAAGAATGTCACTCGTTTGATAAAAATATCAAGCTGTGCCTGAGGAACCTCGGTTTTTCTAGCTTCTGCAATACTCGCAAGCAAGGGGAATACCTGCTGTACGCGATATCCAGATTTTCCACTGACAAAAAGAATAGCGGCAAAATCAAGGTGTGGAAAGTGAGCATAAACCATCTCCTTTACTGCATTGCGGTTTGCATCGCTATTGTCTTCTGCTAGATCCCATTTGTTTATGAGAATAACAACACTCTTACTGCGTTTTTCAATAAGTCCTGCGAGTTGCATATCCTGCACTGAAATTGGTTCGCTTCCATCAATGACCATGAGGATGATGTCTGAGTGCTCGATCATTTTAATACTTTTACTGATACCTTGTCGCTCCAGTTGTCCTGACACTTTTGCTTTGCGTCTAATGCCTGCAGTATCGATGAACGTAATCAAGTATTTTTTACCGTCCATGTCATAATCAACGGTGGTATCAAAAGGTTCACGGGTGGTGTGTGCGATGGGGGATACGATTACTTTTTCTTCATCAATCAATTTATTAAACAAACTTGATTTTCCTGCATTTGGTTTGCCAATAAGTGCTACATGAATCGTCTCTACTTGTTCCAAACTTTTTATTTTTGGTTTTTTTGATACTAGATCAAGTGATTGGTATATAAGGTCGAGTAAATCTCCCACACCTCGTCCAGTTGCTGCTGAAATCATGTGCGGTTCTCCCATAGCAAGAGACGCCCAGTCTGAAATAAGGAATCCTTGTTCAATTTTTTTACTATCAGCTTTATTTGCAACGAGAAATAATTCTGCATTTTTTTTGTAGGTGCGAACAATCATTCGAGCAAGCTCCTTGTCCTGAGGAAGAACTCCTTCTTGTGAATCAATCACGAATAGTATGATGTCTGCCTCTTTTAAGGCTTTACCTGACTGCTCGAGAATTTCACTAGCAAATAATTCATTTTCCTTTGAATCAATTCCGCCTGTATCAATGAGGCGTACATATTGTCCACGCCAGAGGATATTACCCTCGTTATTGGTGCGAGTGGTACCTGCGATATCAGACACGAGAGCTTTGTTTTCTTCAATAAGTGCATTAAACAAGGTCGATTTGCCTGCATTTGCTCGGCCGACGATAACCACGACTGGTAATTGTTCTTTGAGTGCGACTCCAGGTATTGCCATAGTATCTCTAGTATATAGGAAGGTGAATTATTCAACAAAGTCGTCGCCCAGTAATACCACAATATTGGTACTTGTGGCAAGGGGGGCGGCATGGGGTGGAAGAGTAGTCTTGATCGGAATATCTAATTCTTCGGAGATTTGTTTGGCTACAGACTCTACTTTAGGGTTGAGTACGTAGATAGCACTCGAAGAAACGGGCTTATAATCAGGGTTGATATTTCCAATACTCTCTGAGTATATTTGTTTTTCTTTGAGCTGTGCTTCTACACGCGCGGCTAGCCCAGCACTCCAGGTACCATTTTGGATCTCAATTGCAGGTTCCTCTGCTACGACTTCTGGTGCGGTTTGCACAGGTGCAGTAGAAGTGAGGGGGGTGCTGGTCGAATTGAAAATATTCTCTATTGCGAAAGAGATATCCTCAAACGAGTTCTTTTTCGGACTAAGAATGAATGCTCCTCCTGGGGTTGAAGCATTGACGAGGAATCCGTTGGGGCTATCATCAAGAACAAGTGTTTGCATACTGGTGGTATCAAGTTCACGTCCGATACTCACCAGCTCGATAATTTCATCAAATTGCATATTGGTAGACATGTTCTTCTCCAATGCATCCATAATTTTTTTGATTCGGAGCGGATTGGTGAGTGTTGTAAAGGACAATACTTTTTCTTTAAGGGCTAATAATATTTGCTGTTGTCGTCTCGCACGTGCAAAGTCTGAGCCTTCTCCATTGTTGCCATGACGCGAGCGGGCGTATTTGAGAGCAGTTTCTCCATCCATAGTTTGAGGACCGGCTTTGAAGCTTACGGTTTGGTAACTATCTTTCGGACCTGGATATTGGTAATCGGTGAATGTGTTTGCAACTTCGATTCGGACTCCACCAACTTCATCAATAATTTCTTTGAAAGCTGTAAAATCAAGTCGAATGTAATAGGGAATTTCCACTCCAAACGTTTCGGATATTACTTCGGTAGCATATGCTCCTCCCCAACCTGGTTTATCGGTTTCACCATATGCGTTCGCACTGTTGATTCGATATACCCCTCGATCTTTCAGAGGTACTCCTAAATCACGAGGGATAGAAATGAGAGCTACTTGATTGGTCGAAGGCTGGATACTGGCGATAATAATGGTGTCTGTGAGATAGGGTCCATCGTGTCCAGGTCCACCCATGCCGAGAAGAAGGATGTTGATACGGTCCATCTTTTCTCCCTCGAGGTTGATATCTTTTTTAAATACCAAATAGCTTAATTTTTTGAAAAAACCTGCTGGTTGTTTTGGTTCAAGAGTATTTGGATCATATTCAAGTGTATCGCTCGTGTGACTGAGAATGGCTAATGCACTGCACCCACCCAATACAAGGACAATAATTGTAATCAATAAAAAAAGCCACCTCGATTTTTTTCGAGGGACAGGTTGTTCGAAATTAGCGTGCTTTTTAAGCAGGTTAATATGTTGTTCATCTAGCATAGATAATGGAAAGTATAGAATAATTTTTCGTTTTTTGCAATTTATCAAAGCTCTGGTAGTAGTGAGTAAATTTGTGATATACTTACCCACAGTAATTTTAGACATATGTATGCCAAAAGTAGTTGATGATTCAACAATTGTAGGGAATACACTTCTTGAGTGGAGTGTTGCGGAATATGAACGTCATATGCGTCCAGTAGCTTGGTATGTAATTATGACTGTGGTGGGATGTTTTCTCGTTGGGTATGCAATATTTACTGATAACTTCATGTTTGCAATTATCGTAGTGTTGTTTTCGATTATTCTTTTTTTGCAATCACATCAAAGTCCAATCGTAGTTCCTTTTAGAATTACTGAGCTTGGTATTATTATCAATAATCGTTTGTATATCTATTCTGAGCTTAAAGATTTTTTTATTATTTATAAACCACCAGAGATCAAAATGCTTTTTATTGAAACGAATTCCACTATTCGTCCACGATTGCGTGTACCTCTCATGGATGTGAATCCTAATGAAGTTCGTGAATTATTACTTGAATTTCTTGAGGAGAATTTGCAAAAAGAAGAAGAGCCGTTTAGTGATATGGTGGCAAGACAGTGGAGAATACATTAGTCGAAAGTAAAAAGTCATACAGTCCAAAAGTCAAATTTTCTCACTGTATGCGCTTTTCGACTTTAAGGATTTTTTGACTAGTCCTCGCATTATTCTTGACTTTTAACTATTTTTCGGGGTATACTTCGCCTCGTTGTTTTTATATTTATGCACTCGTCGTTTAATGGATAGGACACTAGCTTGCGGAGCTGGTAATCGTGGTTCGATTCCACGCGAGTGCACATTCACAAAAGAACCTTATATAGGTTCTTTTGTATTGGTAATTGTATAGAATATTATTTTGTGGTATTACTTATCACACACGAGTGCGTTCCTGCACAAGGGGGAGGTGTATGGAATCTGAGAAGCCTAGAATACCTCAGTGGGCAAAGGAGTTTGTCCTACAAAAAGGAGGTCGAGGAATCGTAGAATATCGGAACAAGTCGTATGAGTACACGGTCTTGAAAAGGGGGATGATACCAGGTCTCCCGAATTTCGTCGGATTTGTCGAGAGTAATAATTTCTTGTACATCTCCGAGAATGTTCCTGTGAGATACCGAAAATATGTGCTCAGGCATGAGCTTCGAGAGTGTCTCGGGTACCGTGGAAGTAGTGAGGAAAAGTGCCGCAGATCTCTTGAAGTAGAGTTGAAAGAAGTGCCTGACACATTCAAAAGAAGGTACATCTGGTGGCGATTCAGATCGTTCAATACGCTATTTTGGTATTACAGTGAAGGTCCAGGAAGAGTGGTGTATAACGAGAAACATCTGTATGAAATTCTCGGTAGCTTACTTTTTCTCGAAAGTGCTCTCAATGCATAGTGGGCGCGTGTGGGATAGAGAACCATACGCGCTTCGTCTGTTTATGATAGTATTCAGTAATCACGTCCTCGTAGGTTAATGGATAGACCTCTGGCCTCCGAAGCCGGAAATTCAGGTTCGACTCCTGACGAGGACACAACATACATTCCGACCTAGTCGGGATATATTGTCGTACAAATTGACCGAGAGATTAGAGTGGGATATGATTTATCATAGTATGGAAAATAAAAAAATTCTAAAACTTATTTTTCAAGGAATATCATTGATTATGGTTATTGGTGTTGCGTTTTATTTTGCTGATTTGGCACGCGGGAATGAAAATATACAGAGATTAATTGTAGAGTATGGATATGGTGGGATCTTCGTAGTGTCCTTAATCAGTGGATTTAATTTTATAGTTCCAATTCCGGCAATTTCATTTTTACCATTATTTATCGAATCAGGGCTCAAATTTTACACCATTATTGCGATTATTAGCCTTGGAATGACTGCTGCAGATACTATTGCATATTTTCTTGGAAATCTGGGGAAGAAAATGACCTCACGTTCTTTTGCAAAAAGAATGGAAGAAAAAATCAAGATTATTCACGAAAAGTACAATTGGGCACCATTGGTGATTTTGTTTTTATTTGCAGCAGTTATGCCACTTCCAAATGAATTATTACTCGTGCCATTTGCATTCCTTAATTACCGTTTTATATATGTCCTCCCTATTTTATTTGCGGGAAATGTAGTTTTCAATGTGCTTTATTCAAAAGGGATATTGAATATCTTTAGTTTGTTTTAATTTTGTAAAGGTAAGTCTAGGTTTTAAATATGTACTACCTACATGTTTTTTGTTTTGAAGAGCAGGGTATTACATGCTACTATAGTGTGTACTATGGTTGATATACTTCTCATAATAGCTTTTCTGTTCCTTATGGCACTTTTGTTTACCTATGCATATGGGGGATTAAAAGCTGCTCCATGGGTTCCTATGCGTTCTCGTGATCTCTCGAGACTTGATCGGCTGATTCCGTTGAAATCAACCGATCGGGTGTACGATCTCGGTTGTGGTGATGCACGAACACTCGCTCATGCGCTTGAAAAAGGAGCTCACTCGGCAACAGGGTATGAGGTCTCGTTAATTCCTTATATTTTAGCCTTGAGACATAAGAGAAAATATCACACCAAACTAAAATTATTTTTTCGTGATTTTTGGAAAGAAGATTTGTCAGATGCAACAGTTATCTTTATATTCCTTAGCTACAAAGCTCATGCACGACTGGGTAAAAAATTTATGAATGAATTAAAGCCAGGAACACGAATTGTAGCCTATGTCTGGCCAATTGAAGGATGGACTCCGATAGTCGTAGATAAGCAGGTAGATGATTTATCAATGTATATGTACGAAACATAGGTGCTATGAGCACACTCCGTCTAACAACTTCTATATCCGAACTTCATCGCGTGGGAAAAAATCTTGAAAAGAAATTAGCAGTTCTTGGAATATACAAAGCACGAGATGTATTATTTCATTTTCCGTTTCGGTATGAAGATTATCGATCAGTAGTGCCGATTGCTAATGTAATGCCAGGAGTCGATCTTACGATTAAAGGAACAATTGAACTTATTGCAAATAAGCGTAGTCCTCGCAAACGCACGATGATTACGGAAGCACTAGTTCGAGACGAGACCGATGTAATTAGGGTGATTTGGTTCGGGCAGCCATTTATTGCAAAAATATTGAAAGTGGGGGATGAAGTATATTTTTCAGGCGCTATCAAAGAAGATGTATTTGGAACACACATGACTGGCCCTGCATATGAGCGCGTGCGAGAAGATAAACAGACAACGCACACCGCACGTATTGTGCCTATGTATCCACTTACTGCAGGTGTCACACAAAAACAAATGCGATTTCTTGTCGAACAAGTACTTCCACTTGCTGAACAAGTTACAGAATGGATTCCTGAGAGTATTATTAAAGGCAATAAACTCATATCACTATCTCAAGCAATATACAAAATTCATTTTCCAGAAAATCATGAAGAACGAATCCTCGCAGAAAAACGATTAAAATTTGGAGAATTATTTGTGTTGCAACTCCGAGCAGAGCTTATTCGACAATCAAATGCGAGGCATCAGGCTCCTCGTATTGAATTTAAGGAAACAGAAATTAGAGAATTTGTTGAGTCATTACCATTTACCTTAACTATAGATCAAAAGAAATCTGCCTGGGAAATTTTCCAAGATATCGACCGAGGGACTCCGATGAACCGGCTTCTCCAGGGAGATGTGGGCTCGGGGAAAACAATCGTTGCGGGAATGGCTGCGTATTTGAGTTTTTTGAATGGATATCAATCAGCCATTATGGCACCGACAGAAATTTTGGCGACACAGCATTATGAGACTCTTACAAATTTGTTTGGGAGCAGTATTAGTATCGGTCTTTTAACGGGCGCACAAGTTCAAAGTTCAAAGTTCAAAGTTCAAAATGATTCTAAGAAAGCGGCAAAAGAAGAAATAAAAAAACAAATTGCAGAAGGTGTGGTAAATGTGATAATTGGGACTCATGCACTTTTGACCGAGGACACGGTATTTCATAAATTAGGACTTGTCGTTATTGATGAACAACATCGATTTGGAGTAGAGCAGCGGAAAACAATTCGTGATAAGTCTGGTATGGAAGGAATGTATCCGCATTTTTTATCCATGACCGCAACACCAATTCCACGCTCATACGCACTGACCTTGTATGGTGATCTCGATGTATCGTATATCAAAACAAAACCAGCGGGGAGAAAAGATATTATTACGAGATTGGTTGAACCAAGTAAACGGGACCGTGCCTATGGATTTATCAGAGAGCAGGTACACAAAGGGCGGCAAGTATTTGTCGTATGTCCTTTGATAGAACAAGGAACAACTAACAAGGAACAACTAACAAAAAATACAGATAATTTACCACTTACCACGTACCACTTACCACTACAATCAGAAAAGAAAACAGTGTTATCTGAGTACGAAAAGTTATCAACAAAAATTTTTCCTGATTTACGAGTGGACTATCTGCATGGAAAGATGAAATCAAAAGAAAAAGAAATAATCATGAAGAAATTTGCAGCAGGGGAAACTGATATTCTAGTCTCAACCTCAGTAATTGAAGTGGGGGTAAATATTCCCAATGCATCAATTATGATGATCGAGGGTGCTGAAAGATTTGGATTAGCACAGCTACACCAATTTCGTGGGAGAGTAGGGCGTGCAGAGCATCAGTCGTATTGTATTTTGTTTACCGAGATTGAGAGTGTGTCATCAAAAGCACGTTTAGAGTATTTTGCAAAAACACTTGATGGATTTGCGCTTGCTGAATATGACCTTGAAACAAGAGGTCCGGGAGAAGTGTATGGTACGGCACAGAGTGGGATGGAAGAACTCCGTCTTGCAACCATGCGTGATCAGGATATTATCAAGGCTGCGAGAGAATCAGCAAGAGGTATGGATTTTGAGAGGTTCCCGCAGTTGAAAGATCGGGTGGAAGAGTGGGAAGCGAGGGTGCATATGGAGTAATAACGCAAAACTTAAATCTTAAAACGTGTTGTTTTTCCCCAGTTTGTATTGACAAACGGGGGTTTTTTTGTATATACTCACACGCATGTCTTTCCTTTGGTGCTTAGGGAGAGACTTGGCCGTCATGCCATCACTCTAAGGAATTGGCTTGACACTCTCAGGAGAATTCTAAAATGTCGAAGACGCGAATGGAAGTTCGTCGTGCCATCAACCAGGAAAACGTCTACGTCAGGGAAGACGACCTGAGGGCGCTGGATCAGGGGGAGGTCCAGAGCATTCCTTCGTTCAGGAATCTCAGCTCGGAGACGCCAACCCGCCGGATCACACGCAGTGAAATCTGGGATCGAGCCCACAAACCGGTCGACGTCAATGTACAGTCGACCACGGAGTTCAAGGGCAGCCGGTGGGGTACGAGTAACCGTGGAGGTGCACTCATCTAACATGGCCGTCCACACGAAGAAGGGGTAGAGAAGCGAGTGTTTCATCTCAAGGGATGGACACTCGCGTCTCGAATACAAAATCCACACTCGAATCACGCAATAAGTCTCATGTGTATGGGAACTATCGCGGGAGGGCGAGTGTGGATTTTTTGTTTTTCACTGCATTATTCCTCTCCTTTATTGTATTTGCTTTATTCCTCTCCTTTTAGGAGAGGTTAGGTGAGGTCATTCGATTGTAACAATCACCGTCCTTACTTTTGTCATTCCGACCGACGACGAGTCACCGAGGAGGAGTGGAGGAATCCCTTTTCTGGGTAGTGACTAGTCATAAAACAAATCAATCCACTCAGGGTTCATACTATTGATTAGTATTTCTTTCTTTTTTCGATTCCATTTCTTCAATTGTTTCTCTCGCTGAATTGCGTTCAGTACATAAGAAAATTCTTCATAATATAAAAGACGTGTACACCCGTACTTCCGGGTGAACCCTTCATTTGATTTTGTCCTATGTTGCAATACACGTCGGTACAAATTATTTGTTATACCGATATATAGTGTACCGCTTACACTTCCCATAATGTATACCCAAAAAATTTTGTGATACATATGACCCCTCCTTAAGAGTAAATTGTTTATCTGAAAAGGGATTCCTCGACTTCCTCGAAGACTCGGTCGCTCGGAATGACAAGTTAGACTGGCTATCTTGAGCCGTTCTTCAGTCCTTCGGCGTTCAATTCTCCCCTTATCTTCCTCTAAGAGGAGGGAAACTAATTACAACCTCACCTGTCCTCTCCTAAGAGGAGAGGAACGTTCTAAGTTATGTCTTCTTGATAAGCTCTTCAATATTTTTTACTTCAATCATGTTCACTCCGGGTTGTTCAGTAACTTTTTTTCCTGCAGGAACAATGATGCGTTTCATGCCAAGCTCAACGGATTCTTTGATTCGTTTTTCATTGTGTCGTACTGATCGTACTTCTCCACCGAGTCCTACTTCACCAAACACAATCGTGTCGCGACCAAGTGACTTATCTTTGTATGAGCTTGCAATGGCGAGACATACTGCCAGATCAGCTGCAGGCTCTTGAATCTTTATCCCGCCCACAATATTCAGGTGAATGTCATACTGAGCAAGGGTGAGTCCTGCACGCTTTTCAAGTACTGCGGTGAGTAGATGTAGACGGTTCAGATCAAATCCGCTTGCTTTCCGAACAGGGTATCCAAAGGTAGTTTTATGAACCAATGCCTGCACTTCGACCAAGAGTGGGCGAGTGCCTTCCATAATACAGGTGACGACGTTCCCGGGCATGTCTTCGCCACGTTCACGAAGTAAAGACGCTGAGGGGTTAAGTACAGATATGAGACCTACTCCTTCCATTTCAAAAATGCCTACTTCATCAGTTGTGCCAAATCTATTTTTTACTGCGCGCAAAATTCGATAGGTATGATATTGGTCTCCCTCAAGATAGAGTACCGTATCAACAAGGTGTTCAAGTGTTTTTGGTCCTGCAACACTGCCTTCTTTGGTGACATGTCCAATAATCACAATCGGAATTCCAGATTGTTTTGCAACATCAAGAAGTAATGTTGCACACGCGCGTACCTGAGACACTGATCCCGCCTCACCTTGCACCTGTTCGCTTGAAATAGTCTGGATAGAATCAATAATCGCAAGTTTAGGTTTGTGTGTAGAAATAGTCGCTATAATCGTTTCAACCGAGGTTTCATTCGAAAGGGAAAGAGTAGGGGAAGTAATATTCAATCTATCTGCGCGCATCTTCACCTGGCTTACTGATTCTTCTGCTGAGATATAGAGGGAAGAGGGAATTGCTGCAGCAAGCTGTAATGCGAGAGTTGATTTGCCAATACCAGGTTCACCACCAAGTAACATAAAACTACCTGGCACAATTCCACCACCAAGCACACGATCAAGTTCTGAAATGGTAGTTTGTGTCCGCTCAGTCGAATGCGAATCAACGCTTGCGAGTGTGTGAATTGATGCGGGCTGGGAAGTCGAAACTATTGTGTTGTTCTCTGGAATCTTCTCAGCTGCTTCCATGACGGTACCCCACGAGCCGCATTCAAGACATCTCCCAATCCATTTCTGATATTGCGCATCGCACTTGGAGCAGGCGAATATGGTATGCGATTTCATATGTTTATTTTGTTTTTTTGTAGATAAAATTGCCTATTTTTTGAGAAGTTTTTTTAATACTGATGACTAATCCTGCGGTGCCTGCACCGAGTGCTGCGGCCAAGGCAAAGCCAATGTGGGAATATAGTGGCCCGCCACAAAAAGGGCAAATAAATCCCTGCATCGTATGAGTATACGTGGTGTATGTAGTTCCGGCAAATATAATGATAAACTGAACCCAAGAATTTTGGACTATTTTTTGTGTAATTTTTGTGAACATATATTTTTAGAGAACTCAACATTTACTGAGGACAGGTTTGTTTGTTTGGGGCAGCTACTTTGCATGTTTTGGTTCGAAGTGCAGAAGTTGAATTGTAATCAAAATGCCATATTTCCCATAAATATCTCTGCCAGCCGGGTACGGAATAAAAAATTTCTGCTAAAATTCTTACTGCCTGAGTCTTGCTGGGGTCAGTCTGAGTATCGTAATTGAACCAACCATTTCGCACGAGTGGTTTGTTATCGCTGTCGAGAAGTAAAACATCGACGGCCCCACCGGTTGCAATATTGTGTGCATTAGCTCCAGGAAAAGATAGTACTGGTCCTATAGTTTTGATTAACTTGTCGGCTTCTACATTCTTGCCTTGTGCACGAAGTTCGTCAGCATCAGTAAATTTCTTACACACGTACTCTATTGCCCGGGATAGGGGACGCCAACCATCATTGATCTGTATGGTAAAAGGACCTTCAGGATGGTTTTGGGCGGCTAAACCTACTTGTTTCAGTGAATCCACCATGATATTTGGGATCCTCACGTTATTACTTGCTGTTTTTATGCCAGGAGCACTAAGACCTCTTTGAGTTTCTGATTCAAGAAGATTGCCTTTTACATACTGGGGCCAGGTGCTTTTATTTGTATTTGATTGACACCATTGTAGACAATCAGCACGTCTCGCGTCATAAGTACCTTTATCTTTGTTTCCACATACATAGGGAGGTCCATCGACAGGTGCAGCTCCTGAGGTATTACTTGCAGTTTCAACAACAGAATCAACTTGAGTTTCAGGAATGGAAGCACCACTCTCATTTTCGGGTACCTCGATCGTTTTTCCTGGTACCACTAATATCTTTAAATTCTTTAAATTAACCAAATCAGGATTAACGGTGTAAAGAATGGTATATGATCCTGCAGTAATCACGATTGCGATAACTGATGACACGATTCGATGTTTAGCACTACTAATAGCCTCACTATTTCCAGCTGAAGTAATAATTTGTACTCCAGAGATAATCAATACCATGACTGCAATAAGAGAAATTAATCCTACGCTATATTTATAAATCGCAGAAATAAATTCTCCGAGGAATGGTATATTGAGCCAACTAGCACCAAATTCATCAGCGGTGATGTTGCTTTCTTTAGTAATTTTGGTAAAAAATACTCCAGGGATTCCAATTTTTGTTTCCGGGGTGACGAGCTCTGGAGCCTTGGTAGAAATATCAAAGCCTAGAATTGTAGTCTGGACTGAATTGTTGTCTTGTGGTGCGACACTCGATCGCATTTCAGCAAGGGTTTTGGGCATCCAGTCATTACTTTTTCGGCATACAAGTAATCCTTCTAGTTCAGGTGAAGTGGACTCTCTGCATACGGATACTGCACTTTCTCCTGTCGATGGCCAGTCAGAAGCAGTACCACCATACTGGAGAGCACATAGATTGGATGTTTCTGAGAGACTGTCACCGCCACATTCACATACCTTCAATTTCTTGCCTGGTGTATACCAGGGGTCATAGTAAGGACTTGAAGGGTCGTTGCTACTATTGAATTGAGTTTCTTCACACCAAGAGTCGAGACTATCAGAATTATCAGTAATACAATTAGCAGTAGAGTTACAGGCATGCCCCATCAGTGATTTTTTGTCCTGGGGATATTTCACGTTATCATCAGAAATTTCAGGTTTTGTTCCTCCGAGAAATGTAGAGCGTTGGCAGAACTGCAGATGGTCACCATGATATTTTCGTTCATCTGCTGAATGATCAAGACAAACCCAATCATCTGGTTGGCCAAAATATCGAGCTGCACAATGTGCGCTCCCTTCACTTACTCCCTTATCATTACAGACACAATAGCTGTCTTCACAGTTACCAGTGACACATTGACTACTCGAAGTGCATGCATCTCCAATTTTTGCTGTCCCATCAGGTTTGATTTCTGTAGATACAGGAGAAGTAAATGCAAAAAACCCCATGATACAAATCGTGGTAAAAAAATATCGAATGGTATACAACTTGCTCATAACTCAAGTATGCGTTCCCAATCACTGAGTGTTTCGGGAGTTTTTATTTGCACATTGTTTATAAACAATGTTGGGACAGATTGGAGATTGAGAGCGTTTGCAATGTTTTTGTTTAATTCAATTACACCATCAGGGCGGTCAGAAGCAAGACATGACGCCAACTTTTCATTATCAAGTTTTATTTCCTCACTAATTTTATCAAGGGTGCCTTCTGAGAGGTTGTCGCTATTGGAAAATGCATATGCGGCAAATTGATCAAATTGTTTTTGTTCGTGAGCACACATACCATATCGAAGTGCGGTAAGTGAAGGGTGGGGAAAATTATTCACCGGGAGACCTTTCCAAACCATCTTTACTTTATCAGGATGTTTTTGTTGTACCTGGAGAAAAAGATCGTGTTGGGCCCGGCATGCGGCACATGAAAAGTCTTCAAATGCAATGACGGTTATGGGTGATTTTTTGTTTCCTATGAGGGGGTCTGTTGGGAGAGTAGGAATTTTGAATTCAGAAGCAATATTTTCTTCCACGGGTTCAATTTTTGGATAAAGCGGTTGATACCGAATAATCTGGATAAAAAGTGCAAGAGCTCCGAGTAAAATCGCGGGGAGAAAAACCGCATAGATTTTTTTGTGAGTGAGTTCGTGGGGCATAGAGAAGTGGTAAGTCGTAAGTAGTAAGTTCTAAGTTAGAAAATGTAATGAATTGTATTTACTTACCACTTACAACTTAAATCTGCATTTATTTCAACGGAATACTAAACAATCCACTTTGATTTTTATCAGTGAAGTAGAGAGTACTTCCATCTCCGCTTACAAACATGGAGTCTACTACGTGTGCATCGTCAGTCTGGAGTGCTGTTCTGATTCCGGTGACGGTGTCGATTCGATAAAAAGTATCAGCAGTAAAATTGGCAACTTCAGGAGCGAATCCTGCACCACTTTCTAAGCTCGTTGGTACCCCGCAGTAGACGGTGCGTTCATCTGCCATCGTACATTTGGATGCCCAGGTGTTTACGCCTAGTGGTTTTCGGTTTGCACCAGCATTTTCTGGGCTTGCATCCACAATCCATAATTCCGGTTTATAATCAGTTCGTGAACTGTGTACACTGTGTAGCAGTTTATTACCCTCAGGTGACCATTGAGTTTGCAGTCCGCGTCCTTCGACTTCGATTGATCTAAAATTTTCATTGTTTTGTCCGACCAGGAGTAATTCTTGTCGCTGCCCTCCAATTTCGTCTCCAGTCAAAGAGAGAGCTACTACTTGTCGGTTGGGAGACCAGTCAACAATTACTTTTGATGCGTTGTTGCCGAGTGGCTCGATGAGGGCAACATTATTTCCGGTAGGATCACTTGTGATAAGCCAACGATTATCTGGGGATAATCCCATGCTTTTCGCAGTGATTTGCGAACCTTCTTCAGAAAAAGAAAATGATTCCCAGTGCTTAGGAAGAGTTACTTGAGTATTCGAGTCAAAATTATAATAAATATTTGATCCATCAGGGTATTCAATGATTGATTCATTGGTCTCAGGTGACCAGGTAGCCTGGCTTACATTATAAAACACCGTATCACTCAGTACTCGAACATCACCATTTCTATCAAGGGTATAAAATTTTCCATCATTTTCATTGTAAAATCGTGCGTTTCCACTAGGCCCAGCACTAGGACTCCCGACATTCACGTCGACTACGCGGGTAATAAGCGGTTGAGAATTTGGTCGGTTGATACTATTCGGCTGGATAATCCCTCCGGTAGTCTGTCCACCACCCGTCTGACCACCGCCAATAGGTAAGGTACCTTCTCCCGAGGTGATAGGGGGAATATCACGTTCTCCCGTCTCGGGGAATAGGCTGCCGTCAGTTTGTGTTCCGGTCCCAGGAGGAACAGTGCTTACAGGAGCTTGTCGAAAAAATACCCAATAGATTGCAAAACCTAGGAGTACGCAAATGCCGAGAAAACCGACTGTAAGTAAAATTTGCTTTTTTTCCATACCACGTAGGGAATCAGGGAGAAAATAATTTCTGATTATTCATTTTAAGCTGCTTGTGGGACATCAAATTTAGGTGGTCTAGCACGTGGGCCGGTCCTTTTTTGTTTCTGGATCAATTGTATCACATCAATCGCTTTTTTTCGATTTTTTTCTGCTTCATCTATCTCGTCATCAATTTTTTTAATTTTATTTTTAAGTGTTTTAATTTTTTCGGTTAATCCTTTTTGTACAACTCCCAAAAATCTATTAAAGGTCATTAAAGCAGATCCGATAACAAATAAAATGATCGTGATGTAGAAAACTACTGCTAGAAGTATAACAAAAATTCTCGCAATTATAATCAATGCTTTTGCAGTTTGTAGGGCGCGTAGAGGATATTTTAGGGGCGCTTTTTTTAACTCAAGCATTTTAATTTTACGGTCCAGATCTTGTTTGATACGCATGACACGCTTCAACTTTTGTGCCATCTGCTGGTCTTGTTTCATGGACATTTCCTGTGCTTGAGTCTGTTGTAAAATTCTCATTCCCACATTTCGTTTTTTTTGTACTTCCTGTTTTTTCTTTCCACGCTCTTGCTCAAGTTGCTGCTCTCGGACTTGTTCTTCTTGG
This sequence comes from uncultured Gammaproteobacteria bacterium, assembly GCA_964435035.1. GTDB lineage: Bacteria > Patescibacteriota > Patescibacteriia > Magasanikbacterales > UBA922 > UBA922. The sequence continues at coordinate 141,007 of CAYSXR010000001.1, forward strand.
AGTGCTTGATCTAGGAATGCACTCTGATCTTCTTCGCTTTCGTCTTCATTTCCTTCGTTACCCTCTTCGGTACCTTGTTCGGAAGAAGGATTTGATTCGGCATCAGCGAGGGGAAATGGATTTTCTTCAATACCTTCTCCTTGGTCATTGGTAGGGCTGTCGAGGGGTGCCTCAGGAGTAGATGGGTCCGTCGTTGAGTTGTGTTGAGTTTGAGTTGGTGAACTTCGTTTCGTTTGGTGTGCAGAAGATGTTGGTTGTGTTGATGTCGAAGACGGTACATCAAATTTAAGTTTTAACTTTACACCAGCTGAACCATCCGGTGTTGTTTCAAGACTAGAACTATTATTACCACCTGATTCGAGGCTTGCCTGGATATTATCAATTTCAAGACCAACCGCTTCATCTTCGTTATTAATTGTTAGTTTTGCATCATTCCGTGCACTATTCTGACTACGGTACATCTGTGCTGCCTGGTCTTGTTCGGTCGATGTGGCAGATGCAGGTTTACTTGCACCAATGGCAGCAGCAAGAGCAGCTCCGCGAGCAAAACGTCCGACGAAGTTGCCTTTTTTTGATGCCATATTAACTTAAGAGATACTCATCCTTTTTACGAGTGAGTATGTACGCTTTCTTTTTCTTTTTTGAGAGTATGTCGATTACGAGTTGTTCAATAATTCGTTCAAGTTTTCGTTCGATGTTTCGTGCACCCAAATCTTTGTCCCGTGTTTCCTGAGCGAGAGCCTCGAGTGCATCCGTGTCTGTTGCAATGGTAATCTGCTGGCTCTCATTGAGAGAATTACTGAGTTTTGCAATATGCTTCAAGATAATATTGCGCACGTCTGCTTCGGTGAGCTGGTTGAATACACACACTGCATTGATTCTACTCATGAGTGCTGAAGAAAAACCTTCTTTGAGTTTTCCCATAATTGCTTTTTCGAGCGTGTGTCTCGTTTCAATCGTACTTTTGTGTGTATCTCCAAATCCAATTCCTTGAGATTTGTATAACTCAGCTCCGATGTTTGAGGTGAGAATAATAATTGAGTGTGTAAGTTTTACTTTTTTTCCATTAGTATCACTGATTTCTCCTTCATCTAGAATCTGGAGTAATAGTTTCATGACATCAGGATGTGCTTTATCAATTTCATCAAACAATAAGACTGAATATGGTCGTAGTTTTAATTTTTCGAGGAACGGGTTTCGGTCTTTGTATCCGATATATCCAGCAGGGGAGCCAAGTAGCTTTGCAGTACTATTTCCTTCTGAAAATTCACCCATGTCGAGACGAATAAAAGCTTTGGCATCATGGTAGAGTGCTTCAGCTAGTTGCTTTGCAAGCTCAGTTTTGCCCACTCCTGAGGGTCCAGTGAAGAGGAATGAGGCGTAGGGCTTTTTGCTGTCTCTGATGCCGAGCTCGGCCATTTTGAGGGTTTCTACCACTTCTTCCAATACCTCATCTTGTCCCATGATATGAGTTTTCAGTTTTTCTTTGAGTGTTTTCAACTGTTCCCATTCATTCTGATTGAGCATGGTCCTATCAATATGCATTTTCTTGCTGAGCACATCGCGCACGTGTTCGACGGTAACAGAAGGGAGTGTAAGTACTTTCTTTTTTGAAGTTTTTTCTGCAGCAGTTTTTGCTCTTGCTAGTTTTTTCTCAAGCGCAGTGATTGTATCCTTAATTTTTGCTGCATCTTTGAGACGTTCTTCAGCTATCGCTTGATTCTTTTTTTCAATATACTCTTCAAGTTTTTTTTCAAGTGTCTCAAATTTTGCAACAGATACGGGTGTTTTCTGTTTGGTTTTGACCGAGCTTGCTGCTTCATCAATGAGGTCGAGTGCTTTGTCAGGCTGGAAATTATCATGAATATATCGGTTGCTGAGACGTACTGCCTCAACAATTGCATCATCAAGAATCTGCACCTGGTGGTACCCTTCGTAGTGTTTCTTGACGCCCGTTAGAATCGTAAGTACTTCATCACGATTCGGTTCATCCACATCGATTTTTTGGAAACGTCTTTCAAGTGCGGGGTCAGAAGAAATATATTTTTTGTATTCATCATACGTGGTTGCACCAATACAGCGGAGAAGACCTCTGGCAAGCGCGGGTTTCAGAATATTTGCCGCATCCATCGTACCCTGATTGGATCCAGCACCAATAATATTATGGAGCTCGTCGATAAAGAGGATGTAATTCGGATTCTTCCCGCATTCATCAATAATTGATTTGAGTCGTGCTTCGAATTCTCCGCGATAAATAGTTCCTGCAACGAGAAGGGTGAGGTCAAGAGAGAGAATTTTTTTTCGTTTCAAAATATCCGGAATATCTCCTTCGGCAATTCGTTTTGCAAGACCTTCGACAATCGCGGTTTTTCCTACGCCAGGTTCTCCGACGAGTATTGGATTGTTTTTGTTTCTTCGTGACAGAATATTGATCATTCGTTCAATCTCATCTTCGCGTCCAATCACCGGGTCAATTTTTTCGGTATGCTGACGATGGGTAAGGTTTGTAGTAAATAGTGCAACTGCCGACGTTTGTTTTCGGTCACGAGAGAGTGATGCGGGCATGGTGTCTGGTTTTGAGTTTTCTGGAGGTTGTTCCTCGGGCTCGTCATCGTCGGTTTCTTCTTCAGGGGTCGATTCGAGCGGAGTACCTTGGATTTCTTCAAATATTTCCATCACCTCTCCCATCTGGGTGAATTTTTCCGCATTATGGAATGAAATATCGAGCTGCGCTTTGAGTTCGCTCACATTTACAGAAAGGGTTGTGAATAATTCTTGTATTTCTTTATTCTTGAGAGATAAGATACCAAAAAGTAAATGCTCGGTACCAATATATGAATGTCCTTCCTCGTGCGCGCGAAGGAGTGCTTTTTCGAGTGCGCTTCGGGAAGTAGTACTGAGATTAGGGACTGGAGTAGAAACTTTGTCTGAGGTGGTGGTATGAGCTTCCTCGAAATGTTCCGCCAAATGATCGCTAATAAGCTCGGGGGTAATCGAGAACTTTTTTAAAAGCTCACTACCAATACTCCCGGTTTCTTCAGTAAGTGCATGGAGAAGGTGAGGTAATTCTACCTGTGATTTCTTCAAGCGTGCAGCAAGAGAAATTGATCGTGCGATCGTATTTTTTAAATGTGTTGAAAAATTATCAAGAAGTTTTTGTGCATCCATAGAGCATTAGTCTGAAAGTCGAAAGTAAAATACGCAACTGGTTGCGTCTAGTATGGTAGGTAGTATATACTAATTTCACCTCAAAATCAACCAGAATAAAGTTTAAAAGACCTAAAAGGTTAAAGTAAGATTTTATCCGTTTCAATCCGTCAAATCCGTGTTATCTGTGTTCTATTGCACAACATTCGCTTAATGGAACACGGATTGAACGGATAACACGGATATACACGGATTTTAATCAATGTAAATCAATATTATGGTTTATCCAAAACACATATTTAAAGCATACGACATTCGTGGGCTTGCAGAATCAGAACTTTCAGAAGAACTCGCTTGGTCAGTAGGGCACACATTTGCTCATATACTTGAAAAAAACGGAGTAGCATTGTCGGGTCGCTCCATTGTGGTTGGGTATGACATGAGACCAACAAGTATTCCCTTTGCCAAAAAAGTAATTGAAGGAATCCAGGCGCATGGAGTGTCGGTCGTGGATATTGGGCTTACCTCGACTCCGGTATTTAATTTTGCGTGTGCACATTACCCAGCTCATGCGGGGGGAATTATGGTGACTGCAAGTCATAATCCTGCAGAATACAATGGATTCAAGTTGACGTATGAAAACGGATTGGCATTGGGTACCGGAAGCGGGATGGAAGAACTCCGTGATTTGATTATTTCCAATTATCGAGAAGAAAAACCAGAAAAAGGAGGGTATACAACATATGCGGTAGTGGATGAATATGTAGCATATATTTTGAGCTTAGTAGATACCTCAAAAATTAGACCCATGAAAATCGTGGTCGATGCGGGAAATGGAATGGCAAGTGTCTCAATTCCAAAATTACTCGAAAAACTTCCAGTCACTGTTGAGTATCTATTTCTCGAACCAGATGGGACATTCCCAAATCATGAAGCAAATCCACTGAAAGAGGAAACATTGAGAGATCTTCAAAAGAAAGTAATAGAAAATAACGCAGATTTTGGATTTGCACTTGATGGTGATGCTGATCGTATTGGATTGGTAGATGAAATGGGCGAAGTGGTACCTGCATCATTTGTGGGTGGGCTGGTAGGGCTTGAAATTTTGAAATTACATCCAGGAGCACACATGTTCTACGATCTTCGTATGAGTCGAAGTGTCAAAGAAGCATGGGAATCACATGGAGCAACTACTGAGATATGTAAGGTAGGGCATGCCAATATTAAGCGTATGATGAAAGATAAGAAAGCAATATTTGCGGCTGAGCTATCACTTCATTTGTTCTATCAAGATACGCATGATGTGGAGTCTACTGATTTTTCATTATTACTTGTCTTATTGATGCTTTCGGGCACCGATAAAAAATTAAACGAATTGTGGAGGCCATTGCAAAAATATGCACATTCAGGAGAAATTAATTTTCATGTGGAGAATGCCGATGTGATTATTTCAGAATTAAAAGAAACGTATGCGGATGCAAAAATTAACGAACTTGACGGGGTATTATTTGAATATCCCGAATGTTGGATTAGCGTACGCAAGAGTAATACTGAGCCGGTATTAAGGTTGATTATTGAAGCTGAAGACAAAAAGAAAATGGACCAATTGGTCAAAGAGATTTCCGCGAGTATCAGTGCATAGAATTTTAAGACTTTAATTCCTGCTGTAGTTCAATTAGAATAATTTTTTTGATGTCATCGACTAAACCTTCCTCATCTGTATAAGAGTCTTCAATTTCTTGCTCAAAGGAATCTTCGGAAATAGTTATGCCAGTACCGGCAAATTGTTCGTGGAAACTTCCAAATACATGAAGATCATTTTTTATCTGAAGAGTTGGAAATGTTTGGTGTAATTTATGTATGATTGTGTCAGCTAGTAAAATATCCTGCTCTCTGTTTCTTTCGGGTGAAACAAAGCTGTGGTACGTGGGAGTTTTTGCAGGTTCAACAGATGTATGGTAAACAGAATTATAGGTTTCTCCTATACCGAGATTGATTTTGACGGACTCTGTTGCGTAGGCACTTTTTTCTGGGAATACCATTAACACGTCATTCCAAATGGTGATTGCACGTTCTTGTGCCAAAAAGCCTAACTCGAGCATAGCAGCCGTAGTCATTTTACTTTTTCCTAGGAATATTTCATTAAATGCCTCTATTTTCCGATGCAAAGAGTAACGTTGTGCGTCTTTTTCAATAAGTTGTGCTTGTATAGTTTCCACTGCTTCTCTGCAGCTAGAGCGTTTATATGAAAATAAAATTGCCTTCATCTCTTTTTTTTTGGTGCGTCCTACGACATCGCCGACCATATCTTTATCATCGCAGGTTTTTAAAAATTCGATAACTTCGTTATATAACAAAATTACCTCTGTTTCGGTAATATATTTATTTTGTAATTTTGTTGCGATTTCATTTTTTTTATAAATGTAATCTCGAATTTGTTGTTGGGTCCACTTGTCTAAGATCGTATCAATATCAATCATTCCTTCAGTCATCAAATTTTCAATGAGGGTGTGTGTAGGAATTTTCTCTTCGTTGTAGTGATAACGTGGTGTATATATTTTATTTTTAGGATCGGTAATATTAGTGAGTTCTCCGCGATTTCCAAAATTAGGATAATGAGGTGAAGAGCCATGTACCTCAATTTGATTGCCTTCAAATAATCCATACTGTCCGTCATATTGACAAGATAGGATAATCAGGTGGGCTGGGCGTATCGAAATAGAAAATTCATTGGGTTCTTTTTTTTGTCTATCAGACTGTGTTTGGTTGACTTGGGTTGATGGAGATTCAATAAGTCTGATTAATCTTCGTAAAAAGGAGGTAGTCAATTTTTTTTCATGAGTAAGATCAACAGAAGTAATCTCATTCGGAGGAATTTTATTAGATAAATCTGGAATCAGTGCAGCTAGTTCTGCATCAATACAGCATGAAGATGTATCTTTATCCCAGTCAACATCTTCTTCAAAAGAATCCAATGTTGCGTTTAACCATTGAAGCACGTGTTCACGAACTTCTCGTTTTTTTTCAGTTTCTAGATTAGGTTTTGTTTCGATTTTATTAAATTCGTCTGGTCTATGGTGAGACTCTGGGTTAGACATATGTATTATCTTACATTGTTCTCAGTCTCTTAACTCTTTCCTCAATCGGTGGGTGAGTAGAAAAAGCATTCGCAAACATTTTGCCTTTAAACGGATTTGAAATGAATAGATGAGCCGTTGCAGAGTTTGCAGTTTTCAAGGGTACATTTGATTGTTGAATTTTCTCGAGTGCCTTTGCTAGGCCTTCAGGGTATCGGGTCATGAGAGCCCCAGACGCATCAGCTAGATATTCACGTTTGCGTGAAACTGCAAGCTTGATAAGCTCTGCAATAATCGGGGAGAGGATGAGTAATACAATCCCAACGATTGCGAGAACTCCACCTGCTTTACTATCAGAATCACGTTTTCCGCCAAAAAGACCAAATCGGAAAAACATATCAGCGAGAAGCGATACGGTTCCTACTAGTACAATGACAATGGTCATGACGCGAATATCAAAATTTTTGACGTGTGATAATTCGTGTGCGAGTACCCCTTCAAGCTCTTCATTTTCAAGTGCATTGATAAGTCCGGTAGTAACGGCAATTGAAGCATGTTCAGGATCTCGTCCAGTCGCAAATGCATTTAAGGCAGGAGAATCGATAATGTGTACGCGTGGCGTAGACATGCCATTGGCAATTGCGAGGTTTTCTACCATGCGATACACATAGGGATTATCTTCTTTTTTAATTTCCTTGGCACCGGTGGATCGGAGTGCAATTGCATCACCTTTGTAATACGAGATAAGAGTCATAACAATCGAGATGATGAATGCGAGGAAAACAGACTCGTATCCAAGACCAAGATAACTCGCGCCAAGCCAGCCAAGTCCAATGATGAATGCACAAAAAATTGCGATAAGCATTCTCGTTTTTCGTTTATTACTGTCGATTTGGCTATACATACATTAATAATAGAACACAGATCTAACGGATTGAACGGAATTGAAACGGATTTAATTTCTTAATTTCCAATTTCTCAATTTCGTATTTATTTTATCTGTGGTGAGAGGCTAATCCTAGAAAGTAACCTTCACATTTTCCCTCTCCTTCGCATCTTCGATTTCGAAGTATTCAAACTTAGTGAATTTCAATTGTCCTGCAATCATGTTGTTTGGGAATGATTCAATTTTGGTATTGAAATCACGAACCATGGTGTTATAGAAGCGACGCGATGCTTGTATTTTGTTCTCAGTATCTGATAATTCATCCATCAATTGTGCAACATTCGTATTTGCCTTGAGATCTGGATATGCTTCGAAAGCGACTTGTAATTTACCAAGACTACTTCCGAGCATGCTTTCAGCTGAGGCAAGAGCCTGAGTGTCGCCACTGCTTTGAGCAGACATTGCTGCTGTTCGGTATTTGGTTACATTTTCAAGAATTTCACGTTCATGAGTCATGAATCCTTTGACACTAGCGATTAAGTTGGGGATGAGATCATGGCGGCGTTTGAGCTGTACATCAATATCACTCCATCCTTCTTGGGTACGGTTGCGAAGCCGGATAAGAGCGTTATAGAGAAAAATAACCCAGAGCACAATTACTCCTACTACTATTAATACAATAACAAGTGGGGGCATAGAGACATGATTAAGATTAACAATTTAAAATGAGTAACTAACAAGTGGTATTATGTTAGCCTTTCGCTGTTTAACGTTGCTTAAATGAAATTCATTCGGCTATTGAATAAAGGGCCTATGTGTGAAATAATTAGAACCGTACAATTTAATTGTAGAGAAAGTTTAACATTTGGTCAATACTAAGCGAATTTATGGTCACTATCCTATTGTTTATTGTTATACTTGGTGTTTTGGTAGTAGTACATGAATGGGGACATTATTACAGTGCAAAAAAATTTGGTATCAAAGTCCATGAATTTGGTTTTGGCTATCCACCGCGCGCTTTTGGGTGGTATCGTGATCCAAAGACCAAAAAGATCGTCTGGATCTGGGGAAAAGGTAAAAGTAGTCTCAAAGAGACGGTATCGGGTAATGAACAAAATTCTGAATTTCCTGGAATGCTTTGGAGTATAAATTGGCTTCCACTTGGTGGATTTGTGCGTATCAAGGGTGAGAATGGCGAACGAGCTAAGGAAGCTGATAGTTTTGGATACCATAAAGCGTGGAAACGAATTACTGTGTTAGCGGCTGGTGTCATTATGAATTTTATTCTTGCTGCAGTGGTGCTGGGGTTTGGATTTATGATTGGACTTCCCACAGATCTGTCGGAGGGAATAGATAAACATGCACAAATCGTTGAAGCTCCAAGTGTTATCGTAGAATCAGTAGAAGAAGGATTGCCCGCTGATGTTGCAGGTATGGTATTTGGGGACAAAATTACTTCAGTCGATGGAGTTCTTGTAGCTGGGGCGAACGACTTAATTGAATATATCAAGACACATGGAGACAATGAAGTCACGGTGCGTATCATGCGTGGACAAGAAGAGCTTGATATAAAACTTACGCCTACCGTGACAGATGGGGAGAGCGCTCCTCGACTTGGAATTTCGATTGCTGAAGCGGGAATCATTAGATACCCATGGTACATAGCAATCTATAAAGGATTTGCTGCGGCAGGAATTGGTCTTATAACGATATTTGTTTCATTTTATTATCTCATTGGAAGCCTTGTTACTGGGCAGGGTCTCATGTTTGATATCGCAGGGCCTGTGGGAATTGCGCAGATTGTAGGACAGAGCGCAAAACTTGGTTTCCATTATGTGTTAAATGTCGTCGCCATGCTCTCTCTTAGTCTTGCGGCGATTAATATTTTACCTATTCCAGCGCTAGATGGGGGACGTATCTTGTTTATCATCATTGAAAAAATTATTGGTCGACCAGTATCCATGAAATACGAGCAACTTGCACATACGATTGGATTTCTATTATTAATGGCCCTTGTTGTAGTGGTCACCTGGAGAGATATCGCAAAACTCTTTTAAAACATTGATTTAGACAGATTAAAACGGATTACGCAGAAAATATTTATCAGTCTAAATCAATTGAATCTGTGTAATCAATGTTATATGATTGAAAAATTAGAAAGTATAAAAAAAGAAGCAATTACTGAGGTCAAAAAAGTAACGTCACTTATTGACCTTGAAGCTGTGCGTGAACGTTTTTTTTCTCGGAAAACGGGCACCTTTACAGTGCTTGTAAAAAACATGAAAGGATTGTCAGATGCTGAACGCAAAGCAGTGGGGCAAAAAATAAATGAAGTGAAAGTCGCGATTGAATCTGAATTTGAAAACAAAAAAGGAGAGTTTGAAAGCCAAGTATGGGATTCAATTGGAAAAACTGAGGTGCTTGATGTAACCCAACCAAAAGTTGAAGGAGTTAGTCGGGGCCATGTTCATCCAATGTCTGCTGTCCACACTGAACTTGAGGATTTGTTTACCTCAATGGGATTCATTCTTCTTGATGGTCCTGAGCTTGAGAGTGAATATTATAATTTTGATGCCTTGAATATTCCAGAGAACCATCCAGCAAGAGATTCACAAGATACTTTTTTTATCAAAGATCATACTGAATGGGTGATGCGCACACACACCAGTCCGGTACAGATCCGTGCAATGCAAAAATATGGCGCACCTTTGCGTGCAGTCGTCTCTGGTCGCTGTTTTAGAAATGAGTCAACTGATGCAAGTCACGAACATACATTTTATCAAATGGAAGGTATTGTAATTGATAAAAATATTTCAATTGCAAACCTAATCGGGGTTATGAAAGAATTATTAAAAGGTGTACTCCGAAAAGATGTTGAAGTACGATTGCGCCCTGGATATTTTCCTTTTGTTGAACCGGGATTTGAACTTGATATGAAATGTTTGGTATGTGCGGGGGTAGGATGTGGTGCATGCAAACATAGTGGTTGGATCGAAACTTTGCCATGCGGTTTAGTTCACCCGAAAGTAATTGAAGCAGGAGGACTTGATCCGAAAGTATGGAGCGGTTTTGCATTTGGTCTAGGATCCATGCGTCTCTGTATGCAAAAATATGGAATTGAAGATATTCGCCAATTGCATGGTGGAAATTTAAGTTTTCTTGAACAGTTTTAATTATGCTTATTTCATACAAGTGGCTCAAACAATACGTCGATCTTCCAGACTCTCTGTCGCCTGCAGAGCTGGGTTTGGCATTGACTATGTCGACGGTCGAAGTCGAAGGAGTGGAGTATCAGGGAAAACAATTTGAAAATTTGGTCGTTGGTATCATACAAAAAGTAAAAAAACATGAAAATGCTGACTCGCTCAAAGTGTGTGATGTAGATGCGGGGAGTGAAATAGTACAAATTGTGTGTGGTGGATCAAATGTACGTGAAGGAATGAAAGTTATTTTAGGAAAAGTTGGTGCACGGGTGAAATGGCATGGGGAAGGAGAGCTTGTGGAACTTGCTCCAACAAAAATTCGCGGAGTTGAATCATTTGGCATGATTTGCGGGTCAGATGAAGTTGGTCTCCTTGAAATGTTTCCAAAAAAAGAAGAAAAAGAAATCGCAGACTTATCAAAAGTCAAAGCAAAGGCAGGGACTCCGCTTGCAGAAGCGCTGGAGCTTAATGATGTGGTAATTGAGGTGGATAATAAATCAATCAATCATCGTCCAGACCTGTGGGGGCACTATGGAATGGCTCGTGAAGTTGCTGCAAAATACCGAAAGAAATGGTCAGTGTACACAGTTCCTGAGATAAAAGAAGGTGGTGAGAAAAAAATTAAAGTCACGATTGAGGATGCGGCGAATTCAATGAAATATACGGCGGTTGCACTGGATGGGATAACTATTGGTCCATCGCCCGAAAAACTGCAAGCGCGCCTCCGAGCTGTGGGAATTCGTCCGATCAATAATATTGTCGACATTACTAACTACGTCATGTGTGATTTGGGTCAGCCAATGCATGCATTCGATAGTTCAAAACTCAAAAGTCAAAAGTCGAAACTAGAGATTTCAGTTAGAAGGGCAAAGCCTGGAGAGACACTGGTTGGAATTGATGGAAAAGAGCGAAATTTAAATGAAGAGATGCTTGTTATTGCAGATAGTGAAAAGCCAATCGCGCTTGCTGGAATTATTGGTGGAAAAGAGACTGAAATTACTGATTCTACTACTTCAATTATTTTTGAGTCGGCTCATTTTAATGCTGCATTGATCAGAAAAACTACCACCAAACTTGGACTCCGGACTGATTCAAGTTCTCGATTTGAAAAAAGTTTGGATCCGAATAATTGTATCTATGCACTTAAACGTGCGGTTGAACTCACACTCGAAGTCTGTTCTGGGGCACGAGTAGTGAGTAATATTGCTGAAAAGGGAAAATCAATTGTGTTCACGGGTCCAATTACTATTACCAAAAAATTTATTGATACAAAAATAGGAGCGAGTATTCCTACCAAAGAATGTGTACGAATTTTGGAAAATCTAGGATTTGGTGTTGCGGTTAGTGGTAAAAAAGAGGAAGAAACTCTGAAGATTGAGGTACCAAGCTGGAGAGGGACTAAAGATATCTCAACCCCCGAAGACATGGTTGAAGAAATCGCACGCATGTATGGATATGGAAATGTGGAAACAACACTGCCTATGTTTACGATTACTCCACCCGAGCGAAATGAAGTGAAAATGGTGGAAAGAAAAGTTAGAAACACACTTTCGACCATGTTTGGGTTTACTGAAACTTTGAATTATTCTTTTGTTTCACCGCGATTGCTGCAGTTATTACATCTTGATGTGTCAGAACATATCGAACTTGCAAATCCAATTGCAAGTGACCGTCCATATCTTCGTCGAAGTTTATTGCCAAATATATTGGAATTAGTAGAAAGAAATTCGCATGAATATGATGAGGTGAAAGTGTATGAAATTGGAAAAACGTATCTGAGAGAAGAAGCGGGTCCACGTGTATCTGAAAGTGGTGATGATTTATTACCACGACAAGATGTGGTGTTGGGAATTGCCTGTTTGAAAAAAGGGGAAAACACTCCATTCTTTACTGTTGCAGAAGCAATTCGAGAAATTGGAAAAGTCTCTGGGGTTGAGCTCGTAATTGAACCAATGGTTGCTTCAGCTGACTATATACACCCAGGTCGTGTTGCAAGAGTTGCAACAGCATCCGGAGACTATGTGGGTGATATGTTTGAACTTCACCCGAAGATTGCACAGGATTTTGGTTTTTCTGATCGAGTTGCATATGCAGAATTAAATCTACGTGTACTATCTGAATTCGCTCGTACTCATTCAAATTATAAGGCACTTTCATTATATCCAGTAGTTGTCCGTGATGTTGCATTTGCTGTACAGACTATGGTATTCCATCGTGATATCCACACAGCACTTGTAGAAGCTCATCCATTAATTACCTCAGTAACACTTTTTGATGTGTTTGAGGGAAAAAATGTGGGAGAGGGGAAGAAAAGTATGGCATATCGGATTACATATCAATCAAAAGAAAAAACACTGGAGACGTCTGAAATTGATGAGGCACATAAAACAGTAGAAAAAATTCTCAAAGAAAAATTCAAAGCTGAAATTCGAACCTAATTTAGTTAATTTAAATGCCTGTTATGAAAATTATTGAGATATTTGTGTGGTCAATTATAGTGACACTTGCTTTTGTCTACGCAGTAATTTTTCAGTGGATAATAAATCCACCCACTGTGCGAATGTCCAAGGTGGTTGCTCCAACTTCAACACCTGAAAATCAATTAGTAGAAAATGCTGAGAAAAAAGAGGGTATATGGGCTTTGCGATGGAAAGATGGTGAAGGTGAGGTAATTCTCACAACATCAACAAATAAGAATGCGTGGTTAGGTTATTATCCAGATTCACTTGTTGTGCACTATAAGAAAGAAAACAAAGATCTTGTAGCTTTTTTCAAAGAGACCATAAGTCTTAAAGATGACACAAATATAATTTCTCATCAGCTTGTTTTGTTTGATGTGCTTACTAAAAAATCGAGTATTATTTTTGAATTAGAAAAGAAGGAGGGTGTTGTACCGCAGCAATTGGTATTAATTGGTGATACGGTGTACTTCTCTTTTACACGTGGGGAAGATGTGCTTGATAATAGTGTGAATTATATCGATCTTTCAGAAAATAACATTTCGGTAAAAAAAATAATGGCTTCGGGTGCGAATCATTTGATTCAAAGATGGGGATATTATTGGTTAGAGGGTGGGTATGGGCATGCGGGAGCGTATGATAGTACTATGGTTTTTTTTGACACCGTTTCAAAGAAAACGGGTGAAGTCATTATTAGTGGATATGGGGGTGAGGAAGGATCGGATCTATTGGGTGTGACAAAGGATGGCATGGTTGTAATAGGATTTAAAAAGGAAGTAGGGGAAGAAGGGGGATGGGATATCACTGTTTATAATAAGGTAACTACACATTTATTGAATAATGAAAATAAAAATACTGTAACACTCTTTGACGTAAGCGACATGCCGACGAATGTAGAAGATATTTTTTATAGAGAGGAAGAAAATGACCTATACTTAGTAGGTGATGAAGTGTGGTTATATGATTTTGATACCAAAAATACGGTAAAGATACGTCTCGATCAAAGTATGGTAGGTTTACGTATAACAAAATTTTTCGAGGGAGGTAGAAAGGTATGTTTGAGCAGTAGTCGATCCTGGAATGTAGGGGTACGCGCAATATGGAATACAGAAAATAATTCAGTAGACTATTCTGATGTTTTATCATGCGAATCAAAAGCAGAAGATGAATCTATCAAAGCTCATTCGTTATTGCGTGAAGAGCTACCATTACAATTGGAAGTTGTGGAAATATAGTGATCATAAAAAATGAGTATCTTAGAACCGGGATGATTTGATAATGTGAAATAAGTACTTATACACACCTGAATTCAGGTGTGTTTATTTTTGATCAACAAATTATGGTATACTGTATTTATTAACTTTGTATGCCTGTCTATGTTTGAAACTAGCCGCGACTTATTATATGTAGTGCTCTCACTCGCCATCATCTGGTTTACGGTATTTTTGTGCTGGCTCATGTATCAGGCAGGTAGAACACTTCGAAATGTAAATAGAATTGTAGAAACTGCGCTTGAAAAGATGGAATTGATATCTACCGCAGTAGAATTTATACGAAAAAAAGTAGATAATATGTCGAGTCACCTCGGAGCAGTGTCAGGAATTGCATCAGGGTTATTTGAAAAGTTCGTGGTAAGTAAGTTGTCTGACAAACTGGATGAAAAACTTTCAGGAAAGAAAGGAAAATCTAGAAAAGAAGATTAATTTACCCGCCTGTTTAGGGAGGGATTAAAAAAATTTATATGAGGAGGGGAGCAGCAATCTTTATTTTAATTGGATTGTTTTTTGTGTTTGTAATTAGTGGAGTGGTGTATTTTTTGAGTCTCGAAAATACGCGCACTTCTGAAACAACGGACGTCCCAGTTGTCTCGGGAGTTCTTCCACAAGGTGTGCGTATTATCGAAAAAGAAGGTAATAGAATATTGAAGGACGAACGAGCGGGTTATGAGATGGAGTTACCAGAAGAAATTAGTGCCGTTGTTGGTAAAGATAATACAGTCTTATTTTATTCCGATAGCAGTATTCCCGACTATGGGACAGTACTTGGAGGTATCGGTATTTTTGATAGGGATAATTTATCTCTCGAAGATTGGGTTGCGCGGTTGCACAAAGAAACGTTTTTGGTCTTCTTTGAAGAAAGAGAAAGAATTGACAAGGGTGATTTAGAAATTATAAAAATTAAGATGGATGGACCAGGTGAACCTTATGACTATTTTTTTCTGCATAAGGATAAAATTATTAACGTATCGTGGGTCACAGGGGATTACCTGGATACCTATATTCAAAATATAGTTTTTATGAACTTATAATTATATGAATAAAAGGAGGGGGAAGAAAACACAATTCTTAAGTTATTTTTTATTCTGCTTATTCATTTCTATTATTTTTGGAAAAAATGCGTTCGCTAGTCAGGAGATACAAAGGTTTCTTATCTTACCTTTTTCTAGTGAAATAAGGTTATTGCAGGGCTGGGAATATACTATGCTAGTTCGAGGTAATAAGATACATGGAGGGATTGATTATGATTGTAATTTAGGAGATCCGATTTATGCATCATATGATGGTGAAGCAATGACATCGGTTCAAGTTGAAAAAAAGTCTGGAGCTGGTTATGGAAATTTTGTTTTTATAAAACACCATAATGGATATGCAACATTGTATGGACACTTAAACAAAGTTGCAGAACATATTACTTTGTATCCTTCTGGGCTACGAAGTAATACTAATTATGTTGAATGGACGTCAGTTCTGAAAGGAGATTATATTGGTGACTGCGGGACTTCTGGAACCGACAATGTGCATCTGCATTTTGAAGTGACTACGGGAAAATATTCAACAGGTAGAATAGATAGCTATGATCTATACAAGACCAAACAATTTTATCCACCGAATGCGTCATACACTACCATGGGGGAAAAACATTTGTGGATGAGCGATCCTCCCCAATATCTAGAAGCAAAACATGTCGAGAATCAAAAAGGTAGGGCAACTGAAGAAAATAAAAATATTTGGGAGACAATAAAAGATTGGTTTGCGTCAAAAGAATCTAAGTCAGTTGGTGTGGTGTTAGGTGGAGAAAAAGAGTTACCAGAGAAAAAGGAAGAATTAGGGTTATCTTTTGTTGATAGAAAAATTTTTGTATCGTCCACCGCCACCACTGAGGATATCTCAGTGGTGGTACAAGCAAAAAATACTGGTTCAAAAATTTGGAAAAAACAGGAAATCTCGCTTAATGTAATTGGAGGACGTGAAGCAAATGCGCCATTTAGGCATGCCTCATGGATTACCGATCTGCGTCCTGCGCTTCTCGATAATACAGATATAAAACCAGGAGAAACAGGTTCGTTTAGTTTTAGTATTAAAAGTTTGCCTGAAGGTCTACATACAATAAAATTAATGGTAGTAGAAGTGGGGACATGGAAACAAATAGGGAGTGAATATGTTGAGATTGAAATATTGGTTGCTAAACCAGTTAAAGAGCTGACTGAAGAGAGCAGAGAAGAGGGAATAGCTGAAGGAGTTATTCATGGAATAAAAGAATTTGCTGAAACAGTGGTGGACAAGGTGGTCGATGTAATCAAATCAGTACCAAAAATTTTTAGAGGTGGAGGAGGGAGTGGTGGTTCTCGACAATCGAATGAGAGTGTTGATACTATCACCGAAAGTCCTACTGAAGAAGTGATCCTGATAGAAGAAGATAATATAGTAGATGAAGATAGTGAAATCGAAAGTGTTTCTGACATGAGTAGAGAAATCATATTCAATGAAATTGCATGGTCCGGGTCAAGTTCGGTCTGCACTGATCGAGAATGGATTGAAATATATAATGCATCGAGTACAGTCCTCTCACTTGAAAATTGGAAATTAGATATTTCTACTGCAGAGTCTACAAGTAGTATTGCGTTAGTCGGATCAATTGAAGCATATGGATATTATCTCATCTCACACGCAAATATATTTTCTTCGTTTATTACAACAGATGCGATATTACCTCAGCAGATACAAATTCCAGATAGTGGTGCGAGATTGGTATTAAAAAATCAAGATGGTGAAAACATTGATGAGATAGACCAAACCAATGGGTGGCTTGGTGGAGATATGGGGCAATTCCCACATACGCTTGAGCGTGTTGCATCAAGTACATGGGGCACTAGTAACTCAGTGCGATATGGGGCACAATCAGGCAATTGTGGACAAATCACTGGTAGTCCTCGAATGGAAAATGATGGATATGCATTTATTTCAGATGCCACGTTGGGCTTTTATTCAAGGAATGTAGAAGGAAATATAATACTTACTCAAGAGGAAAATCCGTATTTATTTTCTAGTGTTACGATACCAGAAGATGAGGTGGTCGAAATTGGTTCAGGTGTGGTTTTTGTAGGCACTAATCCAGAGTCAAGAATGGTGGTGCAAGGTGAATTGGTCTTGAAGGGGGAAGAAAATGATCCAGTTGTAGTTACTTCGAGACACGATCATGAAGTTGTGACAACAAGTGCGTTATTTTCTAGTATCTTTACCGGAGACTTCGCACAAGCAGGAGATTGGCAAAATATTGAAGTTTTGGAAAGTGGAAAATTAAAGATTGATCACAGTGTGTTGAAATATGGGGGAAATAAATTTGGTGTGAGTGCATTCTGTCAGGGTTGTAGTCGTTCACAAGTAATTACTAATATTGGTGGTGAGGTTGTATTACAAAATGTTGAAATTGGAAATGGATTTGAATTAGGAAGTGGCGCGGGTCCAGATGTACTAGTCTATTCAAACAATGGAACTCTTAACTTACAAAATGTACAACTCCATAATGGAAAACGGGCGCTGCATAGTGAGGGAAATACAGAAGTTTTAGCGAGGTCTGTAGATGTGCATAATTTTGATTTGTCAGATAAGGTAATATATGTTGAACAGAAAATGCCTGCTGTATGGGAAGATGTAGATTTTTTAGAAAATACACCCTCGTATGCGTATAGTCCTGCATTAGTTGTAACTAGTTCGTACACACTTTCACCTGATCATGCGTTTGAGTTTGGTATGGTATCCATAGAATCAGGTGGAGAGCTTGTGCTCGACGGGGGAAATTTGTATGCGCGTGAAATTACCGTACAAGGAAACTTGCGTTCTGGTGAAAATGAACACATGAGTGAAATAGCAGGTGGTGTATCACCTTCATCAACATTTTCTCGAATATTATTTTCAGTTGGATCATTGGGTAATCTTGAGAATATAAAAATTCGAGGCGGGGGATATTTTCAAAGTACTTCGGGTTATCCATTTTCTTCACCTCGTCCCTATATGATATGGGTTGATGGGGCGACGGTCTCAATTTCGCATTCTCAGTTGATTGATTCAAGACGTCCTGGCGGAATAATGGTAGTTCGAAATGGAAAAGTAGATATACAGGACACGGAGATAGGATGGAATAGTGGGTATAATAAATTAAACAGTTTCGTAGAATATGGAATGGTATTGAATACTCAATCAGTTGGTCATATTGAAAATGTAAACTTCAGAAAAATGGATTATGTGGTCGAATTGAATCAAGGGTCAACTGTAACCTTTGATCGGATGAGTAAAGCAAATTTGATTGATTTGTATCCTGCATTTTTTCCGAGCAAAAATTGGTTCCCGACAAGTATATTTCCATTTCAATAGTAGTCGTTGAGGATTTGTTAAGGGGTATTTTGTATATAGAAATGCATTTTTTTGGCTTATTTTAGGGAAATTATAGTACAAAAGTATTGACAAATTGTCTCACGTGTGATACTATTTTACATTCCAAGTGAAGAGGCGTCTGCCTTTTTACCTCTGGGATATAACAAGATCCTTAGGTTATAGGTGTAACTCATGGCTCGTTTGATCGACATGTACTTCACTGCCCCCGTGGTCAACCACTGGACTACCTTCTACGAGAAGGCGTTCATGGGGGAGCTGATCATGGTTTACATCCATGGGGTGGGACGTCGCTGGGTACTTCTCCAGGACTTTCGCAGTAACGAGGAGGCTAAGAAACTTGAGTTCAGGGTACAGATTGTGCCGGAGCCGGGTAAAAAAAACCGGGACTCGATACCAAACAGCTGGTTTACTGGCACCTACTCCTGGGAGACCAACGATGGTTACCTCAAACTGCCGTCGGTTATGCGGCCATTGCCGTCGGTTATCCTCTCAAGCTGGATCAACCACGCCTGAGGCAATAGCACACCCGACGCGTGCACAAGATTTGTTCCCACATGGGCACAAAATCGCGCACGCGTCGGGAACAATCTACCCTATACCATGATTGGTATGGGGTTTTTGTTTACAAAAATATTTTTTACACGTAAAATATCTCACGTTGATTCTGCAATACATAGTGCAGAAATGGCTCCATCGAAAAAGAGGGGGTTCGCAAAATGGTCTACGATAAAAAATACTCGGTCGTGCACGAATGGCTGAGACGATTCAATCTGCATGAGGTGGAAGGTCTCCTGGAGCTCTACGTTGAGAAGCCCGCTCATACCTCTATGGATATCAAAAAAGCACACCCGAAGACGTACGGCACTATCTATGGAAGGACCCCGCTGTCCCAGTGGTGGTACCGGTGCTTCGAGTGCGATCCGAATCTCAGGTACGAGATGGATCTGTACCTCTCGTCTGGAGGAGACACTGCAGTACTCGTCTACTTCGAGGGGGTCGGTGGTGGAAATCCTCCAGCACATCGGATGATCACCTTCACCTTCGAGGGTCTCCTGATCAAGAGTACGAAGACTGAAGATGTGGACGATCATAGTTCACACATTCGTGGTGCAATCAACCCACGAGCCAACTGAGTCTCACGGGGGGCACACTGACAAAAATAGCCCCCCAACCTGTACATATTGGTATATAGCAAGTATCTACAGGTTGGGAGGGAAAATGGGCTATGTTGTGATGCATGTAGTGCTACCCGATGCGTATCGTATTGATTAGATACAATAAAACTCTGAGTAATTTCAGAGTTTTATTGTTTTTGTGACCCCGGTGGGGATCGAACCCACGACCATTGGCTTAAAAGGCCACTGCTCTACCAGCTGAGCTACAGGGTCTTAAATTAGTTCATAGCTAATAGCAAGAAAGTTCATAGGAAAATACAAATTCGTATTTCCATTGGCTATCCATCTATTGGCTATGAACTACGAGAGACGCGAATATGATATACTAAGTAAACATAAAAGTCAAGTAAACTTTATCTCATGAAAAAACAAGATTTTCATTCATTAAGTATCGCACATTCGCTCGATATTTTAAAGAGCAGTAAACAAGGCATCACTCATGAGGAGGCACGCCGACGACTGCAGGTCAACGGTAAAAATGAAATTCCCTCGGGAGATCGGGATGTTACTGGTTGGAAAATCTTTGGTGAGCAATTTGCAAGTCCACTTATTATTATTCTGATTGTTGCAACAGCAATCAGTTTTTTGCTCGGCGAATGGGTCGATGTAATGGTGATCGGTATAACTATCGGAGTAAATGTATTGGTTGGGTTTATTCAAGAATATCAGGCAAATGCAGCACTTAAAAAACTGAAAAACATGGTGACGTATAATGCGACTGTAATTCGAAAAGGAGAATCAATGCGCATACCAAGTCGGGAAATAGTAGTAGGGGATATCATGATTATTCTTGCTGGGGACAAAATTCAAGCTGATGGTCGAGTAATTGAAGTGTCTGAATGCGAAGTAAATGAGTCTGTTCTCACTGGTGAAGTAGAACCACAGAAAAAAATAAGCAATACGGTTCTCAAGAAACATATTCCCATAGCAGATCGAATGAATATGGTGTACCGTGGTACAGTCGTTACTCGCGGGCGTGCACAGGTGGTAGTGACTGCAATTGGTGGGTCTACTGAAATTGGAAAAATCGCTGAGATGGTTGGAAGTATGGATGAGGAGTCTACTCCGTTGCAAAAACAAATTTCAAAATTAGGGAAAACATTAGGTGTATTGGTGGTAGTTATGTGCACAGGCATTCTCATGCTGGGATTTTTTTTACAATCTGAACATAGTGAAAAAGGAATTGAATTATTTAAGACAGCGGTCGCAGTTGCAGTGGCTGCTATTCCTGAAGGATTGGCAATTTCAATGACTATTATTCTTGCAATCGGAATGAAAAATATTCTCAAAAGAAAAGCGTTGGTCCGGAAATTACTTGCCGCAGAAACACTAGGTTCGGTTTCGGTGATTTGTACAGATAAAACAGGTACCTTGACTGAAGGAAATATGTCAGTCGTAAAAATAGTCACATCCCGTGCAGTATTTGGTGCATCAGATTTTATTGGTAAAGAGATAGGCGATGATTCTCTGGAACATGACGCGAGATATGCACTCAAGCTAGGAATACTCTGTAATGATGGGATGATTGAAAATTATACTAAGCCAGAAAGCGAATGGACAGTATCTGGAAATCTTACTGATTCCGCACTCATACGTTATGGTGCAAAAATAGGGTTATATAAGACTGAACTCGATCATGTATACGAACGCTTATCTGATATTCCGTTTGATAGTAAGAAGAAATACATGGGGGTATTAACTAATGAAAGCACTTCTCGGCTGGTGATTATGAAGGGTGCCCCTGAAAAAATGTATTCACGTGTGCGTTCGTATCAAGCTGAAGGAAAAGTATATGCGTGGGGTAAAAAAATTGAAGAGTATATTAAAGAAAAAGAAAGAGCACTTACAGGGGAAGGACTGCGAGTCATCGGGGTGGCGTATAAAGAAACATATTCAGGAAAAAGAGTAGTAACTGAACATGATTTTTCTGACTTGGTATTTGTAGGATTGATTGCGTTTGCAGATCCACTACGGTCAGACGTACCGAAGACTGTTCAGGCTGCAAAGAAAGCTGGAATTCGGGTTATTATGATGACCGGAGATCATGCAGTGACTGCACATACGATTGCGCAAAGTGCGGGAATAGGCGGACGTTTAGAGCGAGTTTGTGAGGGGGTTGAATTAGATCTATTATCTGATCGTGAATTGGAAGAAAAAATTAAAAATACTTCAGTATTTGCACGGGTTGAACCAAAACATAAAATGAGAGTAATCCAGACACTTCAATCAGAGGGGCATGTAGTCGCTATGACGGGGGACGGAGTAAATGATGCTCCAGCACTTAAAGCTGCTGATATTGGGGTTGCAGTAGGGTCAGGAACTGATGTGGCAAAAGAAATTGCTGATGTAATTTTATTAGATAATTCATTTACGACGATTGTGTCATCAGTCGAAGAAGGAAGGGGGATTTATCAGAACATTAAAAAAGTGGTGTTATATTTACTTTCCAGTAGTTTTTCCGAAGTATTGTTGATTGCTTCAAGTATTATCGCGGGCATGCCACTACCAGTACTTCCAGTGCAGATTTTGTGGGTCAATTTGATCCAAGATACCTTTCCGGTAATTGCACTTGCCTTTGACCGTGGGAGTACACAGGTTATGGAAGAGCGTCCGCGCAAAAGAAATGCACCTATTATTGATCCTGAAATCAGGACCATTATTATTGCAAAAACAATTTTTGCGAATATTCTTTTATTTGGAATGTTTTTCTATTTTCATACCACAAGTGACGATATCGCACATACTCGCACCATCATGTTCCTCGCGTTTGCAGTGAATTCGCTGTTCTATATTTATGCAATTAGGGATTTAAGAAAACCAATGATTAAAATGCGATGGTTTGATAATCACTATCTCACGGCTGCGGTAATTTTTGGGTGGACGATGTTACTTCTTGCTACCTACGTCGCGCCATTCCAGAAAATTTTACACACGGTCCCACTGGGTGTGAATGAGTGGATCATATTGCTCGGATTCGGTGTAGCAAATTTGTTATTTATAGAAATACTCAAAGTAGTGATGAATAGAAAAAAGTAATAATACAAAACACCACCTACATCCTCCCTTTGCTGCTTCAAAATATTTTGGAGCAATAAAGGGTATGCAGGTGGTGTTTGAAAACATCCTCCTCATACCTTGTAAAGACTAGTCACTCTACGGACTCTCCTTCGGTAGTGGCTTTCTCCGACTCTGAGTCGGGGTTGGTATCCTGCGGGCGCGCACGAGCGATCGTATCACTCATGGGACGCCGGATACATTTTCCATTTTTATCGTAGATCCACACTTTGCCGACGCCATTCTCGATCTCAAGGCGCATTGTCTTGCCGTCGGGTCTAGGAAAAAGTCCCATAGCTCACCTCGTTGTTGTGTCGTAGAAAGGACCTATCTCAGACAGTATACTAAAGTAAATAAACTGTAAATAGTATCGTATTGCCCCTTTTCTTCTTTCACGATACACTATGTTCATCCTAATTTTTATATATGTCTAAAAGAATAAAACAAACAAAAATCGTTGCAACCATTGGTCCAGCATGTGAAAGTATCGAAATTCTTGAGCGCATGGTACATGCAGGTATGAATGTTGCTCGATTGAATTTTTCCCACGGTACTCATGAAAATCATGCGATGCTTATCAAAAATATTCGTGAAGTGGAAAAGCGCACGGGAGAGCCAGTGGCAATTCTACAGGATTTGCAAGGGCCAAAATTACGACTAGGGGAATTGCCGCCTGAGGGTATTGAAATAGAAAAAGGCACAGAAATTGTGTTTGCATATAATCCCGAAACATCGGTGGAAATTCCAATTGGTTTTAAAGAATTGTGTGAATTTATGAAACCAGGAGAGCGTATTTTACTCGATGATGGGAAATGCGAAGCACGTGTCTTCCGAATTGAAAAAGAAAAAATTATCACCACTGTAGTGGTGGGTGGAAAGCTCACGTCACACAAGGGAATCAATGTGCCTGATACTGATTTGAAAACACTTAAAGTGTTAACTGAAAAAGATAAAGAAGATTTGAAATTTGGTGTAGAACACGGAGTTGATTTGGTCGCATTGTCTTTTGTGATGGACGCACAAGATATTCTTGACGTGAAGTTTTTTATTACTGAAATCGAGCAATCAACAAAAAAAGTGGGAAATAATCCAATTCGTATTATTGCAAAAATAGAAAAACACGAAGCAGTACAGAAAATTGAAAAAATTATTGATGTTGCTGATGGAATCATGGTGGCACGTGGAGATTTGGGTATTGAAATACCTGCAGAGGAAGTGCCGCTTATTCAGAAAAGAATTATTGATTTGGCGCGTGAGGGAGCAAAGCCTGTGATTGTAGCAACTCAAATGCTTGATTCTATGCAACATAACCCTCGTCCGACGCGTGCAGAGGTGTCAGATGTGTCAAATGCGGTAATCGATCATACTGATGCAGTAATGCTTTCAAATGAGACGGCGACAGGAGAATATCCAGTTGAGACCATTGAAACTATGGCTTCAATCATCCGATCTGCAGAAGAATCAGATTATGATGATGTGAGTGTGGCTACAAGCTCTAGTTCAAAACGAAAAAATATTGATACGACGATTAGTGGATTATCAAAATTAGTTGCCGAAGAAGTGGGTGCAACATTGATTTTGGCAGCATCACTTTCCGGGGACACAGGTCGTCTGATCTCAAAATATCGTCCAGAGCTCCCCATTGCTGTTGCTGCAAGCTCGGATCGGGTACTTCGTCAGCTCAATCTTTCATGGGGCGTGAGACCATTTATTCTCGAGGAATGCAAAACTATCGAAGAGCTGATTGAACGCTCAATTCTGATACTCAAAGATAGAAAAATGGTAGAAAAAGAAGATCGGATTATTATCGTTGCTGGGGAGCCAGTTGGGCAAGCAGGACATGTAAATTTACTGGAAGTTCGTGAGGTATAGTTTTTATAAGAATATAAAAAGACCCTGTAAAAGGGGCTTTTTTTATACACAAAATTGTTTAAAAATAACTGAAAAAGAGGTATACTATATCTGTGTTTGAAAACTATGACACATGACTAGATTAACATTTTATCGAAGACTTTCAATTGTCTCAGGTTTAGTATTGGTATTACTAAACCATTTTGCGTTTGGTTTTTTGGGATTTTTTATTCCAGTCGCAAAGGCCGATGCGATAACATGGGTAGGTCCATCAACGGGTTATTGGGATAATCCAACAAATTGGAGTAGTGGCACTATACCAACTGCTTCAGATGAGGTGATAATCTCAGGGGACGACATGTTTATATTAGCAACATCAACTATTAATTTTGCTTCGCTTACTCTTGCGGGTCCTGATGTGCGTTTCAGTCTGTTGGGGGGTATTGGAACTGGAGGTGACCTTACGATCTCTGAGAGTTTGTTTATACAATCCACGTCAACACGTCAGACGATCAGTGGGACTTTAACAATTAATGATGGGGTGATGCAGCATCTACAAAACACTTCAACAACGTTATATAAGCTTGATTTTGTGGCGGAAAATATTGTTATCGAGCCGGGCGGACATGTACGAGTGGATAATGAGGGTTCACCGGGAGGTGAAATAGGAGAAGACGGGTATGGAAATGGAGGGGGTGATGGAGATTCAAATATAAGTGCTGGTGCAGGTGGAAGCAATGCTGGGACCGGAGGATCGAGTAGTTCAGGAAACTATGGAGGGTTTTCAACCTGTACTTTTTCTGATGTTGGACCATCCTATGGCGGAAGTGGGGGAGGCGGAAGTGCTACCTCTACTGGAGGGGATGGGGGAGGATTTGTGCGTCTTGAAGCAAATAATACATTTACGATAAATGGACGTATTACCGCAGACGCTGATCATACTTCGGGGCAGACTGCAGGCGAAGGTGCGGGGGGTGGATCTGGAGGAACTATTTATCTAGTCGCTGATACGATTAGCGGAGTTCCAGAAGCTCCAATTTCTGCTCGTGGGGGAAATAGTTTTGATGCAAATGGAGGAGCTGGAGGTGGTGGGTGTGTCCGCTTACAATATACCACAACAAGTACCATCGATGGTGCAAATATTATTGTTGATGGTGGAGTTGGTTTTGAAAACGGTGGTGCTGGAGTTGCACTGGTAGAAAAAGAAGATCAGTCAATTCGAAAAATGTATGTAACTGCAACAACAACACTTAATTATGGAGTTGGACAGCTTTATAGCACTGCTGGTACAAATTTTATTTCCTTATCCGGCGCTGAGGAACTCACGACCTTGTCAGTCTCAACTTCTTCTGTATATATCATTGGAGATTTTTTAGGTGCAAGTGAACTCACACTTACGGGGGCTACTCCATTTCAAGGCAGTAGTCCATCAGGTACCGTACGAATTCAGGGTGACGTAAAATTAAAGCTGTCTTCAGGGGCAAGTATTGAGGATGTAACTCTGGAACTGTATCACGAAGATGTGTCTCGGCGTGCGCGTCTCGTAGATCGTGCTACAGACGAATCAGCTACTCTTGATATTGTAATTGGTGACCAAGGGACGCTTCTTTTAAATAATTTCAATTCCACAACTCCCTTGATGGTTGAGACATTTACTGTTGCAGCCGGTGGAGTCGTGACTCATGAACAAAATAGTATCTCACCGGAACAAAGAGAAATGGTGAATATACAGGCTGAAAATATTACCATTGAGAGTGGTGGATCTATTAATGTAGCTGGAAAAGGATACAGTGGGGGTAGAGGTTTAGGAGGTAGTGGCGATGGGCTTGGTGGTGGAGCCTATACGTCGAATGTAGGTGTAGGTGCGGGACATGGTGGAGATGGTACAGCAAATAATCTTGATGGCTCGTCTGCTGGAGCTGGTGGCACATCATATTGTGATGTTTCTAATCCTTCTACTATTGGTTCAGGGGGAAGCTCAGGGTTGTTTAGTGGGAGCTTAGGGCGTAGAGGTGGAAATGGTGGGGGGATGGTATGGCTCGTAGCGACAAATACAATTACGCTTGCAGGAGATATTTTTGCAGATGGCGAAAATGGGTCGTTTGACTCGTATGCAGGTGAAGAAACTTTTGAATCTATTTCCGGTGCAGGTTCAGGGGGGAGTGTAAAATTATTTGCTCCCACTATTGGAGGAGCAGGAGAAATTTTTGTAAGAGGTGGAAATAATGGGGTTGATCCAAGTCCGGCTCCTTCAGAATATGGCGGAGGCGGAGGCGGATGTGTATTGATAAACTATACGTATGACAATTCAGTTGTCACATCAAGTATATATATTACTGGAGGTGGACTTGATGCTGGGGTCGCAGAAGATGGACAATTGAGTATTGTGGAAGAAAATGAAGTTCCTGAGTTGTTTTTGAATTTTCATAAACCGGAATTTGTAGCTCGAGTTACAAGTACTATTATTGATGGAGCTGGTGACCTGGCAGTTTCGGGCGATTATGCATATGTGGGAGGATTGATGGGTTCGAGTTTTGCGATTATCAATATCTCTAGTACTACCAATCCGGCCGTAGTAGGAACCATAGAAACTACATCTGATTTGGCAGGTATATATGGAGTCGAGGTTTCGGGTAATTATGCGTATGTTGTTAATAGTTTTGACAATAGTTTTCGAGTGATCGATATTTCTAGTAGTACCAACCCGACTATTGTTGCAGGGATAGAGTTCGATACACCGATTCCAGAATTAATGAGCATTGCAGTATTAGGGAATTATGCTTATGTGATAGTAGGAGAAGATGGATACAGTTCACTCCGTGTGATAAATATTTCAAATCCGCTTTCTCCAACAGTAGTCGGGAGTATCATTAATGATTCTGACTTAGATTTTCTGAGTGATATTGTAGTTTCTGGAAGTTATGCATATGTTTCAACATTAGCAGCACAGTTTTCAATTATTAATATCTCAAATCCAAGTTCGCCTGCCGTGGTAGGAAGTGTGCATGATACAACAATCCTTGATAATTCATTTGGTGTCGCAGTATCAGGAAATTACGCGTATGTAACTTCAGATGATAATAGTTCTGTTGCAGTTATTGATATTTCTGATCCAGAGAATCCGGATATAGTGAAAGTGGTGACTGGTGGTGAGTCGATAGTTGATAGTCTTCGGATGATTGTGATTGAGGGAGATTATGCGTATGTGGGAATGATTAGCCCTAATCCAGGAATTGGGATAATTGATATTACAAATCCACTCACTGCTAATTTTGTAGGGTATATTTTAGATCCAGATTTACTCACTACGCCAGCTAGAATGCAGGTAGCAGAGGGGGTGGTGTATATGACAGATTTTTCTGAGGATTCATTGAATATATTTAATGTATCACTGCCTTATTCGGTAAATCCTATTGTTCCATTTGATATTTCAGATGGTGATCGAGAAACACTCTCGGTGAAGGCAGAGTTTGTTCCTGGATCATGCGCGTACAGTGGTACGACATATGCAACGTTTGTTACCTCGACCGCAACATCAACCTATGGGGTTGCAATAGATAATTCTGCAGTTGATAATCGAAGAATTAAAGATATTATCATTGACCCAGTTTCTGATTTTCCAATTACACAAGTAACCACCACATGGCACACCTCAGTAGATATTCCCGGTGATGAAGGGGAATATTGTATGTTTATGACTCCTTATGACGGTGAAGATGAAGGAATACGTGTAGCGGGTACGCTATTTGTCGATGATCCATTACTCGCCCCAAACGCCCCTTCTCTCTCTGCCACCAAAACTCAAACCTCGATTACGCTTTCTTGGCCTGTGGCAAATGGGGCTAATCATTATGTGATTGTATCAAGTATTTCGGGTATTCCTACAGAAACAGATGAAACTTCGGTGACTTACGCGGGTTTGGTAGCAGGGAATGAATATACTTTTCAGGTTAAATCGGTGGATAATTATGGTAATGAAAGTGCGTATTCAGAAGTATTTCCTGTTACTACTGTTGCACTAGGATCCTCTCCTCAACCCAGTGCACCCCCTCCTCCGTCAGACACCACTCCTTCATCAACGACGACTTCAACGGTCTCGAATCCTTCTAGTCTCATTGTTATTAATAGTGGAGCATACTATACCAAATCACGAGAAGTGAACGTGTTATTTAATACTGATTTTACGTCGGCGTATATGCTCGCAGACACTTTTGATTTTTCAGGAAAGATATACAAACCAATCGTTTCCTCAACAACCTACATACTCACTCCAGGAGACGGGGAAAAAAGAATTTATGCTCGTTTTAGTAATAATTATGGTATTTATGATGCGTATGATGTGATTGTGCTTGATACCGTGCCACCGAGCCAACCTACTATTAATGCAATTAGTTCTCCTGATTTTGTTCTAAAAACTGAAGGAGTGTATGGGCGAAAGAATACGAGTAGTACTGTGCGCATCAAACCAACACTTGGAGGTACTGCTGAGCCAGGAAAACGAATTATGATCACTGTCTCCTATGGAGGAACAAATATGGTGATGATGATGTTAGCTGCAGTAGAAACATACTACACCACTGCAGACAGTAATGGAAATTGGTCGTTTACGTTTCCGAACGAACTTCAAAATACGTATTATACTATTTCGGTACAAACACAAGATGAAGCAGAAAATAACTCAAGTGCAGTAGAAATAGAGCTTGACTTACGTAGTCTGGAGACTCTTCCTTGTACTATAAATTGTGAACCATTAGACGAACCTCCTCTAGAGGAGCCCCCTGAAGATCTGCTGCCAGTCGAAGAGCCATTAGACGAACTTCCTCCTATTGAAACAGCTGAAGAGATTCCTTCCTGTACGATTGATTGTGGGGGAGAAGAATCTTCACCTGTAGATACGGGAGGAGAGAGTTCAGGTACTGAAGAAGAAAATACAACTGATGCTACGAGTGGAGGTGATACAGAGGGTAATGTAGACAATAGTTCAAATGAACCAATAGGCGAGCAAGTTATTTCGAGTATTACTGATTCAGTGTCTATTATTTCAGATACAATTGAAACTTTTTTTACTGAAGTTGGTAACTTATTACAAGAGATACCTATGGTGCGGGGGATAGTAGAAACTGCATCAGTTGCAGTTGAAAAAACGAGAGAAGTTATTGATAATCCAACAATTGAAAAAAGTAATGAAGTAATTGCTGCCCCTATAATCGCTGTAGCTGCAGCAGCAAACGTCGCAGTTGGCGGGGCAGGTCTTCTATCACAAGCCATGTTGTATCTTCGTCTTATTTTCTCTCAGCCACTACTTTTACTTAAATTGAGAAAGCGTAAAAGGTGGGGTGTGGTATTCAATGCATACACCAAATTACCACTTGATTTAGCAACGGTTCGTCTAGTAAATGGAAAAAGTGATTCAATTATAAGAACACAAGTGACTGATGCAAAAGGTAGATATTTTATGGTTGCTGAAAATGGTGTATATCGACTTGAAGCAAAAAAGGATGGGTTTGGAACTAATGTTAACGTGACTACGGAGGATTCAGCGTTTCCAAATGTGTACCATGGAGAAGAGTTGGAATTAGCAGAGGAATCGAATAATCTTAATTACAATATCCCACTCGAACCTATCGTAGAAGAAAAATCAAATACGCACGTGCTCCGAGAATATGCGAGGAAAGCTACTCATAAAACGGTTAGTTTGATCGGAGCGGTGGCAACCATTGTTTCGCTGATTATTTCTCCGAAGCCATGGATCACTGCATTGCTTGTATTCCATATTGTCCTGTATAGCCTCATGAGGCGCCTTGCTCATAAAAAGATCAAAGGAACCTTTGGTTTAGTTACTGATAAAAAAACAGGTAAAGAGATTGGTAAAGTGGTAATCCGTGTTTTTGATGCAGCGTACAATAAGCTAGTTGAAACCGGAGTTACAGATTCAAAAGGTAGGTATGCAATTCTGGTAGGTCCAAGTATCTACTATATTACTGCAGAAAAAGAAGGTTTTATTACCTATCAATCACCAACGATAGATTTTTCAAGTGAGAAGACGGATGGTCTCGGAGGTGTAATTTCTGAGTCATGTAGTTTAAAACCCATTGATTTTCATGAGAAAAATGGCGACACGCTTTGAATATAATTACCGAAGAAGTAGAAAAGATTGTGTGATGTAGTTAGTATGGTCTATTCACAAGAATATATGGGAAGTATTGATTAGTAGCTGGTGTGAATGTTTAAAAGTCGATTTATTAGTAGAATAAACGTATACTTATTAGGGTAATCTATTATTACAACATGAGTAGTTTGATTAAAAAAATAATTTTCGCAGCTTTTCTTCTGTGGCTTGTGCCTTCAGTAATTTTTGCTTCAGATAGTAATGGTACAATCAATACAAGTCATAAATATGGATGGGGAGAAAACTTGGGTTGGATTAATTTTGCCCCAACTGATGGGTCGAGTAATTATCACGGGCTTACCATTACTGATTCTGCTGTTACTGGCTATGCATGGTCAGAAGCCTATGGCTGGATTAATTTTGCTCCAAGTAATGGCGGAGTAACTAATAGCTGTACCGGACAACTTGGTGGTTGGGCATGGTCTACACAATTGGGCTGGATTTCCATGAGCGGAGTAACAATTGGATCGACCGGAGAATTTAATGGTGTATCAGGTGGAACAACGCTTCCTTCGGGTAGAATTACCTTTGATTGTGATAATTGTGATGTGCGTACTGATTGGATTCCTTGCGCTGAGCGTGAAGAAGAAGGTGGTGGAGGCCCTCCGCCCACCTGTTCCAATGGCGCGTCAGATTATCCAACCTGTACACCACCCACTCCACCAACCTGTTCTAATGGTGCTTCGGATTATCCTACCTGCACACCTCCTCCAGATCCCACCTGTTCCAATGGCGCATCAGATTATCCAACCTGTACACCACCCACTCCACCTCCAGATCCAGTCTGCTCTAATGGCGCATCAGACTACCCAACTTGTACGCAGCCACCAGATCCCACCTGTTCCAATGGTGCATCAGACTACCCAGCTTGTACTGCCTCTACCGATGGGGGTGATGGAGGTACCGGAGAGGGTGATGGAGGTGCTAGTGATGGGGGAGAAAGTGAAGGGGCGGGGAGTAGTGGAGGCGGAGGTGGTGGTGTTGCCACAGAAATAATTTCAAATATTACTGATTCAGTTGGGGTAGTGGCTGATGCAACAGTAGCTGTTTTGCAAGATGTAGCAGAAGTGCTGGTTACTATTCCCGGAGTACAAACTGTAGTTAATGCGGCCCAAGTTGCTATAGAAAGAACAGAAAAAGTTATTAATAATCCTACGGTTGAAAAAATAGATGAAGCAGTTTCAACTCCAGTGCTCACAGCAACAGCTGTAGTAAACGTAGTAGTAGGTGGTGCAACATTATTTTCGCAGATTTTAATATTTCTCCGTTTATTGTTTTTGCAGCCCTTACTATTATTATTCAAACGTCATAAACAAAAAACATGGGGAACGGTTTTCAATAGTCATACAAAGCAACCTCTTGATTTGGCAATGGTGCGTCTGGTGCATGGAGAAAATGACACAATTGTACGCACCCAGGTGACTGATGCCCAGGGTCGTTATTTTATGGCTGCAGGAAGTGGTACGTATATTTTGAAGACTACTAAAGAAGGTTTTGGTCCACATAGTGGAACGCAAGCTGAAGATTCGGTATATCCAAATTTGTATCGTGGAGAAAAATTGGAATTAGTGGACAGAGAAAGTGAACTTAATTACAACATCCCGCTTGAACCAGTGTATGAGGCAAAGAGTACTGCTGATATAATCAAAGAATATTCGAGAAAAACATTCCAAAAAACGTTGAGTTTGATTGGTGCAATTGCAACGGTGGCATCACTGATTATTTCTCCAAACATTTGGATGGCTGCTCTTTTGGTAGTACATCTGCTTATCTATGTGGTCATGAAACGGTTTGCACAAAAAAAAGTAAAAGGTGATCGTGGAATAGTAGTGGATAGTAAAACTAAAAAACCAATGAAGAAGGTGGTGATCCGTGTGTTTGATAATGCATACAATAAATTGGTGGACACTGCAATTACTGATAACAATGGGTGTTATGCGGTTCTAGTGGGTCCTAGTACTTATTATATTACTGCAGAAAAAGAAGGGTATGCTCCATATCAGTCTGATACGATTGATCTAACGAGTAAAAAGACTAATGGAATTGGAGGTGTTATTACAGAAAACTTCTCTTTGATGTCAGTTGATGAAAAGAAAAAGTAATAAACAGGTATATATTTTTGAAAAAAACTGAAATATGATATACTACTTGCATCTATGAAATTGAGTATAAAAAAAGGTAAAAATAAAAAAAATAGTGCACGAGAATCCGCACATATTTTGTGGTTTGAAGAAATTGGAATTACTGATATTCCATTGGTTGGTGGAAAAAATGCGTCATTGGGGGAAATGTATACTGGACTCAGATCAAAAAATATTGCAGTTCCGAATGGTTTTGCAATTACCGCAAAAGCGTATTGGGATTTTTTCGAAGCTCATGGATTAAATAAGATAATCAAGAAAGAAATTAAAGGATTGAATGTACTTAAAATTAAAGATTTGAATCGAGTGGGAAAAAAGATACGATCACTCATTATTAACGCAAAATTTCCTGACGATTTACAAAAAGAAATTATTGAAGCGTACGAATCACTTAAAAAACAAGAAGGAGTAACTCATCTTTCAGTAGCGGTGCGATCGAGTGCAACTGCAGAAGATTTACCTGATGCAAGCTTTGCGGGTCAGCAAGAAACATATTTGAATATCGAAGGCCATGATGAATTATTGATTGCGGTAAAAAAATGTATTGCATCTCTATTCACTGATCGTGCGATTTCTTATCGTGAAACCAAAGGATTTGATCACATGGCAGTTGCTCTCTCGGTGACCGTGCAGACTATGGTTCGGTCAGATGTGGGAGTCTCAGGAGTAATGTTCACGATTGATACTGAATCTGGTTTCCCTGGAGTAGTGCTTATTAATGCGTCATACGGGTTGGGTGAATATGTAGTCAAAGGTCAGGTAACTCCGGATCAGTTTTATGTGTTTAAAGAAGGTGTAAGAAAAGGGAAATCAGCAATTATCAGTAGAATCTTTGGTTCAAAAGAAGTGAAGTTGGTATATGGAAAACGCCTCACTACTCAAAATATTGTTCCGGCTGCTGATCGTCATAGATTGTGTATTTCAGATGAAGATGTGCTCACTCTTGCAAAATGGGGGATGGAGATTGAGAAATTTTATAATAAAGCCCAAGATATTGAATGGGCAAAAGATGGTGTTACTGGGAAATTATATATCGTTCAGGCACGACCTGAAACAGTTCAGTCCCAAGCAAATCATGCGGTTATTGAGTCGTACGAGCTGAAAGAAAAAGGAAAATTAATTGCTCGCGGTATCTCAATTGGACAAAAAATTGGGGCAGGTGTCGCGCGTATTATCAATGATCCTCGAGACATGAAGCTGTTTAAAAAAGGTGAAGTATTGGTAACCCGTATCACTGATCCTGATTGGGAGCCGATTATGCGTCTTGCGAGTGCAATTGTAACTGAACAAGGAGGAAAAACAAGTCATGCAGCAATTGTATCTCGTGAATTGGGAGTCCCTTGTGTAGTGGGTACCAAACAAGCACGTGCACTGATCAAAACAGGAGTAAAAGTAACGGTTTCGTGTGCTGAAAGCGAAGAGGGGCATGTGTATAAAGGCATGCTTCCGTTTGAAGTAAAAAAAACCACAATTACTGATATTGCAAAGACCAAGACTAAAATCATGATGAATGTGGGAGATCCGGATCATGCATTTGCATTATCATATTTACCAAACGATGGAGTAGGACTTGCGCGCGAAGAATTTATATTTTCTAATTTTATTAGAATTCATCCACAAGCTCTCCTTAATTTTGACAAACTTAAAGATAAAAAAGCAAAAAAGAAAATTTCTGAATTAACTGTCGGGTACAAAGATAAACGCCAGTACGGAGTGGATAAACTCGCCGATGGTATTGCACGTATTGCTGCTGCATTCTACCCTCGCGATGTCATTGTACGTCTGTCTGATTTCAAAACCAATGAATACGCCACCTTGATTGGGGGGCTCGAATTTGAACCTAAAGAAGAAAATCCAATGATTGGTTGGCGTGGAGCTTCTCGGTATTATTCAGAGGAATATAAGACTGCATTTGGTATCGAGTGTGAAGCATTGAAAAAAGTTCGAAGCGATTGGGGACTCAATAATGTAATTGTCATGGTGCCATTTTGTCGTACTCCAGAAGAAGGGAAGAATGTATTGAAAACCATGGCGGATTTTGGACTCAAACAAGGTGAAGATAAATTACAGGTCTATGTCATGTGTGAAATCCCATCAAACGTCATACTTGCAGAAGAATTCGCGAAAATTTTTGATGGATTCAGTATCGGATCTAATGATTTAACGCAGTTGACGCTTGGGGTAGATCGTGATTCTGCATTAGTAAGCCATGTGTATGATGAGAAGAATAGTGCGGTAATGACACTGATCAAGCAGGTGATCAGAGTAGCTCATAAACATAAACGAAAAATTGGAATTTGTGGCCAAGCGCCAAGTGATTATCCAGAGTTTGCTGAATTTCTTGTGCGTGAAGGAATCGATAGCATCTCACTCAATCCAGATACGGTATTAGCAACACGCGCACGCATTGCAAAGACAGAAAAGAAAGTAGGTATGCGTGGCGGTACCACGAATCATAAATTTTTGACACTAGTATTTCTACTTGGGGTTTGCTCAGCAAGTATGATACTTCTTGGTGGTGGTTGCGGTGCAATCAAATCTGACAATTCGGTAAATACAATTACAACAGAATTAAGTCCGGCGCAAGTGAGAGCACAGTTTGAAGCGCGTGCATTGAGTGAGGCAGAAGAGCGTATTGAATCGAAACGAAGCACAATGACTATCTCCTCGCTAGGGTCATTTAAAGTTTCGTATCCACAAACGTGGGCAGTTGAAGAGCTTTCGAGTGTGCCAGGATATATGTTTTCAAAACCTGAATCAAAAGCGCAGGTCGTAGTGGTAAAACAGAAAAAGTCTTCGACTACTGTGTCAGATGGTACTTCCTCCGTAGAGACTGCCGATACAGGTTTGTCTGCTGGAACAGTTGATAAGAATACTGCAAGCTCATACATCATAGTTGGTGAAAATACGCTAGAAGTCGAATATCGAAAAACTGAAGAGGGAACTGTTCTTACTGCAGTACATATTCCTCTTGATGAGGAAGAAGAATTATTTGTGTATGGGACACCAGGAAATGAATTTAATGACATTGTAGAAAGTCTTACGTTCACTGATCCTGAGGTGGCACCACCTCAAATATTACCAGATGCAGGAGAAGCTTGTATCCATGTAACACCTGATTCGGGTGGAAGTGATGCTGTTAGTTGTTACTAAAAAATAAATCAAACACCTCCTTGTGGGGTGTTTTTGTAATACTTTGTTCTCATTGAATAAAACATAAAAAATTGGTATTCTAAGAATACTAATTCTATGAAAAAATGGTCCCAAAAAATAACTTGCATTCTCATGCTTTTTAGCATGTCTATTGTGGTTTTTTTTGGTAGACCTGTGTATAGTTCAATCGAAGAACAGAAAGAGTTACAACAGGAGCTCAAAAATATCGAAGCAGAGATTGGGAAGCTTGAACAAGAAATTACAACTACAAAAGGCGAAAAGAAAACACTTGCAAGTAAGATTCAACAACTTAAACAAGAACAAAATAAAATTAAGCTTCAGATACAGGCAACTGCCCTGCACATTAAAGACCTGGAAAATAAAATTGATGTCACTCTTGATGAAATACAAAAGAATGAAGAAAAAAGTGAGGAGCTTAAAAATAATTTAGGCGTATTACTTCGTCTCTTGTACCAGAGAAATCAGGAAGCGCGGGCGTTTCGATTAATATTGCAGGGAAAGCTTAGTGATGCGATTGTTGAAGTAAGAAATTTGGAACGGTTGTCTGATTCAATCGGGGAGTTACTGGATGATGCAAAAAAAGTACGGAAAGATCTTGAAGTGCAGAAAGAGAAGTATGCGACTGACCAGGAAGACGCAAGTGAACTTTTGAAGCTTGTAGAAGCGGAGGGTGGTTCACTTACGGGTAAGCTGCAGGAACAAGCAAAATTATTGAAGAGTACACAAGGCAAAGAAGAAAATTATCAGAGTCAGCTTCAGGATAATAAAAAACGCGCAGCAGAAATCAAGAGTCGAATTTATGAGCTTCTTGATGTGGGTACGCAAATTACCTTTGGTGAAGCGGTAACCATTTCTGAATGGGTGAGTGGACAGATTGGTGTGCCAGCTTCGCTTCAGCTCGCAATTCTGACCCAAGAATCAAATCTAGGTAAAAATGTAGGAACCTGTAATCGTCTGGGCGACCCCCCTGAAAAAAGCTGGAAAGTGATTATGAAGCCTGAACGGGACCAAGAGCCGTTCAAAAAAATTACCGAAGAATTGGGAAAAGATCCGGATATTACACCGGTGTCTTGTCCTATGCGGAATAAAGATGGTAGTCAGCTCGGATGGGGAGGTGCTATGGGTCCAGCACAATTTATTCCTTCGACATGGGTGGGGTATAAGGCTAAAGTTTCAGCAATTACGGGTAAAACTCCAGCAGACCCTTGGGATATTCGAGATGCATTTCTCGCCTCTGCCTTGCTTCTCAAGGCAAATGGAGCTGATGGTACTCGTGACGGGAATTGGAAAGCCGCAATGCGCTATTTTTCAGGTGGAATCAATCCAAAATATAGTTTTTATGGGGATAATGTGATAGCTCTTTCGGATAAGTACGAGGAAGATATTAAAGCGTTGAAATAGCTCATAGCCAATAGGAGGAAAATGCGAATCGGTACTCTTAATTGGCTTTCTTGCTTTCTCTCTATGAACTAATTAAAATTGTTTCATTATCCACATCACCTCGTCAGGGTAGGATGGGATCACGGTGCCATTGTAGTAGTATAATTTTCTTTTGACCGAAGGAGTCGAATACCATCGAGCAGTTCTCGGATTATCTCCACACAAATTTTTGCCTACTTCCTGTATTGCTTCATCAATATTTTTGAAAGGAATTTGGGCTCCTCCCCAACCAAAAGGATTATTATACTGCATCCGCTTTCCACCAGTGGATTCGCGTACTGCAATTGCAGGAAGCAATCGCCAATCCAGTCCGCAGCTATCAGCAACTGCAATAAAACTTTTACCATATCCAGCAAGCGGCATGTTATATTTTTCAAAATACGCATCAATCCTGTCTGCTCGCTCGTCGGCAATTGTTGGCTCTGTATATATGCGTGCAATAATATATATTGTAAGTCCTCCGAGTATACTCAAGATAAGAATTGTGCTCATGAGGTGTCTGCGATAACGAAGAAAAAGTACGGGGAATACTGGCTGTTTTTTGATGCGACGGTTTTTTTTCTGTTGAATAGAAAGAGTACTTCGTTTTTTTGTACGGGGCATACAAATATGTTATTGCACTAGTATACCATAACATACCCCGTGGGTGGGGTATGTTATGGTAGGTGTAGGGTGTGATTAGAGTTTTCCCAAATTTAATTCTTCAGTGATACGAATTTGTTCGACAAAATCTGGCATATGAGATACGAGGATGATTGTTCCTTCATATTCATTGATAGCTTCTGCAATCACCGGGATGTGTCTGAAATTGATATGGTTGGTAGGCTCATCAAGAATGAGAAGTCCAGGTTTTTGCAATACAAATCGGGCATAGCAGAGTAATCCTTTTTGTCCTTCTGAGAGTGACCCGACCGTATTTTTCATAATGTCAGAAGTCAGAAGAAATTGTGCACCTGTCGCATATATTTCCTGATTATCAGGCACGTCCATCATCTGAGCAAGAGAATCATACACCGTAGCTTCAAAATCAAGCCCAGAGAAGTCTTGTCGGTAATAACCAATCTTTATTCCCGGAGCAATAGTCGCGTGATCAGCAGGTTCAAGTGCAAGTTCTTTCAAAAGCGTGCTTTTCCCAACGCCATTAGGTCCGACAATTTGTAGTCTGTTTCCTTTCCACAGTTTAATGTCCACTTTTTTACTGATGCGTTTATGATTAATAATAGCGCCCACATTTGAAATAGTCACAACCACTTCAGACCATGATTGCGCAGGAATTGTAAATGGGCGGATGGTTTTGTCATCACGTTTTACCTCAACCATGTTATCTTCATCCTCTTCAACTTGGTCTTTGAGTTTGCTTGCGAGTTTTCGCATCTTACCTCCTTTGTGTGCAAAGAAGTTTACTTTATCTTTTTTGTCTTGGATATTTTTTCGGAGTTGTGCATTTTTTCGTTCTTCACGTTCAATTTGCGCTTTAATTTCCTCGATCACATCGAAATAGTTTCCCACATATTGCTCAACTTTTTTGGTATGAAAGTCTACGTTCAAAACTCCATCAGTAAATGAATTCAAAAATGCTGCATCATGGGAAATAACAATAACCGTTCCTTCATACATCACGAGGAAGGCAGTGAGATGTGCAATACCATCAGCATCAAGATTATTGGTAGGTTCATCAAGTAGAAGAATGTCAGGTTTCTGTATGAGTGCATATGCCAAGAGCAGGCGCGCGTGTTGTCCACCTGAGAGTTCTTTTACTTTCTTTTCAAGTGGAATGCTGAGGTCAACTACTGAAAGTACATCAGTAACCAGTTTTTCAAGGTTATACAGATGTTCAGAAAATGCAGTCGCAAAATATTCAAGAATAGTTAAATCAAAAAATTCTTTGGGCATGACCTGGAGCCCGATCGCAATAGTTGCGTTGTCTGTAATATGTATATTACCTGAATTTGGTTTGAGGATGTCAGGTTTGGTAGAGCCAGAAGCACCGAGAATAAGCTTGAATATCGTACTTTTTCCTACACCATTTTGTCCCATGATGGTAATTTTTGCATTTTCACGAACCGAAAAAGAAGCCCCATCAAGGATTTGTTTATCATCGGTATAGGCGAATGATACGTTATCAAAACGCACAATAACATTGCCGTGGCTCATAGTGAAATAGTTCTAAAATAAATAACTCGCACGTAGGAGTTATTCTGGTGGACAGGTTTTTAGTAAAACAATAAGCGGGCTGGACGGGACTCGAACCCGCAACTTCTGCCGTGACAGGGCAGTGCTCTAACCAGTTGAACTACCAGCCCGCTTATTGTTTTACACATGTAAGGAAAAGGCCTTGGATGACTTATTTCTGTGCGGTTGCAGCAGCCTTACGTACGCGCTTCAACTTTTTTTTGTCGCGTGTAACTTTGTCCACTTTCCATTGTGCCTTCATTTTATTTCTCATTTTTTTGCGCATTCCCATATGAGGTAAAGATAACCAATTAAATATCTGTGTGAATGAAATATATAATACGTTTTTTTTACACGTTTGTCAATATGTAGAGGGTCGTCTACAAAACAAAAGACCCTTAGTGTGTCCGGCGCGGCAAGGGAGCGAAGGAGGGGGCGCTCCCGCCATCGCCAAACACACTAAGAGTCTTTAAGTGTTAGTATACAAAATAGTACCATCCCAGAATAAGACGTGTCAAGGGTAATTAAGCGAAAAAAATTCTTATTTTTAGGGGATTGTAAACTGTATACTAATTAGATAGTAAAAAATTTTTAAGTATTAGTTTATGTAATAATTTCACCGGGAATATTACGTATGAAGTGTTGCTGTGTATAAAATAATCCCCCAGAATGGGGGATTAGATACTGTTGAGGAATTTTGTACTGCTTGTAAGTGTTTAGGAAACTGATTTTACTATTGCAGCAAATACTTTTGGATGTTTTTCAGCAATCTGTGAGAGTACTTTGCGGTCAAATACCATATCATTCTTTTTCAATGCTCCCATGAATTTACTATAAGACATTCCGTGCTTGCGGATTTCAGCATTGATCTTTACCTGCCATAGATTTCGTGTCGTACGTTTTTTTACTCGACGATCACGATATGCGTGTGCTCCAGCTTTAGTATCTGCAGTTTTTGCAAGTTTCAATAATTTTTTGCGACCACCTTCAAATCCTTTCACCCGTTTGAGAATGTTTGAACGTCTTTTGGCATGTCGCATTCCTCGTTTTACTCGTGGCATACTATCTTAAATAAGTCTTTTAATGGGTTAGTTTGAAGCAGCGTAGGGGAGTGCTTTCAATACGGTGCGCTGCAACGGGGTAGAAGTACTTCGATCCCGGCGTTTGTTTCTGCGTACGCTTCCTGATTCACGGGAATTAAAATGGTCCTGTCCGTCAGTGCGTTTGAGGACTTTTAATCCGTTCTTTCGTGATTTCTTTACTTGAAATCTTTTTGCGGTTGCTTTATGAGTTTTGAGTTTAGGCATACAAATTCATTATGTGCGGGCTAGTATATAGTATTTTGTGTCAGGAGTCAAGAGCTTATTTCCGCACCACGACTGCAGTCACTTTCTTGCCCTGTCTCGTGATTTCTTGCTCAAATTTTACGGGGACCTTTGGTTCGAGCTTTTTGACCATGGTATCGATGATTTCGTTCGCCAAATCACCTCTTGCATTCTCTCGTCCTTTGAGTACGACTTCAAGTCGTACCTTGTCCCCACGTAAGAGGAATTTCTCAGCCTGATCAGCTTTGATCGTGAGATCATGATCGCTAATGCGGATAGAGAGACGGATTCCCTTGATTTCACTCACATGTGAATGAGCTTTTTGTTTGCGAGCTTCTTTTTCTTTTTGATACTTAAATTCAGTAAAATCAATCAGTTTTACGACGGGAGGAGTGCTTTTAGGGTTGATTTCAACTAGATCCAGTTCTTTCTCTTCTGCAAGAGCAAGTGCTTCTTTCGCAGTCATGACATTGATTCGTTTACCTTCTTCATCAAGAACCATAACTTCAGGAGAGTCAATTTCCTGATTTTTTCGATAGTGTGCAATGAGCGGCTTATCTGGTCTTTTTTTACGGGAAATTCGCATAGTTTAAAGTGAAAGGTAAATTTAAGTTCTACAAAGTTGAGTTATTTTCTAGATAATATCTTAATTGTTTTTTTAAAAACTTCCATCCTGATCCACTTTTAAGAAATTTTTCTCTTCCGGTAGCATCTTTTTTGTTTAGATACAGTTCTGCATAAATTAATTTCCATGGCATGTGTTTTTTTGTTGATATCGTTGAACCTTGATTATGTTGAATTATTCTACGTTTAATATCCGTAGTCCAGCCGATATAATGCCGATTTGGGTCTTTAATTGATTCAATAAAATAAACTACATAATACATACTTCCTCCTTAAAAAAGTTGTATTGGCAGTGCCACGAGGGCGCGCTGTGCTTAGTAATGTTGCTGCCACGTAAAGTCGCTACGCTCCTACGTGGCACTCAAAGGCGCTCTGAGAATCGCGCCTTTTCGTGGAGATGCCGGGAGTCGAACCCGGGTCTAGACGGGTTACCCCGATACTCTACATGTGTATCGATGTTTGGTGTTTCGCATACGAATATGAAACATCGAAAAATATCGCATGCTATCGCATGAATGGTTTCAACTAACTTCCATACGAACAAAGTTAGTCTACGCTCGAACTAGGGTTGGCACCGTGGATCCACCATCGAGTATCGTGGGTACGATGGTCGTAGTGATTTAGGCTACAACAGAAGCAAAGCTAGGCATACTGAAAGCTTTCGCTACAGTGTTTTTAGCTCGCTCGAACAAGTTTGCACTTGTGGAATTGCCTATTTGTTACAGAGACAGGCACTCTGACATGCATATACAAGATAACAGAATCCATCTATCGAAGCCTGTCATCCCCGTTGGTCTTTTGTAAAGGACGCTCATTAGTCGTCTCTTCCGTGCTTCAATATTCGTTGGAGCGATCGTTTGCTCTCTCGTTCTTTTATCGTACGGCGCTTGTCATGGGTTTTTTTACCTTTGGCAATACCGATCTCAAGTTTGATTAAAGTTCCCTTAGTATAGAGGGAAAGTGGCACGATTGTCAAGCCTTTTTCCTCGGTTTTTCCGCGTAAATAATTGATTTCTTTGGTACTCAAAAGTAATTTTCTGGTGGCATCGGGGACAT
The DNA here is from genome assembly GCA_964435035.1 of uncultured Gammaproteobacteria bacterium. GTDB lineage: Bacteria > Patescibacteriota > Patescibacteriia > Magasanikbacterales > UBA922 > UBA922. The sequence continues at coordinate 183,632 of CAYSXR010000001.1, forward strand.
AATGGGGATTGGTCGCGTACCGATAGGCTCCAATATGCATGTTTACGATTGTCGCACTTCGGCCTCTCACCATCACAAAACTCCCGTCTAATTTGGCACTGCCATTGCGGATAGATTTTACCTCGGCTCCAGTCAATACCAAACCTGCCTCGAGACTCTCAAGGATTTCATAGTCGAATCGTACTTTTTTATGAGTGGCGAGTGTAGGCATAATCAGTGCCAAGTATAGCGTATTTTTGCTATTTTGCAAGATAGAGGGGAAAAGTGTATACTTACCGTTACTTTATCGTATACCTAATCGTTTATATGGACACTGAATTCTCATCAACCAGAAAAATACCAGTCGTTATGTGGATTGTTTTAGGAGTAGTATTGGTCTCCGCCATTGCATTGGGAATATGGGCATTCCGTCATAAGGGTGAGATTTTGCCAGGTGGATTTGGTGGTACGAATGATTCAGGAAGTGCAACTACCCCTGTTCTCACGGAAAAAGAAATTAAAGATCGGTATGTGGCGTCACTTACTGCGATCGCGACCGAAGTTCAGACAATGAATGTTACAAGTCAGGCTGAACTAGTAGAAAAAGTAGAAGAGAAACTGATGGAAGTTCGGGTACCAGGTGAGCGGAGAGATCTGTTTATACACACATTTTTAGCAATTGGAAAATTACGAGAGACAGGAGAGAATAGTGATGTGCTCAAAACAAAAATTCTGCAATTAATTAACTCATTGCGTACATCAACATAAGTTCTTGGTTGATTGAGAAGTAGCTATGAATAAAACGTTTACTATCAAAATAATTTCATGGCTTCTGCCATCGGTGGTACTTCTTGTTATTTTATTATTTCCCGATCTTTTTGTTGCACTCCTTGCGAGTGCAGTATGGTTTGGGTACATGGCGTATGTAGCAATCGTGTACCGGAGCCAGATTTATGAGCTACTTACCCAAGTCTTCACCATGTTTTCACTGTTGTGGCTTCTGTTTCTGGTAGAGTCGTTGACCCTTCGGTGGTTTTTGGTCGGCATCTCACTTCCATTTTTCTTCTTTTTGATCTGGATGAGCTCAGAGCTTACGGGGATGCTCGTGCATATACAGGAGAAGCCGCTTCGCCGTATACGCATGATGATTCATGTGTTCAATATGTATGCAGGATGTCTTGCGTTATTTGCGGTAAATATTTTTTTTCCAGGAATTCCGTTTGTGGCTGTTGCAGTGATTGGAGGAATGTATGCGGCAATCATCTCATTACTTATTTGGAAATTATATTTCAAAGTACCCATTCGTGAATTTGCCTTGCCTCTTCTTGCAGTATCAGTCGGTGTGACCGAACTTATGTGGGCATTGCATTTGATGCCATTTGGATATCTCGCACAAGGGCTGCTCGTGGTATGGGTATGGTATATATTACAGCTCTTAGTTCGTTTTCATCGAAGTCCTCGGGGAATTGTGTGGAAAGAACAGGCTATTTTTTTGGGTATCAACGCTGTATTATTTATGTCAGTACTTGCATTTATTCGCTGGGTTTGAGAAGTTTAGAGTAGTTTAGGTTAATTAGAATAATTTGTATTAATTTGTATGTCCCATCCTCCACATCTACCACTTCCTGAAAAAGATTCTTCAATACAGGTGCAACAGCAGAGGATGTTTGTCATACTGGTAAATGTGGTATTATCTCTTGGTGCAGGGATAGTTGGGGCACTGAGTGTATTCGCGTGGATTATTCCTGGCGGGTATATAGATGGTGGAGTATTAGTTTCTAGAGGACAATCTGGATTCAATACTGCTGTATATAATGAGCCAGAAATTTCAGTAATACGAAAAGTGAAAAATGTTACTGCTGATGTATTTCAGAAAAGTCAGATTCTTCCGAATGGGTATTATGGAAGTGAGGCGCAAGTTGGTAGTGGTGTGATGCTTACCTCTAATGGGTGGGGGGTAGTGTATGCTCCACAATTAGTGAGTGCAGGAACAATTCCCGCACTCACCGTGCGAGATGCTCAGGGTGTGTGGTACACACCAGACATGGTAGTTGCAGATAAAGAAAATGGACTCGTGTATTTCAAACTCACGGGAAACGAATTTTATGTAACGACTTTTCCTGATTGGCGGACCCTTGCAACGGGAGGCGAAGTTTGGACTTTTACCGGACGTGAATGGAGAGGTCGAGTCTTAGGAGAAATGGAGCCTGTTTCAGATGAGATGGTGTTTGCTGCGGTAGACGAACACACTCGATTTAGGTTGTCTCCGGTGAGTACGATAAATACGGGCACCGTTATTTCAGATGCAGGAGATTTTATTGGATTTAGTGATGCAAATGGAGTATTGCATGATGCATGGATTATTGAATATTCAATTCCAAAATTACTCGAGTTGGGTGTAATCGAAAAAGCAGAGATAGAGTGGAAAGGTTCGATAGTCGAAGCAATGGAAGAGGGAAAATTAGTCAAAGGATTTTTGGTTGATCAACCAGGGAAAACAACGGTGAATGGGCTCAAGCGGGGGGATATTGTACGTGCAGTTAATGGGACTCCTGTTACTGAAATGAATCTCTATCGTCTAGTGAGGGAAACACCACTAAACGCGACGATATGGAGAGATGGGCAAGTTTTTGATATACTAGTACCGTAAGTAAATTCAAAACTTAAATCTCAAAATTCAAAACTGGAATTCAAAATTCCGGGAGATGAAAGTTTTAAGATTTAAGTTATAGTTTTGAACTTTGAGTTTTACATTTTGAATTTAATATATTATTTCCATCACTATTTAAACTTAGTCTACTATGGACCTCCCCATGACTCATTCACCAATGAAACGCCTCGCCAGATCAAAAAAATTGCTTATTGCGGTCGGAATACTCTGTGGATTGATTGCGGGAGGGGCAACATTAGCATTTCCACTCAAATATCGGGCAGACGCACAGGTTTATATTCTTTCTCAGGCACGTTTTGGAGTTGATCCCTATACGGTTGCAAAATCAGGAGAACGAATTGCCGAGAATTTGGCACAGATCATGAAGACCGAAGATTTTTATGAAAAAACAAAATCAGAAACCAGCTACGCAGTAGACTGGAGTTATTTTGAAAACAAGACGCTAAGAGATCGAAAAAAAATGTGGGAGAAAACAATTGATCCAGCGGTAGTGTATGGATCAAGCGTGCTCACGGTAAGCGCGTATCACGAAGAACCTGCACAGGCAATCGCAATTGCAGGTGCAGCAGCGACTGCTCTCGTCACCAAGACAAGTGAGTACGTAGGTGGTGATGTATCGATTCGATTGGTGAGTCGCCCTATCGCGACACAGTTTCCGGTAAAACCAAATCCACTCGTGAATGCATTTCTGGGAGCCGGAGTGGGAATACTTTTTGCGGCTCTGCTATTACTTAGAAAATAGATATTAATTTTTTTCTATGCCTGGTCCGCTTTATTTTACTGATGAATATATTCGGAAACTGTTGGTAGAAGAATCGATTACATTTTCAGAAGCTGAAAGCAGGGTGTATATCCCGCGTTTTGTTGCACTGATAGAAGAAAAACTGGGTGGCGTACTCATGGAAAAACTCACTGATGCTCAACTTACTGAATTCGAAAAGCTATTTTCAGATGCACAGACTACTGGAGAACAGTGGAAAATATTTTGGAACAAAAGTATTCCGAATTTTTCTCTGTTTGTGGAGGAATACTTGCATAGCTGCACCGGAGAACTCAAAGGGCTTTTGAAAAATAATGTATAGAGGTATGTCGCAGATGAAAGATTTTGGTGTACAAAAATCAACCCTGCATGAAGCGGATGTGCTTCTTGGTGAGTACGAAGAATTAATGGTAGAAATTAGGGATTTGAAAAAGAAAGCGATGCGTCTATACTCGGAGGTAGAGAAAGACCAGAATAAATCAGAAGTCGTACAAGCTCTTGGAAAAATTTTAGAAATTCCTGAATAAATTATTTTTTAAATCTGTGTGTATGGTAGCGATATCCCCCGAACAATCAGTACCGCAAGAATCACGAAAGAAAAAAACACCTGATACGGTAAAAATAGAGAAATATAGTGAGGTGTGGGAGCATGCAAAAAATCTGGAGGGTAAAATAAAAAAACTCAAAGAACATGCAATCGATGCGGATGAAATCGGAGAAATAGAAGGTATTCTCAAAGATGCAAAAGGATATTTTTCTAGATTTGGAGAGAAAAAAGATAAAGGCAGAAGTGTTGCTCAGCTTGAAGAGAGGCGTAAGGCTGCAGTAGAAAAACTTACTGACCTTAATCGGCGCATGGTGTCGATGCTTGAAAAATTAGGACAACCAATTCCTAATACTCTTTTGTCGTACAAAGACAGTGGATTTGTTGATATTGTAAAAGAATCTAATAAAGAAGGGTTGTCTGAAGAAAAAAAAGAAGAAGTGTCTGAAGTTGTGGGTGCTCATATAATTCAGCCCCCTGAAAATTATTCTAAAGAGTCATTGGGTGATTCAGAAATTGGTGGTGTGAATAGTATCGAGGCGCCAGAGAAGAAGGAAGAAGTGTTGGTTTCTGCCGAAGAGTCGCCTGTAAATGTACGAGAGGAATCATCCTCACCTGAAACACCAATAGAAGATGTTATCAAGATTTCTTCAGGAGGAAAAACATATGAATTCGGCTGGCACGAACAGGTGGTTTACACTACTGCAAAGGGTAAGCAGCTTGAGTGTATTGTGCTTGGAAAATCAAATGATGAGAATAAGCCGGGGCTTATTTTGAAAGATCTTGAAAAAGGAAAAGTATTTGCTCTTGGTGCAGATGCGGTTGCAAAACGGGTACATGTTTCTGATGGTGAAATAGTTTCTCCACGTGTAGAAAATAATAAGGCCGATTCTGGTCAATCTGCTGAAGGTGAAGATATTGATAGAGAAGAAAAAGCTGCTCTTGAAAAAATGAAAAAAGACCAGAGGGAAGTAGAAGAGAAAAAAGCTCAAGAATTAAGTGAATTATTAGCACAAGCTGGAAAGTCTGCCGAAGATGACACTTCATTTGTACACACAAGCACAGATGAGAGGGGAAGTTTCGATCAGAAGATGGTTGATAAACTTGTAGCTGATGGATCGATTGAAAAAATTAACACGTTATTGAAAAATAAATCCGAGGTGTGGGTACAGGAAGATGGTAAATGGTATCAGGGTGTAGTGCAAGATATTACCGGAGCACAGGTGGGTGTTACTGTAGGAGAGGAGGGTCGAGAGAAAAAATATTTCTATGTGGATGCTGAAGAATTTTTGGGCATGCAGGATCGAGCGAAAAAATTGTTGAAATACAAAAAAGAATTAGAGCTTCCCTCGGTGGTGGTGGACACCGAATTCCTCGCTCGTCCAGATACGATCACCAAAGGTGAAATTTTTACTCCTCCGACCGAGAGAAAGACCGTACCTGACGTGCCTCTAGTGAGTATTGATACTCCATTGCCGGTACGAGAACGAAAAACCTACCCAGAAGTTTCAGAAAAAAAAGCAATACAGATGATTCAATCAGTCGCTGAAGAATTTGAAAAAACATGGAAAGGAATGCGCATGATGACGACAGAAAAACAAAAGACCGGATGGCTCCAGAGTAAGGAAGTTGAACGAGAGATGACGGTGACAGAAAAAAAGGAGCAATTAGAAGCGTGGCTTGATATGGTGGAGCAGGCATTTGATTCACTCGACAAGCAAAAAGATGGGACACACATGGAAAAACCAGTACTCATGTGGCATCAGGCACAGGCATTAATTCGCGCATTAGAAAATGAACTTCGGTATACAGAAGAAACGAATAAAAGTGAAGAGTGGGATCACGCACTTGAGGCTTTTAGTAGTATAATTAATGAAAGAAGCACACGTCTCAAGGAAAAAAAGAAAGGGTCATTGATTGCACCGTGGGCCATGAAAACGACACTTGCTGCCTTGGGTGCTTTTGCAATCGGAAATGCAACAAACAATCGAATAGAAGATGTGGCTGCAGTGAGTGAACGATATATGGAAGCAGGTGAAAAAAAATATGAATTACCCAGAGAAGAACATACGGGTGATGCACAGAGAAATATGCTAGATTTTGTAATTAATATGAATCGGATGATAAACGAGCCCACACTTTCGATAACACCCGTTGCAATTGATGCTCGACTTACTCCACAGATCAAGGATAAAATATCAGGGAAAGTTCCGGGTTTGGCTGGTGCAGAAATAGCATCTGATGGAAAATCAGTTACATTGACTTTTGATAATAACCAAACAGTTGAAAGTCGTCCTGAAAAAATACAAAAGTCGGGTCGCGATAGTTGGAAACTGAAGACAGCTGAGAAAAAGGGTCCGGAGTATGGCGAACAAATGTTGAGAGAATTAAGGAAAGTATTGGGTGAAGTAAAGCAAGAGTTTCCTGATATGTTTCGTGGACCAGAATCATCTTCCAAGCAAAAGAGAGTAGTAAGAACAGTAGTACAGGCCGAAAAGAAATTACGAGAAGCAGAGGTAGTAATACCGAGAAGTGGTGAGGCGAGAAGACAGTTGGAACAAGTAAAACAGGTGTTGGAACAAGTAAAACCAGGACTCGAATCTATTTCAAAAGAGATTGTAGATGAGATTAAGGCAGAGGATCTCGAATTGCCACAGGATGTATTTGTGCGTTTTAGTCGAGAGGTTACGTTTGATCCAAAGGCAGATGCTCTATTTGAGGAATGGGGAAATGCACGAAATTCTCTCAAAGCAGCACAGGAAGCAGGAGATCAAGAGGGGGTAAAGAAAAGTAACGAGGAGTTGCGTAAGGTTATTGAAAAAATAACGAAAGAGTATAGTAAATAACATTTTGATATAGAGAAGAAAAATCACTGATAGCAGTCGGTGATTTTTTGTTTTTTTAAGGTGTTTGGGCTAGAAATGTGCTAAAAAGTATGAGAGTAGTCAAAAGGGGCTACACCCTTTACTTTTTGTCAAAATTTGCATAAAGTACGTTAATGCTTATTGTGGCAGGGGTATACTTGACAAAAAGGTATAAATATGCTATAGTACTGCGTTATTTCAAAAGCCCTACATAGGTCTTCGAAATAGCAATCCAGGGGCCCCATCAGAGAGGATATGTGTCCCTTCTGATGGAGTCCCTGGTCTAGGAGCTCCCACTGTGGCCCGTTCGGGCAATAGTGAGAGCCTTAGGCTCATTACAATCGAAGAAGCTAGAACACGTGCCCCTATGAAAGGGGTGTAAACGAGGAGATCAGAAATGATTGACCGCAACAAGAAGAGCAACAAGAAGAGCACGCCCGTGAAGGGCGGCGCTGCGGCGAACCCGCAGGCGATGGCAACCGTGGCGTCTCACAAGGACGACACGGCTCAGATCGATGTGGTGGTCGAGACCAATCCCGAGGCCGACAAGGTCGAGGGTGAGGTCAAGGCCGATGAAGAGGCGAAGGTCGAAGAGACCGTCGCCACCGCCCCGACCGAGAACGTCGAGAAGAGCGAGGAGCCGGCCGTTGTGGTCGACCCCGAGCCCGAGCTCGAGCAGAAGCGGAACTTCCGTAAGGAAGACCTCCGCCTCCGGTACAACGACAACCCGCAGGTGCTGCTCACCTCCGCGGATCTCAGCGAAGAGGACAAGGTCCTCATCGGCGAGATCGCGAGCGAGCAGAACCAGGTCGTCCGCGACTATGCCGCGCTGGCACAGGAGCTGACCGACGAGAAGGACCAGCTCGAGCAGAAGCTCGACGCGACCAACTCCAAGCTGGGGAACGTCACCAACCTCATCGCGACCACGGTCAAGGAGACCGTGGGACAGGTGGACAAGGAGACGTCGGCCTTGATCGAAGGTCTGAAGATCGAGATCGAGGGCGTCATCGGCAAGGGTAACGGCGTGAAGAACGCCGTCACGAAGATCGGGGACGATGTCAACAAGGACATCGGCTCGCTCAAGGGTCAGGTCAACGCCAACGCCAAGTCGGTCAACGACAAGGTCGATGGGATGGCCGCGATGCTCGGGAAGATCGACGAGAAGATCTCCGAGATCAAGTCCCCGCCGCCCCCGCAGCAGCCGCCGGCTCAGTCCAGCACCACCCCGTCCTCCGGATCCTCCGGGTGGCCGTGGGTCGTGGCCGTGGGCATCTTGCTCGCGGCCGTGATCGCGGTCTTCCTCCTGAACAAGGATGTGAAGATCGAGGTCCAGGTGCAGCAGCCGGCGGTGAACACCGTGAAGGGTGTGGTGCCGCCGGTGGTGGACAACGCTCTCGGGGTGACCTCGCAGCAGGTGACCCCGGGTGGACCGGGGAATCCGATCGTGCCCACGGTGGTCGGTGCCACGTCCGAGGATCCCTGCAAGGGGAAGGTCGGTGGGGAGCTCGGGTCGTGTGTCCTTCAGCTGGAGAAGTTCCGGCCGAAGGGGTTCACTGATGCGCACTGGAACACGGTCGTCGAGACCTTCCAGAACGTCATCATGGTCCCCTTGAGCGTTCCGTTCAAGGACATCAAGCACCACGACAAGGCCATCGAGCACAACATGAGGAAAGACGCGGCACTGCAGGCGTGCGTCGACGCATACGTCTTGAAGACGGATGATGTCGAGTCGAACGTCCGGTGTCAGCGGGCGGTCGATTGTCTGTTCACTTCGGTGGACGAGGCAGCACAGTGCTACATGACGCATACGCGCTCGATCACGGGCGTTTTGGTCACTGTCAACTGAACCTCAACCCAACTAGTCCGACCTCCCTCGGGAGGTCGGACACAGGAGAACAGACATGAAGCAGCTCGTCGCGAAGATCGTGGTTTATTACATCGTACTTCTCTCGGCGTCGGCCTTCGGCTCGACGCCGAACCCCGGTGACCAGTTCGACCTGATCCAGGGAGGGATCCCGGCGAAGGTCGAGGTCACGCAGCAGGAGATCAAGGCGATGGACACGTCCATCGACCAGCTCCTGAAGCGCACCGGCGGTCTCCTCAAGAAGGACGCCGAGCTCAAGAAGGAGCTCGAGGACCTCAAGAAGGAGCTCGAGGACCTCAAGAGCAAGCTCGACAAGGTGGTGAAGCCGGGTGATCTCACGGTCATCCGAGTGGATCTGGGAAGGTTGTGGACGCAAGTCAACAACCATGGACAGCGCCTCACCGAGCTCGAGCAGGACGTCGAAGATCTGAAGAGGAGCGACAAGGCTCAGGACGATCGACTCGGTGATCACGACCAGAAAATCGAGGACATCAACAAGCGCCTCGATCGAGGTCTCGGAGTGAAGTTCGGCATCGGAGCCTATGGCGTCTACGGGACGCAAGGCTCGATCAACGGTGGAGCTTCGGCTCGGCTGAGGATCCCGCTGTCCGGTGGATGGCAAGCGATCGTCAATGGCGGAGTCGGCGGCAACCATCAGGGAGCTTCAGGATTCGCCGATCTGTCGGTCGGCTACCAGTTCGCGAGCGGCATCTACCTGGGGGCAACCCTCGGTATCGACGCCAACTGCGACGGTATGTGCACCAGGCTCCTCACGGAGATCTGGGGCGCAGGTCCCGACATCGGCTACCTGTCCGACGATGGACTCTTCATCCGGGCTCGTGTGCTCTTCGGGAGCGAGTGGATCAAGGGTCCGACGATGCAGATCGAGTACCCGGATCGTACGGTCTTCAAGACCGACGAGTCCCGGGAGTTCGGCATCTCGGCTTTGATCCAGCTCGGTCACGAGTTCTAGACTTCAAGATTCGGGGAGTGTCTCTACTCCCCGGACCCCTCACCTCGCCGACTTCAAGGCAGAAGGGATAAGACAATGAGACAAACACTCGAGTAAACGGCGTGGTCGCACAACGCGGCCCCCAATACTGGAGCATGGGCGATATTTCGAAAGAAATGTCGCCCCTCGCACAGCGTATATCAGTCTCTGGTATGCGATGACGAGAAAAGCATCTCACGTAAATCCCGACTAAATCGGGACACGTGACAAGCTTGACAAACGAGAGTATTTATGCTATACTAAGCTGTTACAAAATAAAGAAGTGCCATGGGAAATCTCGATGTAGTCGGGGTATCTATGGTAGATCGTCATGCACTGCATGGTGGTCCATTGAACCTTACAATATATGCGAAATGTATAAAAAGCTTGAAAGGCTAGAAAGGCCGGAAAGGCTTGAAATGCTAGAGAACGTATCTTGTGACGTGAAGAAAGAAATTTTCAATAAGAATTTTTTCTTAGCGTCACGAGGAGTTCTCAGGCGTGAAAACTTCTCGTGTGGTACACGAGGAAGCAACAACAAAACCCCGATTGAATCGGGGAGGAGAAGAGTCATGAAGAAGTTCAACAAGTTCCTGTTCGTCGTCATGTTCATCTCGTTCGTCGCGGCCATCACGGGCTGCGCCGATCACGGTGGCGAGACGGTCGTCGTCAAGGGTGACGATGGGGAGAGCGTCAAGCTCTGCCCCGAGGAGCATCAGTGCTCCTCGGCCGAGTTCTGCAACTCGCAGGGTCTCTGCGTCATCCCCGGTGCCAACGGCACCAACGGCGAGGACTTCGAGCGATGCTCGAATAGTCGTGGTGACTGTGTCGGTAACGAGCTCTGCAACTCGCAGGGCGTGTGTGTGCTCGAAGGTCCGCAAGGGCCGGCGGGGGAGTCCTGTACCGTGTCGACGAAGGTCGACGGGTGCTTCTTCCTCTACTGTGGCGCAAGCGTCACGGAGATCTGCGACGGCGAGGACGGTGTGTCCTGCACGGTCGCAGGGCAGCCGGACGGCAGCGCTCAGGTCGAGTGCTCGGACGGTTCGTTCGCGACCATCCTCCCCGGACAAGACGGCGAGGACGGTCTCAACGGCACGAGCTGCACGGCCTCGACGGTCAAAGGTTGCCTCGTGGTGACCTGCGGAACGCAGTCGACGGAGATCTGCCCGGAGGATCTTCCGGATCCCGAGCCGGTCGACGGCTGCCAGAAGGACTCGGACTGCACGGACGGCAGCGAGTGCACCAACGACATCTGCGATCTCAACACCGGCACCTGCCGGTACGTGTCGCAGGTGTGTGATGACGGCGTCGCCTGCACCAACGACTGGTGTGACACGAACGGCTACTGCCGTTCGACCGCGGACAATGATCAGTGCAGCGGCGGCGACTTCTGCTTGCCGACCGGTTACTGGTTTTGGTCCTCGGCGGTGGGTTCTGAGGAACTCGCTGACGGAGGCTGTTACGAGTGCCGCTGGGACTCTGATTGTGCCGACGGCGACGCGTGTACGGTCGACACCTGCGACGCGGGTGTTTGCAAGAAGGAAACGCGCGAGTGCCCCACGGGTGCGACGTGCGTCGAGTACTCGAGCAACTACTACGACGACTCGGAGTGGAACTACGTGTGCCAGGACAATCCGTCGTGCAGCAACAACAGCCAGTGCGACGACGGCAAGTACTGGACGACGGATGCGTGCGTGGCCGGGGAGTGTGTCTACACCCAGGTGTCGTGCAACGACAACAACGCATGCACCGTGGACACGGTGAACTCGAGTGGGCAGTGCACCTACGCCCAGATCTCGTGCGACGATGGCAAATCCGCCACGGTCGACACGTGCTCTGCGAATACGGGGTGCGTACACACGCCGGTGAACACCGGCTGCGAGCACGATCTCGATTGCGATGACGTCGACGGTACGACCACGGACCTGTGCGAGGACAACGGGAGCTGTACACATACTCCCAATGCCCAGTGCAAGTCCCTGACGGTCAAGGTCGGCTGGGCCATCCTGTGGTCGCGCGGTCCCGAGATCGGAACCACCAATGTCCCGATGGGCAACTGGCGTAGCTGCGAGGAAGACGAGGCGGAGAACTGCCGTACCATGTCGTGGTGCGGTGACGACATCGTGGAGTTCAATGTTCAGCAGATGCCGAACGTGGCAGGTGCCGACTGGCTCGTGAAGAACGAGAAAGGCGACAGCCCTTGCACGTCGAACGCAGATGCGACCTTGAACTACACGCCCGCTGATCTCTTCGTCGGGGCGACGCCGGTGCAGAAGGGCTGTTCGCTCTTCTGCGACCCGAACGGGTACACCAACTACACCTGCGATTCCGCGGAGTAGTCGTACCCACAAACATTTCGTGTAAAAGCTTTGAGTAGCCTAGCTACCAGACTCAAAGTTCAATCAACGTAGCGGGAGGGGGCACAAGCGTTCATCTGAATTGCGCAAGCGATTCAGTGACGAGTGCCTCCCTCCCATTCCAACATATCTTTATCAAAATTCAGAACTCAGATTACAGTGAGAGACTAGTGAGTATTGGTAGAGAGATGTGGGGATGGAAAATTCAAAACTTAAAACTTAAAACTCAAAATTTAGATTTAAGTTGTGAGTTATTACAAACCCTTTCCATCATTATGATGGTTTCAATTCCCCTCAACCGCGACGACAGAAATGTCACGCGCGGAAAAAACCCGCGCATGCGGGTTTTTTAAATTCCATTACCTCGGGTATATCGTATAATGATGGTATATCTATGGTAGAGGAATTCTACACGCCAGTTCACAAAAACCAGGAGGGGACACATGTTGGGTATGACGTTTCGTTTGTTTGTTTTCTGTCTCACCGTGTTCACCGCCGCATGCATCGAGGATATGCGGCGGGAGGAAGCGTCCATGGTCCAGGTCGATACGTCGACTGGCATCATGGATATGGTGGAGGAAGTCAAAGACGTACCAGATTCACGGGTCCGTGATCGGTATGATATCGAATTTCCTCCTACAGCCGACGAGTGTGTCGTCGATGAATTCATCGCAGAGGGAAGCCCTTGCGATGATGGCGATGCATGCACGATCGATGTCTGTATCCAGGGCATGTGTCGTAATCGAGCTATCGACTGCGACGACGGAAATCCCTGGACGGATGACGAGTGCATCGTCGACACTGGGGCGTGCTCCAGTGTACATCGGGTGACTCATTTCACCGTTCGCGCGGAGCGTCCGGGAAAGGTGAAGCTTTGGTATGGGAATCACACCGAGCCAGAGACCTATCCCATGAACTCGAGCTTCGAGATCCAGAAGATGGATCTCTGCGTCGAGAACCGTGTGCTCACGCTCGCGGTAGAGGACGAAGAGTTCCCGGGAACCTACTGGGGTTGTAACCCTGGCCTTCCTTCGAAGAGGGAACTCGCAGTCGAGATCGACGGGGTGGACACGCCCGGTTATTTCGCTGCGGATCTCGGATGGGAGGTGCCCAACTCTGCGTGTGGTGGGAAGGGAGAGGGTGACCTCTACTTCTTGCGGGCGCAACTCGCATGTGACTGATGACCGGGTGTCTCGCGAAGGATAGGATGGCGTATACGCTATGCTGTCCACCTTCGCGAGCACCACTAATTCAACAAATAGAATTATATTGACAAAATACTCTTTTCCTGATATGTTGATACGATTGTATCTACGCATATCGGATATCTAGAGAGGTATCTGGTATGCGCCACTGGAGAATCATTCTCAAGTGTGTATGTTCATTATAATCACATAAGTTTTTTGTTCAGCTAGAGGATGGGTGCAGATAGAGGTATATGTAACATATCTTGTATCGATAGCCACCCTCTAGCTGAGACACAGTGTCACTGCTGGAGTTCAACGGCCTCACAACGGAGGAAGGCCAAATGCGTCTGAAGAACAACAACAACCGGATGTTCATCATCACGGTTGCCCTCGCCATGGGGTTCATGGCGGCGTGCACGGAACACGGCGGCGACGAGCCGATCGTGGTCGTGATGAAGGCGGACCTCGACCTCGACGAGGTCCCCAACAACGTCGACAACTGCCCGGGGGACAACAACCCCGATCAGTTGGACACCGACGGCGACGGCATGGGCGATGCGTGCGACAACGACGTCGACGGCGACGGGGTCTTGAACCCCGCCGACAACTGCCCCGACAACTTCAACCCCGACCAGGCGAACCTCGACAAGGTCCTGGCCGACAGCGGCAACGTCACCGTGGTCGCGGATCTCTTCGGAGACGTCTGCGACAACGACGACGACGGCGACGTGGTCTGCGACCCCTGGCTCGGCGTGGACGGGTGGGAAGAATTCCATCCCGGTCAGGGCGAGACGTGTCAGGGCGAGGACAACTGTCCCGACGTCGCCAACGCCGACCAGGCGAACCTCGACAAGGACTTCGAGGGCGACGTCTGCGACAACGACGTCGACGGCGACGGCGACCTCAACGGCGCAGACAACTGCCCGCTCGTGACCAACGCCGACCAGGCAAACCTGGATCGGGACGACTGGGGCGACGCCTGCGACACCGACGACGACAACGACAGCTTCTGCGACGAAGCTGCCCCCGTCTCGATGCCGCGAAATGCGCCCGCGATGCCCCTCTGCGAGGGCGAGGACAACTGCCCCCGCTTCAAGAACGCGGGACAGGAAGACATGGACGAGGACGGCATGGGCGACGTCTGCGACGACGACTGCGACGGGGACCTCTACCCCGAAGCGTCGCCCTGGGATTTCCCCAACCTGTCGTGCTTCGTGTATTGCAATCCGGAAGGTCCGGGAACCGAGTGCGACGACGCGAACACGTGCACCACGGACACCTGCAACGGGCAGGGCGTTTGCGAGTACGTGTTCACGCAGTCCGAGACGTGCGAATGCGTCTTGGACTCCGACTGCGAGCCGACCGACGCCTGCGTCACCGAGATGGCGTGCGTGGAAAACACGTGCGTCGAGACCGGATGGAAGGTCCTGACCGACGGGGACAACTGCACCATCGACACCTGTGATCCCTCGACCGGCGTGGTCACCCACGTCGAGAAGGACTGTGGTGGGGACCTCTGCGGAGGAGGCCTCTCGTGTAACCGCATGACCGGAGAGTGCAGCACACCCGTGCCGCAAATTCCGATCAACGACAGCAACGCCTGCACCACCGACGCGTGCGATCCCGAGACCGGCGTGGTCACCCACGTCGCGATCGTCTGCGACGATGGGAACGCATGCAACGGCACCGAGACGTGCAACCCGGCTTCCGGGTGCGTCGCGGGTACGCCGCTCACGTGCGATGACGGAAGCGTCTGCACGATCGACAGTTGTTCGGCAAACACCTGCCAACACGTGGCGGTGACGACGAACGACAACAACATGTGCACCACCGACACCTGCGATCCCGAGATGGGGGTGCAGCACACGGCGGTGGTGTGCAACGACGTGAACTCCAACACCACCGACACCTGCGATCCGGCGACGGGTTGCGTGCACACGCCGACGGGGAACTGCACGGTCAACGCGGATTGCAACGACAGCAATCCCCTGACCTACGACACCTGCGTCGCGCTCGTCTGCCAACATGTGGAAGGTGTCCGCGTGCAGGTCTCGTCGACCGACACGTCGGAGACCTGGCAGGTCAATTTCTACTACAACGGTACGACGATCTCCGGCAACCTGCCCTTCGACGGGACCTTGCCGAAGACGCTCGCATGCAGCTGGGGCGCCGACATCGCCGTCAACCGTCCGAGCACGAACTTGTTCTTGGACTGCAACCCGGGGTTCCCCTCGAAGTCCACCCTGACCGTCATGGTCAATGGTGTCACGAAGGCGAACGACTTCCAGGTTCGTTCGCAGGCATGCGACGGCGCTCCGCCGGGCAACCTGTGGCTCTCCGACGAGAGCGGTGACAACGACCTGGGATGCCCCGCGGCACCCTAGAACTTCTCCTGCGACGACTGCAGGAGCATCTCGAAGTGAACGTGTGATTCGCTTCTGTAGGTGAATGTTCGAAGACAATCACACAAACCGGGGGAAGTGCGCTCGCTACTACAGCGACCGCTTCCTCCCCTCTACTCTGAATTCAAGTACGATCTTGAGAATAGAGTAGAAGGGCACGCTAGAATAACCGCACTATGCGGTTTTTTTGTTATGTCATTCCGAGCGAGTGCACCCGAGCCGAGGAATCTTTCCTGTATAAGACCATGTAAGAAAGATTCCTCGACTCCCTCGGAGACTCGGTCGCTCGGAATGACTATCGTCACTTTTTCTTTTTTTAATTTCCCCCTTGCTTGTGATATACTTATCTAGAATTTTATGAAACAAATCCATGTCGTGCATATCATTCCCAAGCTTGGTTTCGGTGGAGCCGAGCGTTTTGTGGTTGAACTTGCCAAGCATATGCCATCCAAGAATATCCGCCAGTCAATTATTACCCTGTGGGATGATCGTCCGCTGATGAAGGAATTACCTGATTCAGTTTCGTGCACCGTGTTTCCTTTTGATCGTATCGGATATATACATCGGATTCCAAAGCTTACAAAAATGCTTCGAGAAATGCAGGCTGATATAGTGCATACACATCTTTTTAGTGCAGATCTATGGGGGAGGCTTGCAGCAAAGTCACTGGGGATTCCGGTAGTTACGACTGAACATAATATCAATGTAGGAGAATCGTGGCTCTGGGGAAGAATCAAACGTGCAATGAAAAAATATTCTCGCGTGTACACCGCACCATCAAGTGCTGTTCGAGAGTATATGAAAACGGCGTATGGGATTGCAGTTGAAAATACTCGAGTGATTATGCATGGTATCGAATTAGAACATTTTATCAAAATAAAACCTGCAGCTTTTGCCCCACCATACAAGCTACTCATGATGGGAAGAATGGTAGAACAAAAAGGGCATTCAATTGCGCTTGATGCATTACAAAAAATTAGAGATATTTCGTGTACGCTTACGATGGTGGGTGATGGAGAAAAAAAAGAATCGCTCATGCACTATGCAAAAGAATTAGGAGTAAGTGATCGAGTGATATGGAAATCAGCCACCGAGAATGTGTCGAGAGAATATGCAACAGCAGACATCGTACTCGTTCCATCACGATGGGAAGGATTGGGAATTGTGGTATTTGAAGCGCTCGCAAGTGAGAGATTGGTAATCGGATCTCGGGTCGGAGGAATTCCTGAAATTATTATTGATGGAGAAAATGGTCGATTGATTCCCGTAGAAAATAGCGACGCACTTGCAGATGCAATTCGGGCAAGTGTGAAAAATCAATTAGCTTCAAAAAAAATTGCAAAGCAGGGTCGTGTCTGGGTAAAAGAACAAGGAAGTGTTGCACGTATGACTGAAGCATATGAGGCACTGTATCAGGAAGTAGTAAAAAAATAATCTACGTATGGCTGAAGCGACGACTTCAAAATTTACCTGGTTTCTCGGTGTTTCCACACTTATGGTGGCACTTATTTTTGCTATCATGTTGAAGGGGAATATAGTGGTTGCAGCCATCCTTGGGTTTTTGATAATTTTATTTTTTTCCTATCATTTGGAAATTGGTCTGTATGTATTACTCATTCTCTATCCACTCATCGGATGGGAATTCCATGCAAATATGTTTCGGGGACTACTCGGTTCGAGTTCTACGGTGCTTGAATTCTATGCGCCGATGGTCGATGTGTGGGCACTTCTTATGGTTGGTGCATATGTCTTTTATCTAATTCGCAAGTGGCTGTATGGCGAGAAGCATCGGATTTACCTGCCCGAATTTGGATGGTATTCATTATTTATTATCTCAGCAGTACTGTCTCTGATAAATGTTGCAGGGTGGGAATTACAGACAAGTGTTTCGTATATTGTCCGTTTCCTCTTGTTTGTGTATCTAGCATATGTAGTACTTGGTACAAATATTATGCGTACCAAAAAAATATTACATCGTGCACTTGAAGTCGTCGTATGGATTAGTGTGCTTGGTGCACTATTAGGACTTCTCTCGTTTGCGATTGGTCCGGGGCGTGGAGTGATGCGTGCAGTTCCTATTCCTGTATTTGGATGGCAACCATTCAATTATGATATGGTGAGTGGACATATCCTTCTAGCAGAAGTGCTTGTAGTGGCATTCCCAATCGCCATATATCTCGCATTGAGGGCGAAAACTGATGCACAAAAAATTGCATATACCATTGCGAGTGCGATATGTGGAATAACTGCATTTCTTACCTTTTCTCGCGCGAGCTGGCTCACACTTATGGTGCAGGGAATGTTGGCACTCTATATATTTCGTTCGCAGATCAAATGGACAAAAATCAGAGGATATTTTTTTACCTCACTCCTATTCTTGATTCCGGCAGGAGCGTATATGGCACTGCTTCTACAGAGTGCAGTGGTATCGTCATCCAATAGTACGCGTATTACTCTAACTGAAGTTGCATGGAGTTTTTTTCTCGAACATCCTCTCGTAGGACAGGGTGCAGGAACATTTGTAGAGAGATTGCGTGATATACATTATTTTACGTATGAATTTGGCGCTCCGATTGATGCGCATAGTATTCTTATGAAAATTCTTGCTGAGCAGGGAATACTCGGGATCGTCACCTTTGGGTTGTTTATCGGATTATTATTATTTTCAATATATAAGCGAACAATTGCCAAAGAATATAGCGCTGAAGCTCGTGGAGTGGCACAGCTGTGTTTGTTTTTAATCATTGTGCCCTTATTTTTTCAGATGTTTAATACACAATATTATTCGGCGCGTATGTGGGTACCATTCATGCTCGCGATTGCGGCACATCTCCTGTATCGCCACGAGCATGAAGGGGACGCATTCTATACGCACTTCCGTCCGAATAAATACAAGATTGATACTGACGTTACCTAAACTTTATGATGACTATTGTGCAGATTATTCCCCGATTGTATCCTGGTGGTGCTGAGCGCCTGGTCTTGCAATATGCAGAAGAATTCAGCTCTCGCGATTGTTCGGTCCATGTGATGAGTAGTGTGGGTGATGGCGCACTTCGTCCGTTGTTTGAGAGTACAAACGCAGAACTTATTGTAGGTAGTCGTGAAAAACACGGGGGACGATGGGGTGTATGGAAATTTTTAAAAAAAGAATTGCAGCGGATTCAGCCAGATATTGTGCATACGCATTTGATGGGCGGAGACATGATTGGATATCTCTGGAAACGTATATCACCTCAAACGATCTGGATTTCGACTGCGCATAATGTGGAATTTCATACACTTTGGATCAAACGATTTGCATGGAAAATATTTTTGAAAAAAGTTGATGTAGTAATTGCCGTGTCTGACGCGGTAGCATCGTACTCCCATGAAGAGTTTGGTGTTCCAAAAGAAAAAATTCAGACGATTTATAATGGCGTAGAAATAGGGAAGTGGAAAAAAATTCCAACAAAAAAAATTGACCCGCGTACACCGGTGTTTGCAACTATTGGACGATTGGAAGAGCAAAAAGGACATATATTCGCGCTTCGAGCGCTTGCAGAATTGCAATCGCTGCCATGGATCTATCATGTGTATGGAGATGGAAGTTTGCTTAGCATGTTACAATATACTGCTCAGGCATTGGGGATTGCCAATCGTATTGTTTGGCATGGGAATCAGAGTGATATGGCGAGTGCTTTGAAAGAGATTGATGTAGTGGTACAGCCGTCGCTGTGGGAAGGGATGAGTCTGGTGGTGCTTGAATCAATGGCAGCAGGACGCACGGTGATTGCAAGTACTGCAGCAGGCGCAGGAATTATTGAACATGGGCGTACGGGATTTTTATTTGAAACAGGTAATACGAAAGAATTAGTACGCACATTCAAAGATGTGTTGGAAAATCCAACAGATGTTACACGTATTGCAAAACAAGCGCGCACTTATGCAGAAAAAAATTTTGATATGAAACATCATTATCGTGCAGTGAAAAATCTTTATTCATCTCTTGTGTCATCATAAGGTATGGTGCCTGTCCGTCGGCTACAATACATGGTGTATACGCTGCTCGTGGTTTTTTGTAGCACCTTTTTTCAGATACCGGTACACGCGAATACTGCTCCAAAAAAAGCAAATTATTTTTTGAAATGGAGTATTACTGATTTTGAAATGCAAGAATTAGCAAAATGGGATTTGCTTATTCTTGATATGGAAAATCAAATAACTAATCCATCAAAATTAAAAAAAATCAGAGAATTAAATCCGGATATTATGATACTTGCCTATATTACATCGCAAGAAATTCGTGTGGATGCACGCGGGGGTCCGGGTGTAATGCGAGACCGTCTAGCGCGGGGAATTCCTGATGCGTGGTATCTCACCAATAGTAAAAATGTACCGTTCAGTTTTTGGCCAGGTACACACATGCTCAATGTTACTAATTATGCACCAGTCGTTGAAGGAAGAAGATTCAATGAATATTTAGCTGATTTTGTGGCTTCAGAAGTAATTTCAAGTGGTCTGTGGGACGGAGTTTTTTATGATAATGCGTGGAAAGATGTATCATGGTTCACCGGCACCGATGTGGATTATGATCGAAGTAATTCTCCTGATGGAAGTGTGGATGCAAAATGGTATGAGGGGATGGTTGCGTTATATGGGCACACTAGAGCAAAGGTGGCGAGTAATATTATTATTGTAGGAAATGGACACACTGAAGGGTATGTCGAAGCACTCAACGGGAAGATGATAGAAAATTTTGAAAAACATCGGTGGAAGGATATTATGCAGACGTACGCCTTGAATCAAAGCGCAAAACATCAGCCCAACGTAAATATTATCAATTCAAATACGGGAAATGTGGAGAATTCTTACAATTATCGAGCAATGCGTTTTGGACTCACGAGCGCTTTATTAGAAGATGGATATTATTCATTTGATTATGGTGACGAGGATCATGCACGTACCTGGTATTATGATGAATACGATGTCTCTTTGGGTAATGCACTAGGTAAATCAAGTTCACGAAGTGGTGCTGCTGACTATACTGAAGATATATGGTCACGAAATTTTGAAAATGGGATTGCGGTCGTCAATAGTACTAATGAAGTAAGGACCGTTTCATTGAATGGTGAATATGAAAAAATTCATGGTGTACAAGATTCGGCGGTGAATGATGGATCGATTGTATCAGAAGTCACACTTGCACCAAAAGATGGTCTCATACTTCTGAAAACGTTTGAAACATTGAAGAAAGTAGTATTTACCAATGGTTTTTTTGCTCGCTTTTTCAAGCCTACGGGAGAGCGTGCACGAAATGGTATGTTTGTATTCGAAGAAGGTCAGGAAGGTGGCGCGCAAATTGCACATCTTGATCTTGATTTTAATAATAAAGAAGAATTGATTATCGTAGATAATAACAAAATTTTGGCCTGGAGAGATGATGAGCAGCCATTATTCAAAATATATCCGTATGGAGCGAATTACACAGGCTCACTGCAGGTTGCAGTAGGCGACTTGAATAACGATGGTTTTTATGAGATCTATGTGGCGCCGAGTGCGGGATTCAAAGAACCAATTCGTGCGTACAATCGTCATGGAGATGTGGTGGTATCTGATTTTTTTCCGTTTGGAAAAAACTACAAGGGTGGATATCATATAGCTCTCACCAAAGCAGTCGAAAAAGTTCCTTCACGTCTGATTATTGGATCAGGGACAGGAGTCGCCCCAACGATTACGTTATTTGAATACAGATTCAAAAAATTAAAAAGTTTTACTGCGTTTGAATCAGGATTCCGTGGTGGTGTGAGTGTGGCTGCAGGAGACCTCGATGGAGATGGAGTCCAAGAAATCATTGCTGGAAAAGGGCAGGGAGGTAGTCCGACTGTGCGAGTGTTCTCCTTAGATGGAAAAGAAAAGTATAAATCATTCAATGCGTACACTACACTGTTCAAACCAGGAATAGATGTCCGAGCACTTGATATTGATTTTGATGGGGTAGATGAGATTATGACATTGAGTGAAAGTGCGCTATAAAGTAAAAGCTTAAAACGCAAAAGTATTAATGTGTCATCCCGAGGGAGGAGTGCATCCGACGATTCGAGGGATCTTTCCTGCATAAGGCTGATTAGGAAAAATGTATTTAAAGCTTAGTAAGGACTTGGTAGGAAAGATTCCTCGACTCGGGTGCACTCGCTCGGAATGACACATTAAGTAATTGTATTGGGTGGTAAAAAGTAAGGGGGTAGTATGAAAACATACTATGTGTATATTATGTCGAGCATTAATCAAACACTCTATGTCGGTATAACCAATAATTTATTCCGTAGAGTTTTTGAACATAGGATGAAACTCAATGAAGGTTTTACAGAAAAATATCAGATATATAAATTAGTATATGCTGAATACTATACAAATGTGCAGGAGGCAATACGTCGTGAAAAACAAATCAAAAAGTGGCGTCGAGAGAAGAAAATCAAATTGATTGAAAAAGATAATCCCGATTGGGTGGATCTCGCAAGGAATTAATGGTGTGATTGGTATTGTCATTCCGAGCGACCGAGTCTTCGAGGGAGTCGAGGAATCTTTCCTGTATAGTATTCTGTAAAAAAATGTAACTATAGTTTGGTAAATACTTTGCAGGAAAGATTTCTCGACTCGGGTGCACTCACTCGAAATGACAGTGAATAGCTCGGAATCAGGTCACAGAAGTTGCAAATATGCTTGGATCAAGTATCATTACCTTGAAGAATAAGAAGTTTTAAATTTTTAGTTTCAGTTTTGAACTTTGAGTTTTAAGTTTTGAGATAGATATCTATGAAATACGTTGAGAATCATCTAACCAAACATCACCTCCTCCACGCTCCTCATCGATGGTTCTTCGCATTTCTCGCATCCCCAATTCATTTTGCTGAGATGCACTATAAAAATCGATATCATCTACAGTTTTCTCACGCTCGGAAACTGTTCTTATTCGACATTTCTTTAGTTGCAACACTCCTCGTCATTCTCGGAGCATTTCTCGGATGGAGTGTGTATAATCCTACCGTAACTGATCTGGTGTATGTATCAGTCACTCCGTCAAAAGATCGAATATTGAGTGGTGAATATGTAGGCTATACGATTGGGTATATCAACGAAAGTACAGTTCGACTCACTGATGCAGTGCTCTCACTTGAATTACCCGAGGGTTATATTGTAGATGCGACGACACCCAAAGACACGTATAATTCTGAATCAAACGAGTTTGTGCTTGAGAATATTTCTCCAGGTGATGAGGGTAAAGTATCAGTCTCAGGCTGGTTTTATGGTACACCAAATATTGAAGATAGTATTCATGCAAGCATTACGTATCGCCAAGATGGAAAAACACGTATCGAAGAAAAGACTAGTCCGCATATTATCTTTTTGCGCGGATCACTCCTTACTTCATCGGTTGAACTCCGGGAACAGGTGGTCGAGGGTTCGCGAGTACCTATAAAAATCAAGCTTACTAATGAGGGTGATGAACCACTGCAAAATATTTCATTTTCTTTTGATCCACTGATGGTAATTGGTGTGGTAGAAGATATGTCTGCAACTATCGGATCAGCAACCGAACACACATGGTCTGTTCCTGAGCTTACCCCTGGCCAGTCAGGAGAATTTACGGGAATCGTACATGTTTTAGATACTCTTGGGCAATCAGAATATCTGCTCGAACTTGCTCCAGCATTGATAGTACGCGGTAAAGCTATTCCACAATCAATTATAAAAAAGAACATACGTATAGCACAACCAAAAGTGCAAGTTGGTGCGGAGTGGGATGGGGGAGTTGCGGCTTTTAAACCTGGAGAAACAGGTAGGCTTATAGTTTCTATTAGAAATACTGGAAATGTTGAAATAGTTGATGGAATCGTAGAAGTTCCATTGCCAAGAGGTGTAGTAAATATGTCAGAGGCTGCACGAGCAAATACAGGATCGATTAGTCAGAGTACGCTTGTATTGAATGCTGGAAAGCATAGTGGTTTACGTTCAATACAACCAGGAGAATCTCGTGTGATTGCAGTATTACTTCCTGTTATTTCTACTTCAGATGCTGGAACAAATGTGGTATTACAACCAACGGTTCGATTCAAAGGTGTGGTCGAGGTTGCAAAAGAGGTGATGGTTGAAGATGTATCTACTGCGGGGTCTGTAAAAATAGGGACTGATCTTCAGCTAGAGGGTGAGGTGAGATATTATACCGCAGAAGGTGATCAACTCGGACGAGGACCATTACCTCCTGAGGTTGGAAAAGAGACCAAATATGCAGCATTATTCACCATTAGAAATACAACAAGTAATGTAGTTGGAGGGGTCTTTACCGCACGTCTTGCTCCGGGTGCGGTATGGACGGGGAAAACGAGTGTTACTCAAGGTTCGGCTCCTGTATATAGTCCTTCTACACGAACGGTTCGTTGGAGTTTGGGGACTATTCCCGCACATGCTAATGCAGGGCTATTTTTTGAACTTAGCTTGACTCCGACAGAGGTAGATAGAGGTACTACACCAGCCATGATTATGGGTGCAGAAATCACTGGATCTGACTCATATGTAGGGTATTCAATGGTTAAAACGAGTGGTTTTTTGGATAGTTCGTTGAGAACTGATGCTAAAGGTAGTCAAAAGGGTAGTATTGTTCAGTAGATATAACATGCTTGAAAGTGCAAAAAAACGCTTATTTTAGCGTTTTTTTGTTTTAAGTTACATGGATTGAACACTTGACAAAAGTATATAGATGTGGTATAGTACGTTGTTCGTAATAATAATTTTACACACCCTAACCAATAGTATGCGTATAGCCATGATTGGACAAAAAGGTATCCCTGCAATCTATGGTGGCGTCGAAAGACACGTTCATGATCTTTCGGTACGCCTGGTTCAGCGTGGACATAATGTAGTGGTATATTCCCGAAAATGGTATACCACTGAGAATGGAATGGGTCAGGTGGAGGGTGTTACTCGTATTCATACACCAACGATCAAAACTAAACATCTTGATACTATTGTGCATGTATTTACGTCAACCATTCATGCGATTTTTTCATCCTATGATGTGATTCATTATCATGGGGTAGGTCCTGCACTTCTTGCGTGGATTCCTCGGGTATTCCGACCAAAAGTTCGAGTTATTGTGACTCTGCATTCACTGGATCGGTTCCACCAAAAATGGAATGGATTTGCAAAATGTATGCTCAAGCTTGGTGAAAAAGCTGCACATACCTTTGCTGATGATACGATTACGGTGTCAAAAAGTCTTCAAAAATATATTGAAACTGAATATAAGGTAAAAACAATCTATATACCAAATGGTGTTGAAATCCCTTCAGTGGTAACTTCTGTATCACATATTACACCATTTGGCCTTGTTGCTGATAATTATATTGTCATGATTTCTCGATTGGTGCCTCACAAAGGAGCACATGTATTGATTGAAGCGTTTAAAAAATTAAAAGAAAGAAATCCAGACGATGCATCTGTGCAGTCATTGAAACTTGCGATCGTAGGTGGTGCTGCATACACCGATGAATATGTACGAAGTCTCCATGTATCAGCAGCCTCAATAAATGATGTGGTATTTACTGACTTTCAATCAGGTGATGCATTGAATGAATTGTATGGTAACGCACGAGTATTGGTACATCCTTCAATTAACGAAGGTTTGCCAATTACAGTGCTCCAGGCAATGAGTCATGGCATTCCAGTATTACTCTCTTCAATTCCTGAACATGAAGAAATATTACCAGATCATACAATGTTCTTCAAAGAAAATGAGGTGGAATCTCTTGTTTCTCGACTCGAATCATTTATGAAATTAACTAAAGAAGATCGAGTACATATTGGTAAACAAAATAAAGCAGTCGTCTATGAAAAGTATGAATGGGAACAAGTAGTGTCACAAATTGAACAGGTGTATCAAGGAAATCTATTAAAAGCTAATCCAGCTTTATCGACATTCGAAGCATAAATACACACAAAACCTGCGCCAGAATAGCGCAGGTTTTTTTGTATACAAAAAAACCGCTCAAGTAGCGGGAAAGTGTTGAAGTTGGGGAGGAGTGCGCGCGTGGTGCGCACTCCTCCCCAAAGGCGTTAGTCACTCGCACGGGAGATGGTCCCGCGCGATATGGAGCCTCGTCGGACAGAGTGCCTCGTCCTGGCTCTGATAGACGGAATACGTAAGCCGTGTGGTGAAGAGGTATAGGGTGAGGTTCTTGAAATCAGATACGCACCCTCCACCGTATGAGTACTCCTCGTCAGCAGGGTTTCGAAGGTCGATTTCAATCCCGCTTTCGCACAGCTCAGCGAGTGGGAGCCATCTCATGTAAGGTATTTGCCCCACTTCTGTCCACTGCTCACGTCCGTACCAGAGTGTGACCTCTTCTCCGGTGTGGTCGTATACCGGCGGATGAGAACCATCATACCCGGTGATGGTGGAGATCAGTACCAGTTTTGTGGTACAGAGTCCGTCGGAGGTGCACTCCTTGCCGGCAGCACAGTGCCAGTCCTCCGTGCAGGGAATAGTCTCGACGAACATCTCCTCGAGAATGGTGTCCTCGTCGGGTGCAGCAGCGTCGGATGTTTCCGAAGCAGCTGTGTCAGGTGTGAGATTCGTGAGCAGGTGGTCGAGAGTCGTGCCTGCTTTCTCTGCCTGCGCCTGTCGTCGATCGAGATCGATGTCATCCTTCGGACGACTCCACTCGTTCAACTTCGCGTCGTTGGTGTTCGTGACGTCTTCTCTGTACGAGAGGTACTCGAACGATTCCCCCCCACCCATGTCACAGGCGGTGAGGAACATGATGATCAGAGAAAGAACCTTGCGCAACATGCGAGTCCTCCATAGGGAGAGAATAGTGTAGTTTCAAAAGAACGCCGTGTTCTTTTGAGTTTTCCAATGCGCAGAAATAGTACTTGATTAACTTAGACACTAGAGGTATATCGGAATAAGTAGTATTTCTGCGAATTGTAAGATATTTTGAAGTGGACTGTGTACACTATTAGTTTCCCATAGAGGGAATTCACACAATCCTAGCAGATGTGTTTACAGGAGCCATCGATGTATACGTCCTCGGTCAACGGGTGGTAGACGTAGCAGGGGTGGAAGCGAGCGCGTGATAGCGCTGCTCCACCCCTGCCTGTCGAGGGTGACCGCAGACTTGGCGTCGTCTTACGGAAGCACAACCGAACAGCCGAGCTGGGTCTTGTCGAGGTAGATACCTCCACCGTTGCTGCCCTGGAAAATGATGAAGGGTGGTTTGATCACTACGTCATCGACGGCGATGTACTCCACCTGTTCGATCGATGGATTGGGTTGTTGGCTGTACCATTGACCCGTGTCAGGGTCTTTGAAATCGAGCCAGACACCCCCTTCGCACGAGTCTTCGACATCCAGGTGTGCAGTGTATGGAGCCTGTCCATGCCATGCATCCTGAGCTGCAAAGAAAACCCATACCTCGTCCTGGTTATGCGGGTACGCGAGGAGTACTTGGATGGTGATGTACGGACTCCATTCACAGCCAGCACCCCCATCTGGATTGCACACCCCTTTGGTCGAGGGATTGTCGCTGACGCAAGTAATGAGCGAGTGTTGACAGACACCATTCATGCAGCGATCGGCCGTACAGCCGTTCCAGTCGTCACAGGCTTCCCATGTGGCACATGTTTCACCTGCTTCAACACAGAAATGAGTTCCCGTATCGCAGTACTCGCCAGGTGCACAGTCGAGGTCGAACACACACTCGTTGGTATGTTCACCGGAAACGTAGCATCCTGTAGCTTGATGGCAGTGGGTATCTTCTGTGTCGGATGGCAGGTCACACTCGAGGCGTGTCCCACCGGCACAGTAGCCCTGCGTGGTGCAGTACTCGTGTCCATTGCACACCAATCGGTCCGTACAGTCGTTGTACTCGATCGAGTAGATGCATGGACGAGGCGGGTAGATGCATCGGTTGTTCACGCACCTGTCGAGCGTGTGGGTATAGCCGTCCCCACAGTCGTTGTCGACCTCACACCCCGGCTGGAGGTAGACTTCCGCGGCAGTTGTATCAGTATTGCCGAAGACGTCGACATCTGACGGAGGATCGGTGTCAGTCACTTGGAGGGTATCCGGGTGGGTGACCATGGAGTCATTTCCACTCCATGCGAGGGTGTCGTTCGTCGAGCCACCGCCATCGTTCGTGGTAGTGTTGACTCCAGCGTCGGCCACCACGCCGTGCTGCAGTCTGTAGCTGCTGCCGATGTGGAGGTCGCATCCTGTTGTCAGAATTGCGACGAAGACGAAGAGGAATGGGAGTTTGGAAAGCATTCGAAACATGTCTCGCTCCTGGTTTCTAGACACATGAAAGGAACATATACGCAAGGAAACTTTCCTCAGCGCATACCTCTGACATTTTTTTAAATATCATGGGTATAAGTTGAGGTGTAAATAAAAAGCAAGAATTCACTATCTAACTCTTGCTTTCATTATTATCAGGCTTCGGTAAAACGTCAATAGAAGCTGGTGTTGAAATTTCATTTTTTATAACTGCTTTTCTACTAGGTGAATAAAGTGTATTTGAAATCTTCCATTTATCGACAAACTGCCCAATACCACGTTTTTCTGTTTTATTTTTGACGGTAGTTTTTCTCTGAGACCATTTCACGAGACTTTCAAAATTGATCTTGTATCTACCAGCAACTACCACATACGTGATCTCCTGGTCACGAATGGCCCTTCGTATGGTCTGTGGATTAACTCCAAAAAGCCGCGCTGCCTCAGAAATTGAGACTCGAATTATTTCTTTTTGGTCAGGGGAGGGGATAAGGGGATTTGTTACCATAGTATACATTTGTATATACAAATACTACCAATTATACGGTTTTTGTCAAGAGCTGGGCCTATGTTGGTAAGCTGAGAGAGCCGTGTAGTTTATGTCCTGCAGTATACCCAAAAATGTTTAATTTGTATACACTAATCTATACAAATTTGTGAATAAGAGGGGATTGTATGCCCCAAATCTCGGTTGTTACTAGAATGGGAGATAATACGTATCTATGTGTATAGCGAGCCTTTATTTATTGGCCTTTTTGTGCTATAGTCTACGGTATCTCTGAGTTGTGTACTCTAGGCAACTGTAACACTTTTATAATCCTATCGTCTTCTATGGTGAAGGCACAGAATAAGTTTAATGAAAAGAAGCTCGTCTATCGAGTTCGGGTGCACAAAGATACCGAAGCGTTTGGCGAACTCTATGACCGGTATGTCTCCAAAATATACCGATTTATATATCTCAAGGTGTCTCACAAAGAAGAGGCTGAAGATATTGCAAGTGAGGTGTTTTTGAAGACTTGGAACTATTTGACTGATGTACAAAGAGAAACAGATAAAGAGATAGAGAGTTTCAGTGGACTCATATACACGATTGCACGCACATCTCTCATAGATTTTTTTAGAAGCCGTGCGAGACGAAAAGAATGCACCATTGAAGTCTTGGAAGCGGTAGCTCATGATGGAAATATTGAAGAATCAACTACGCGCGAACAGGAAGTAGAAGTAGTATTGAAAAATTTAAAAATGATGAAACGTGAGTATCAAGAAATTATTGTACTCAAATATATTGAGGAGTTATCGACCAGTGAAATCTCTCATATATTAGACAAGAGTGCTGTATCAATTCGGGTGACCCTTCATCGAGCATTGAAAATTTTGAAAAAAATGATCGAAGAAAAAAAGCCCCTCTCTCGCGGAAAGAAAAAATAATGGTGGAAACGATAATTAAAACCGGGGTAGATATGAAAGAGCTTAAATCACAACTGAAAAGAATGAAAGACCTCGAAACTCGGATCAATCCAGATCGCGAGTGGATTTTGCGTAATCGTACACGGATGATGACTCAGATCGGGCACACCTCGCTTCAGTCAGTTGCTCATCGTGTGGAGGGAACAAAAGTGGCACACACGGTAAGTACCTGGACCAAAATTTTTGTACCTCAAACATTAGTTCGTTCTCTGAAACCTATTACCTCAGTTGCGTTTGCACTGATGATTACAACGGTCGGGTGGATCGCGAGTGCGTATGCAGAACCAGGGGATGTATTGTGGGGAGCAAAAAGTGCGTTTAATTCGGTAGTTGAAAATAGTCGCTTAGCCCTTGCTCCAGAATCAGAACAAGCTTCACTCAAACTTTCGTATGCTTCAAAACAGGCTCATGTACTAAAACAGGTGGTTGAAACTACCAATGTAGAAGGTGAAGAAAAAACAAAATTAGTAGAAAAGACAGCTGATAGTTTGCAGAAAAAACTTGATTCTGCTCAAGAGAGTATTAAAACAGTCGCCCTCACTGACTCAGAAGATTTGGTAAAAAAAGTATCGCTTTCAACACAAGATATTTCGCAGACACTGAAAGAGACGTTGGAGAATGCAGAGGTTGGTGGAATTTCCGAAAAAATTGAGAAAACTGCAGCTGAGACTACCAAACAAAGTCTGGAAATGGTAGGGGATGCATTTCAGAAAAAGGCTGACGCAAATATCGAAATTTCCAGTGAAGAAAAAGAAATTGTAAAAGATCATATTGATGCTGCCGTAGAATCTATCATCGCTGAAGTTTCCAAAGCTCAGAATAAATTAAATGAACAATCAGCCTCAAGTACACTATTACTAACTACCTCAACACTTGCGACAAATCTATTAACCTCATCGAGTCCTCTTACTCTCACCACTTCTACAGGATCGACCAGTATCATGGACGCACTTACAACAGTGAAAACGATTGATGAACAGAAGAAGACGGTTGATTCGCTCAAAGAAACCAATCTGGTCGAAGCCTTGAACACAACCAAAGCGTTGGCAGAGCGAGTGACAACAGTGATTGAACAAATAACGACACAGAGTGGAAGTACTACGGTGAATACTCCAGTCACCACTCCAACTTCAACAATAGTTCCTACCACAAGCACTGTTACTACAATCAAGACCGTAAGTTCTACTCAATAATATTTGGGACAAAGTGGAAGGGAGGGTATACTAATTTCTCTACCACTTTGCCTCGAATATACAAAAGTAGAAGCAAAGTACGCACGTTTCTTTACACTGTAATGTTCCGCCGTAGTCTCTAGAACAGTATGGCAATTATGGAGGCTGAGAACATATGCTCTCGGCTCTATGATTGCCATACAGTGCCATGGATGAAAATCTGTGGTTTAGGGGCAAAAAAACGCTCGGGTTTGGCCCTCGAGCTTGTCGCACCACTCATAGAAAAGTCGATCCTGACTCAGTTGGGAATGTAGTGGATTAATTAAAAAAATGCCTATCGCAGTGACAGAAGCTTTAGCTTCTCGCGCACAGTTATAGGTAAAAGGTTAAAAATAGTTATGAATGATGTAATTAAATTCGGCAAGAAGCTCTTTTCAGCTTCTGTAGTTGGAGTAACAATCGCTTGGAGCATGGGCCTTGCAGCCTTCGTTCCAGTAGCTGCTCAAGCTGCAACCTGTCCAGAACTCGAAGCCGGAGATTTGTTTAAAGCGACCGGTGCCTCAGCTGTATATTATCTTACCGCTGGCATGGAACGCGCATACTTCCCACATGTGGACGTATTCAACAGTTGGAACCTTAGTTTCAACGATGTAGTAACCGTATCTGGTGAATGTCTTTTTGCTTATCCAGCAGCAACCGTAGCCGGTATCAACTACCGACCTGGTTCACGATTGGTGAAGCTCTCAGATGCATCACCTGTATTCGCTGTTACCCCTGGTAACAAGCTCGTACAAGTTACGGGAGAATCAGCTGCAGCTCTCTATGGAACAAACTGGACATCAGTTTTACGTGATGTTAGTCCATTCCACTGGGCAAGTTACACTGACACTCGAACCACCTGGAGCGAATCAAAGCCTCATGATGGTCAGTTTGTAAAGAAGACTGGCGAAACAACTGTATACTTTGTAAAAGAAGGCAAACTCCATCAGGTTGATGGATCAAGTGTGCCTGACGTTCGCACAGTATCAGCTGCAACATTTGCAGCTCTTCCAATGGGAACGGGTTCAGTAACCGTAAGTTCTGCATACGCTAACCCAACTCAGGTTGATGGTAGCGCACCAGCGCCTACGACTGGAGCTCTCACGGTAAGTGTGGCTTCAAATACTTCAGCTTCAAAAGTTGTTCCAGGTGGAGCACAAGGAGTTGAGTATCTTGCTTTCACCGTTCGAGCTGGCTCTTCAGCTGGTACCCTTGAACAGGTTACCTTGAAGCGCGCTGGAATCGGAAGTCGAAATGACTTTAGCAAAGTATACCTCTATCACAATGGTATTCGCCTTGACAACGGTCGTTCACTTAGTACTGATGATGAAGTTACCTTCAATGTTAACAAATCTATTGCAGCAAACTCAACTGAAACATTTTGGGTAAAGGCTGACATGGACACATTGGTTGGTGATAGCACAGATGCAACTTCTGGAGATCAGAACTACTTTGAAATCAGAACTGCGTCTGATGTGAAAGCTACTGGTTCAGTAGGTGGATCATTCCCAGTTCGTGGTAATTCAATTTCGATTGGTGCACAAGATATTAGTACCATTACATTGCTTGGACAGGGTACTGGTTCTACTGCAAAAATCGGTGAAAATGGTGTAGTAGTAAGTGAATTTGATGCTACTGCTGCATCTACCGATGATGTAGAATTAACTTCTATCACTTTGAAGCAAAGAGGAACCGCTCCTGCAACTGTTCTCACTAATGTGAAATTGATGCAGGGTGGAACCACTGTTGCTATGGGTGTAGTAAGTGGAGACTGGGTAAAATTTGATTTCACCCAGAAAGTTACGATCGAAGCTGGCGACACCAAGAGATTCAAGGTGTATGCTGACCTCGGAATTGCTGACACTTCAGACACTATCGAACTCGTACTTGACGAGGCAGCTGATGTGATGGCATACAGTACTGATTTCCCAGGAAGTCTTGCTGGAGTAACTAATACGTACACCACCACACAGTCACTCTCAGTGACAATTGAAGGTGGAAAGATCAATGTTGATCTTGAAGGAACCAATGAAGATGTACGTGTAGACCAGAACGATGTGGTATTCGGTACATTCTCTGTTCTTGCAACTGCTGAAGATATTGACGTAGACGAAATGAAATTCGTTGTTATGCGTTCAAACTCAGCTGTATGTCTTGAAGATCTCCGCTTGCGCGACAAGAACGGCAAAGGAAGTTACTCTCTTGACTACGATGCAACGTGTTCTACAGGAACTGATAATGCTACTACCACTGCAGAAAACATGATTCTTACCAAGGGAGTTACCTATGAATTCGAAATCGTGGGTGATATTGCAAGTACTGCGGTAGATGCAGATGCATATTACGTTACATGGGCAGCTGCTAATGTAACTGCAGATGGTGTTTCTTCTGACAACACGGTTTCAGCAAATGACTTCTCATCAGCGTCCCTCACCGGTCCTACGATGACAGTTAGCCCTTCAAAACTCACTATTCGTCAGAGTGCTCTCAGTAACGAGACTGTAGTAAACGGAACCAAGAGTGTTCTTGTATACCGTGGTACTCTCGAAGCTGGAGCAACTTCTGATGTTACGGTGACTTCTCTTACTGTTGCTGCTACCTCTACCGCTCAAACTTGGGATGGTGTAGTTGATGGTTTGAAACTCTTCATCGACGGTGTACAGGTGTCAAATGACAATACTGTAACCAGCGAAGAAGCTCTCTTCACCAGCTTCAGTAAAGTTGTAAAAGCAGGATCATCAAACAAAGTAACCTTCGAAGTGTATGCTGACTTGACCGACGGCTCTACTGTCGAGATGGTACAGCTACAAGTAGAAGATGCTGACGCTACTGACGAGGATGACGACACTGTCACTGCAGTTAGCGCAACTAACGCTACTGTTTCTGATTCAAACCCAGTTGTAGGAAGTCGTATCCTTACCATTTCTGGTACTGGTACTCTTACTGCAGTATTGGATTCAAACTACACAGGTCTTCGCAATGACTTCTACGCAATTGCAGGCACACAGAAACAGCTTGCAGGACGCGTACAGCTCAAAGCACTCTACGAAGATGTAGAGCTTGAGGATCTTGTAGTAACCGTAAGTTCATCATGGTCAAACACTTCAACTGTTGAAGCGACCTTTGACACATTGAACGTCTATTCAGACGCGGCAATGACTGACCTTCTCGGTACTGCTGACGTAACTCGTGGAACCGTGACTATCGAAAATGTAAACTTCGTTGTACCTGCTGACACTACCAAGTATCTTTATCTTGGTCTCAACCTCAACAGTGTTGGAACTGGTGACAATGGAACCGCTACACCAAGTACTTCGATCTTCTTGGCCCTCTTGGATGCTGGAACTACAGCTCAGGGTGTATCATCAAATGATGATGTTGACCCAACTGTAACTGAAACCGTTGGTAACGATATTATCGTTGCTGGTTCGACTGTATCGAATCTTGCTACCAGTTTTGCAGGTGGAAACCTTGCAGGTGGTGAACAAGTATTCTTTACCTTCGCAGTTACTGCTAACTCTGGTGTAAACACTGACAACAGTGGAGATGCCCTTGATCTTTACTTGACTCAGTTGAAACTATCACTCTCAAGTGATGTAACGAGTGTTACAAGCACAAAACTTTGTCGTGTAAGTACTGGTAACTGTGTAAACATTTATCAGACCACTCCTATCACTTCAAGTACAAACAACACAACCTTCTACACTCCAGGTGAATCAGGATACGTTGACGTAACTGAATTTACCAACAGTGATGATGAACGTGTTGACAATGGACAGACTGCACTCTATGAGCTCCGTGGTACATTCTCAGGAGTTACAGATAAGTATGCACAAGGAAGTATCCAGGACGTTAACGCTGGTGGTATCGTATGGGGCTATGACCTCGGCGATGACGGCGTTCTCGACTATGTACATGCAAACTTGTTGCAATTGGAACCTCGATCATCTGGATACCCAGATATCACAGGTGCAGCATTGAACTAACCTTAGTTCAATCGATCCATATTCTGTAGTAATACAGAAAAAACACCCCGCCCTTCGAGAAGGGCGGGGTTGTTTTTTGTCCAGTCCAGGTGTGTAGAAGACTTGCTTGTATAGGTTGCATATTACGATTGTTTAGGCTATGATACGTTTACTTTTTCTATAATTTTATTAGGTTCTTATATGGTTACGAAAATCAGAAAGTTAGTCCCATATCTTGTTGCAGCAACTTTTGTAGTACCCCTGATTCTCCTCAATAACTATATTTTCCCTTTTATTGTTCCTAAGATAGTTTTTTTTAGATCGCTAGTGCTCGTCATTGCGGGTTGTTATGCACTTTTGTTGGTTTCAAATTTTTCAAAATATCGACCACGTCTTTCATTTCTCACCATAAGTATTCTATTATTCTGGCTGAGTTTTGCGATCTCTACGTTTACAGGCGTCGATTGGTATCGTAGTTTTTGGGATAATCATGAGCGAATGCTTGGGTTGTTCACCATTACTCACTACACCATATTATATCTCGTTGCGTCTTCGGTTCTTGAATCAGATCGTGAGTGGAATACGGTGTTTCGCTCAGCGCTTATTCTTGGATCTCTCGTGATGCTTATCGGCGTATGGCAGAAGTTTGTGAATCCACAGGCCCTTCTCAATAACGGTTCATGGCGTGTATCTGCAACATTAGGTAATTCTATTTATTATAGTGGATACGGACTCTTTTTGATGTTTTTGGGTGGGCTACAATTTTTCAGGGAACAGAGTAAGAATTGGAAATATATTGCTCTCAGTGTAGGGTTGTTAGGTTTTTTGGGTATATTTTTTGGAGGAACGAGAGGTACAATTCTTGGAATGCTTGCGGGTTTTGTTACACTGGCGTTTTGTTATATTGTATTAGAGAAAGAAAAAAGTAAAACACGAAGCATAATTACATACCTTGCAGCGGCAGGAGTCGTCGTTTTTGCTCTATTGTTCATGTTTAGGCAAACGGCATTTGTCTCAGAAATTCCTGGGTTGGGACGACTTCTAAACACGTCATTTTCACTCAATTCGACTGAGAGTACTCGTCCAATGGCGTGGAGCACTGCGGTTGATGCATGGAAGGAAAAACCATTATTTGGGTGGGGACCTAATAATTTCTATTATGCGTTCAACGAGCACTACAACCCTCAATTTTTGAAATTTGGGTGGAATGAAACCTGGTTTGATAACGCACATAGTGTTATTTTTAACACGCTCACGGTCCAGGGAATTGTAGGTATTGCGACGTATCTACTCATCTATATCGCTGCCTGTACGCTTATTTTAGTAGGTGTGCGAAGGGGTATAATCAGGAGTCAGGTGGGATATATTTCTGCATCATTTTTAGTGGCACATTTTGTAGGATTGGTGACGGTATTTGAAAATCCAACGTCCTATCTGTACTTTTTTGTCTTTGTAGCTTTTGTAGCTTTTTCTACCCGCGGTGTCGCATTGCGTAAAAAAAAGGATGTTGAAGAAAAAGAAGAAGCTGTAGTAGTGAAAAAAAATAGTATCACCGAACATGGTGCGAAAGTTTCCGCAGGTCTCGTGGTGACCGTCGGTGTCGTAGTTTTTTTGTTGGTGTATATTACTGATATTGCTCCTGCGCGAGCAAACAAGGCAACTATTGCAGCCATTCAAAAAATTTATGCAGGAACTGCAGATGAGAAGTTGTATGATGATGCGTTGGAGTTTTCAAGTCCTCACATCGATGATATTAGAAATGATATTTCGCGTACAGTATTAGGTGTGTTGCCACAGTTGGTACAGCAGGGGAAGGGTGAACAGGCACTCATATTGTTTAATGAAACTGTTGAAGAATTGAAGAAGAATCAATTGCTCCATCCACTTGATGTACGTGTGTATTTTGTACTTTCACAACTGTATGAATTTGGCTATCAAGCTACACAGAATACAGAGTTTTTGGCTCAAAGTGAGAATTCTCTTCGTCAGGCTGTGTATTTTTCTCCCAAGCGGCAGCAATTCCTCTATGCTCTTTCTCAAAATTTGATCCAACAGGGTAAATTGTCTGAAGCAGAGGATATATTGAAAAGATCAATTAACGATTTTGAAAATATCGGTGAAGGATGGGTACGACTTGCCCTGATTTATGCGGCACAAAATAAAACAACAGAAGCAAGAGAAACTGCAGAAAAAGTGTTAGAATGGTTTGATAATCCAACTTCTTCAGTTTATCAATTGAACCTCGACTGGAAACCAGTATTGGAGCAAATAAGAGGGGTAACGTCGACGAGTAACTAATTATATTTTAAACTGTAGTGTTATGAAAACAGTAATTTTATGTGGCGGAACAGGAACGCGCATGAAAGAAGAAACAGAGTTCAAGCCTAAGCCGCTTGTGTTGGTTGGGGGTAAGCCGATTTTGTGGCATATCATGAAAATTTATGCACATTATGGCTATAATGAATTCATTCTTGCATTGGGGTACAAGGGTGATATGATCAAACAGCACTTTCTCAATTGGAGAACGTTACTCAATGATTTTACGCTTGATACCAAAAATCATGAATTCACCTTCCATAATAATGAATGTGATGACTTTAAAATTACCTTTGCAGAAACTGGTCCAGATAGTTTGACTGGTGAGCGTGTACGGAGAATTAGAAAATATATCGGAGATGATCCAGAGTTCATGGTAACGTATGGTGATGGTGTTGCTGATATTAATATTGCCGAACTCCTTGATTTCCACAAAAAACAAAACACGCCCGTAACAATTACTGGTGTTCGTCCTACGCATCGATTTGGACTCCTTGATATCGATCACACGTCAGAAAAAATTAAGGGTTTTTATCAGAAACACGTGACCAACGACACTGATAAAATTTCGAGTGATTATATTAATGGAGGATTTATGGTCTTGAACTCAAATGTCTTTGATCAGATTGAAGAAAATTCAATGATTGAGTCAATTTTTGAACCACTAGCTCGTAAAGATCAATTGTCAGTGTATAGACATAAGGGAATGTGGAAATGCATGGATACCTATAAAGAAGTTGAAGAATTAAATAAACAGTGGCACGCCGATCCTTTTTGGAAAGTGTGGGCATAAGTAGGTCTTAAAACTATGAGTAGTTTGATACATCAAAATATACTAGTAACAGGGGGTGAGGGATTAGTTGGTTCGCATCTGGTAGAGGCTCTACTTCTAAAAAAACCAGGGAAATTAGTAGTGCTTTCTCGTGATCGGGACCCCCAATCATATTTTGCAGGATCTGGGCTTGAAAACAAAGTTATATGTGCATATGGTGATCTGAAAGATAAGGAGCGGATATGTGATATCGTGACTGCGTATGAAATTAATTATATTTTTCATATTGGTGCGCAAGCTATTGTGCATACGGCATTTGTAAATCCATATGAAACGCTGGCAAGTAATATTATGGGTACAATTCATGTGCTTGAAGCTGCTCGCCTATCTCCACAGGTAAAAGGTGTCGTGGTCGCATCAAGTGATAAAGCGTATGGAAAAGACTGTGTAGATGCAGTAGAAGATCATGAATTACGAGGTGATCATCCATACGATGTATCAAAATCATGCACCGATTTGATTGCACAGACATATGCCTCGACTTATGGAGTACCTGTCACGATTAGTAGGTGTGGAAATATTTTTGGTCCAGGAGATTTGCATTTCAATCGGATTATTCCCGGATCCATGAAGGCGTTCATTGAGAATGAAACGTTGGAGATACGCAGTAATGGTGAATTTGTGAGAGATTATGTATATGTCAAAGATGTGGTTGCAGGGTATGTACTTTTAGCTGAACAGATTGAACGCACCAAAGGCGAAGCATTTAATTTTAGTACGGGGTATAATTACAGTGTGATTAATCTGATAAAAAAAATATCAGAAGTTCTCGGATCTGAAATCAAATATACAATTGTAAATAATCAAAAAAATGAAATTCCAGAGCAGAGTCTGAATTATGAAAAAGCAGTACAGGTATTAGGCTGGAAATCCACGGTCTCTCTTGAACAATCACTACAGGAAACCTATAAGTGGTATTGTTCATATTTTAAAAAATATGAATCCCGCTGAATTAAAAAAAGAAGCCCGTGAAATAAGAAAAAAGATTTTGAAGATGATTACCAAATCAAAAAGCTCCCATATCGGATCATGTTTTAGTATTGTTGATATAGTGACCGTACTCTATAATGAAACGCTTTCTATTTCATCGCATGACGATCCGGACCGTGATATATTTATTTTAAGTAAAGGTCACGCGGCTGCAGCACTGTATGCCACGCTCGCACAACGTAATTTTTTTTCTTCTGAAATTCTCGATTCGTATTCGGAAGATGGGTCGCTGTTGGCAGGGCATGTGATAAAGGGCTGTGTACCAGGATTAGAGGCAACTGTAGGTTCACTGGGGCACGGATTCCCGATGGTGGGCGGTTTTGCGCTTGCAAATAAAGGGAATACCAGGAAGTTCTACTGTTTGGTAGGGGATGGTGAGTGTAATGAGGGATCTATCTGGGAGGCAGCAAACTTTTGTAGTCAATTCAAACTGAATAATCTCACCGTCATTATTGATTGCAATAAACAACAGGGTATGGGGTATACCACGGATATTATGAATATGGATAATATGAAAGAGCGCTGGAGCGCATGTGGGTGGGAAACCATAGAGGTTGATGGGCATAATTTTGATGAACTAAAAAAAGTTTTTGCGTATTCCTGTAGCCGGACGAGTAATCAGCCATTGGCAATAATTGCGCACACCATAAAAGGAAAAGGAATTTCATGGATGGAAGATAGGATCGAATGGCATTATCGGCCACCAACGGATGAGGAATTAAAAAAAGCATTACTAGAAATTGAGGAAATTGTATGAGAAATACGGTTATTAATGCAATTCATGAAGCAGCGAAGTTGGATGCAAACATAGTATTCATTACTGGAGACTTGGGTTATTCAGTGATTGAAAAATTTCAAGCTGAATTGCCTGATCAGGTTATCAATACCGGAATCGCCGAACAAAACATGATGGGAGTTGCTGCGGGGATGGCTCTTGCAGGCAAAAAAGTGTTTGTATATAGCATCGTGCCATTTGCCACCATGCGATGTTTTGAACAAATAAGAGTAGATGTGTGCTACCAGAATCTTGATGTGACAATTATTGGTGTGGGGGGTGGATTTGCTTATGGAACACTAGGGACAACGCATTTTGGAAGTGAGGATCTTTCACTCATGCGCTCACTACCAAATATGAAAGTGGTTGCTCCTGCTGATCCAAAAGAAGCAGAGATTTTGTCTAAACAGATACTGAACGAACGAGGTCCCTGGTACATTCGTCTTAATCGAGGAGGTGAAAAGCAGCTTACTCATGAAGACATTGGTAATACTAAGATTGGTGTAGGATCAGTCATGAGAAGTGGAACAGAGGTCACTTTATTTTCAATCGGCGCAATTACTGATATTGCTCTCCAGGCGAGTGAGGTGTTAGGAAAAGAGGGAATTAGTGCAGAAGTAGTCCATCTACACACCTTAAAACCCTTGGATACAGAAATAATTGTATCAAGAAGTCAGTCACGCAAAGCTCTCGTCACTATAGAAGAGCATTCTATTATTGGGGGTTTAGGTTCGGCAGTATCAGAAGTGCTTGCAGAGAAAGGAAACGCTGTGCCATTCGAGCGGATTGGGATGAGAGATATATATCTCGATTGTATAGGGAAACAGGATTTTTTGAGAATGAAAGCGGGGATATCGGTTGAAGTGATTGTATCAACGGTAAAAAAACTATGCCAAAAATAAAACTATTGTTGACTGGTGGCACGGGCTTTATTGGTAAAAATATCCAAGAACAGCTGTGGAATAAGTATGATATTATTGCGCCGACACACGAAGAACTTGATTTTACTGATGCTATCGCTGTAGGTGAGTATTTGAAAAAAAATCCAGTGGACATTGTCATTAATGCTGCTGCAGCAGGAGTAAGTCGGGGAGCATCTACGGCAGAAGCCGGACTTACTAATCTAAAAATTTTTTATAGTCTGGTACGTGCCAAACCATATTTTCGTAGATGTATCATGCTAGGCTCTGGTGCTGAATATGATAAGCGAAAATCTTTGGTGCAAGTCGCTGAGTCCGCGTTTGAAGATTCAATGCCAGCCGATGAATACGGTTTTTCAAAATACGTATGCGCCAAATATGCAGAGCAGGTTTCATACATCACGCATCTCCGATTGTTTGCGGTATTTGGTAAATACGAAGATTATACCAAACGATTTATTTCAAACGTGATTTGCATGGCGCTATTTGATCTGCCAATTACCATGAAGAAAAATGTACGTTTCGATTATTTGTTTATCGATGATTTTGTGCAGATTCTTGATCAATGCATTGAAAAAGAACCGACCGAAAAGATTTTTAATATTGGAAGTGGTACGCCGATAGATCTATACACGCTTGCAGAAAAAATCAGGATAGCGACTGGTAAAAATATGCCAATCATGGTACAAGAAGAAGGGTTTGGGAATGAATATACCCCGGATATAAACCTTATGAAGAATGTGTTTGGTAATAGAGTATTCACCCCGATTGATGATGCAATTGAAAAAATGGTTGCATACTATAGAGAAATATTGCCAACGCTCACTAAACAAACATTTGAAACTGATCCGTAAGTATGGAAAATCAAAAAAAACTTATCAGTATCGTGACGCCTACCTACAATGAAGAAATGAATGTGGAAGAGTTGTACGTCCAAGTAAAAAATGTAATGGGAACATTACCAGACTATGCATATGAACATATTTTTATTGACAATGCGTCTCCTGATACGACGGTCGCAGTCTTGAAACGACTTGCAACAACAGACCCTCGTGTAAAAATAATTGTGAATATTCGAAATTTCGGACATCTTCGTTCACCGTATTATGGACTCCAGCAGGCGTATGGGGACGCGGTCATACTACTCGTGGCAGACTTGCAGGATCCGCCGGCTCTGATAAAGGATTTAATACAGAAATGGGAGGAAGGAAAAAAGATTGTGATTGGGGTGAAGAATAAAAGTGAGGAAGGTGCTGCAATGTTTGCGATTCGAAAATTGTATTACCATTTGATACAGAAATTTTCTGATGTTGATCAGGTGAAAAATTTTACTGGTTTTGGGCTCTATGATCAGAAATTTATCGAAGTGTTAAGAAAACTCAATGATCCGTACCCATATTTTCGTGGACTCATTGCAGAATTTGGATTTGAAAAAGCAGAAATTGAATACGTGCAGCCCGTAAGAAAAAAAGGCAAGACCAAGAATAATTTCTTTACGCTCTATGATCTCGCCATGCTTGGATTTGTCAGTCATTCCAAGGTGCCGCTACGTCTCGCGAGTTTGGTTGGTTTTTGTATGTCACTTATTAGTTTGGTTGTCGCGACAATATATTTTGTCTACAAGCTATTATTTTGGGATAGATTTGAAGCAGGGCTTGCACCGGTGATTATCGGACTCTTTTTCTTCGGTTCAATTCAATTATTCTTTATCGGCATCATTGGTGAATATGTAGGGGCAATCCACACGCAAGTCAAAAATCGTCCGCTCGTTATTGAAAAAGAACGTATTAATTTTTAACATCGAGTGCTATAGGTAATATGGAGGATTTAGTGAAAATAGAAGAAAAACATAAAATAAAATTTTTAGATACAGTGAGAGCGGGAGCAACAGTCGCTGTATTTTTATTTCATATGGGTTATCTTTTTATTACAGGATATCCTGATACAATAATACAATGGCAACGAATGGTATATTTTGGGGGTACGGTAGGAGTAAGTGTTTTTTTTGTCTTAAGTGGATTTTTACTTTTCTATCAACTGTATAAAAACGAAGAGCCACTTACGAAAGAGAGGTTGCAGGAATATATACAGAAAAGACTACTTCGAATTTTACCACTATATTATCTTTCTTTGTTATGTATCGCACTGGTATTGAAGTATGATATTTTTTGGAGTACAGAAGGATTCAAATCTATCGTGTATAACCTTCTATTTCTGCGTGAGATAAAAAGTGGTGGAAGCCAGGGGATTATACCGATCAATCCCGTATATTGGTCCCTGGTAGTAGAGATGCATTTTTATATTCTCCTCCCTATTTTTTATTCCATTTTTTACAAATATAAAAAAGCTATTTTATTCCTGCTACCAATTCTACTGGGACTGCTCTACAGAGTAATTTTAGTTTTTGTGGTGAAAGATCCGAGTATGCAATTTCTTCGATTTACACCCGCAAATTTTGATTTTTTTGCATTAGGTATGTTTGGTGCATACATATATGTAAAGAGAAAAGATCTGGTACAAAAATTAGGTGATTACAAATTACAAATTTTGTTTGTAATACTCTTTTTGGCGTGTGTTCGTTTTTATGACTTTGAATTCTCACCAACATTCGCATATATTGCCGCTCCCATTATACTTGGCATCCTTACTGTAGTGTCGATACTTTCATTTTTGGGGAACGATCGAACTTTGCTATCGCGTGCGCTTACGGTGACTCCTGTTATGTTTATTGCTAAAATTAGTTTTAGTATTTATGTATGGCATCCCGTGGTTTTTGAATATGTTGAAAAAATGTCCATAGTACAATCAAACTCTTCAAAAATTATACTGAATACGATTATAACACTTATTATTTCAACGATAACCTACTACGCAATTGAGGCTCCTTTTCTTAGATTGAAAAGAAAGAAAGCAGAATACGTGCAAGAACTACCCTAATACGAGGCAAAAAAAGACGAAGGCACCTAGAATTACTAGGTGCCTGTGTTGTTTCGGCGTACAGTGACCTCGGAGAAGTATTACTTCAGTCCGATTTCGATCAGTTGACGCTCGAAGTTCGGGGCATCGGTGAACACCTCGGCTCTGATGCCGAAATCACGTGCCGCTTCGACCAGTCGAGGAAGGTCATCGAAGAAGACAGTCTCCTGCGGGAGAACTCCGGCGAGGTCGACGGCTGCCTGGAAGAACGCAGGCTCAGGTTTGTAGAGCCGGTACTCGTGGGACAGCAGGTGGTGGTCGAACTTCTGGAGGAGTAGGATCCGGGGGTAGATCCATTCCCAAGCGATACCATTCACGTTCGAGAGCAGGAGAAGCTTCACGCGTCCGACGAGTGAGTCGATCAGGGGAAGTACTGCGTCGTGGATCGTGAAGTGACAGGTCCAGAGATCGATGAATTCGTCCATGGTGAGAGTGATTCCGTACTCCTTGCAGAATGCTTCGCGGATGGCGTCACCCTCGAGGTCGCCGCGATTCACACCTTGCCAGAAGGCGCTATCCTTGCTCGTGACGAAGTGTCGAATGCGATCAATCGAGACACCCGTCTTCTCGGCCATTGCTGGGAAGAGCTTGCCCTCATCGTCGTGGAAGATGAGTACATTGCCGAGGTCGAAGATTACGGCTTTTGGAGGATTCATAGGTATCCTTTGGTGAGTTATGGCGTTATATGACCAAACACTTTACTTAAACTACCACATAAATAATAGGAGGGTCAAATATTGACGTTTTTGGTAGTTTATGATAAGTTGCTCTATCTTTTCAAACCGCAGTGGGTGGAAGGATAGACAAGTCTAAGATAAGGAGGAGTACCCCCATGGGTGCAAAGAATCCACTGACCCGTGAAGAATGGCTCATCCTGTGTGAGCAGATGAAGGACGTCGATCTGACGAATCTCGGTCGCGAGGGTCGGGCGCTCATCGCGCAGGTCGTGAACGTGGTTCCGGACGACGAGCCCTTCGGCCAGTCGCTCTTCGATGCACTGACCTATGTCGCGGGCTGTTCGCCGGCTTTCGAAGGCGGACTCGCTCGCAAGAAGGATGGGCGTGTGCAGATCTATCTGCGTCAGCGTTCGATGAACGAGTCGGCCTATCCGGGCGAGTGGCATCTGCCTGGCACCTTCTTCCGTAAGGGAGAGCAGCCTATCGCGGTCGCGCGTCGGCTCTGCAAGTCCGAGTTCGAGGGGGTCGTGGTCAAGAGCATCCTGCACCTCGAAGACTTCTTCGTTGACGAGGCTCGCGGGAACATCGAGTCCAAGCTCTACGCGATCGAGGTCGAAGGTGACCCGACCGGGAAGAGCGGGAAGTGGTT
This sequence comes from uncultured Gammaproteobacteria bacterium, assembly GCA_964435035.1. GTDB lineage: Bacteria > Patescibacteriota > Patescibacteriia > Magasanikbacterales > UBA922 > UBA922. Next base: position 228,339 of record CAYSXR010000001.1, read on the forward strand.
CGACCTCGAGGACGTGCCGTCGCCATTGGTCGATCACCACGCCGAGAAGCTCATCCCACGGCTCCTCAAGTACATGGGCGAGGTGCGCTAATACAAAGCGCCTCACACTCACGACAATGTTCCGTCCATCATCTCCTAAAGGGGGTGGTGGACGGGACTCATAAATTAACTAGGCAACAGAATTGCCTTTTTTTGTTTGAAATGATAGGATGAGAGCATATTTTAGCCAAATTGTTATGCCAAAAACATCCTCAAAAAAGGCAAAGATGCAGAGTACAATTTCTGAGAAATTAGAACATTTTGGTATTACACCTCATGAAGTGATTGAGCTTTTTGAGAGTCTTGTAGAAAACACATGGAAAGAAAAGGATAAAGAGCTTATACATCCGGGTAATTCTCTTGATAAGAGATTATTTGAAGCAATTGCAAAATTAGGCATCTCAGTAGCACTCGAAGCAGTACTTTTTCGTACCAAAGGAGAAAAGGTAGAAGTTTTTATGACGAAGCGAGGAAAAGATGAAAGTTTTCCCGGGGAGTGGCATTGTCCAGGCAGTGTGTTTCGTCCAGGAGAGTTTCCTCATAATGTCCTAGCGCGGCTTGCAAAACAAGAATTTAAAACAAAAGTTGTTCTCGAAAGTGATTGTGTAGCTGATGTGTTTGTCAAAGAAATGCGAGGATGGTTTTTGTCACGAGTGTATCTGGTAAAGGTTGTAGGAAAGCCGACTTCAAAAGGAAAATGGTTTTCAGTTACCAAATTGCCAAAAGATACGGTGGCACATCATAAAAATTTTGTAATTCCAAAAGCACTGAAGGAATATAAAAAAATAAAATAAGCTATGGATGACAAATTAAAACAACTATTGATTGAAGATTATAATGCCAGATTCTTAGCTAAGGAATTTGTCCCGGGTGTATCAGCTGTTCCTGTATCGGGGAAAGTTTTTGATTCTGAAGAGATCATTAATGCAACCGAAGCAGTTCTCGAGGGTTGGTGGACTGATGGAAAATATACTGCCATGTTTGAGCATCGTATGGCGCAGTGGCTTGGTGTGAAGTATGGATGTTTTGTAAATTCAGGCTCATCTGCAAATCTGATTGCAGTAACAGCACTTACCTCGATGAAGTTGCAGGACAAAAGATTGAAACCCGGTGATGAGGTCATTACTGTTGCAGCAGGATTTCCAAGCACCGTAAATCCGATTGTGCAGAATGGATTGGTGCCTGTGTTTGTTGATGTGGATCTCGGTACATACAATGCAAATATTGAGGCGATTCAAAAGGCAATTTCTCCAAAGACTCGAGCAATCATGATTGCTCACACTCTTGGTAATCCGTTTGATCTGGGAGCAATCAAAGAATTGTGTGAGAAACATGATTTCTGGCTTATTGAAGATAACTGTGATGCTCTGGGAGCTACGTTTAATGGTAAAAAAACAGGCACATTTGGACATATTGCTACCTGTAGTTTTTATCCCGCACATCATATTACGACTGCAGAAGGAGGAATGGTATTTACGAATAACTCAAGACTGTACAAAATAATTGAATCAATCAGAGATTGGGGACGTGATTGCTGGTGCGAGACAGGTAAGGATAACACCTGTCAAAAACGTTTTTGTTGGCAGCTTGGTGAATTGCCCTATGGATATGATCATAAATATATTTATTCAGAAATGGGCTATAACCTGAAAGCTACTGATATCCAGGCGGCGCTTGGGCTTGCACAATTTGCAAAACTCGATTCTTTTGTTGAAAAAAGAAGAGAGAACTTTAACACACTGTACGAAGGATTAAAAAAATTCGAAGAATATTTTATATTACCTTCCTGGCAAAAGGAAGCAAATCCAAGTTCGTTTGGGTTCCTTCTAACGGTCAAAGATACCGCGCCTTTTACACGTGATGAGATTGTACAGCACTTGCAAGAGAAAAAAATAGGTACCAGATTTTTGTTTGCAGGAAATATTTTAAGACAGCCCTATTTTGTTGATAGGAAAATTGAATATCGTGTGGTAGGGGAATTAAAAAATGCTGATACAATTGTAAAAAATACCTTCTGGATCGGTGTATATCCAGGGCTTACGGGTGAAATGCTTGAGTATATTATTAAGATGTTTGAAGAGTTTATTGCTACACGTCGAGCTATATGATTGCTACTATACTATATATAGTCGCGTGGATGGTACTCGGTGGATTTTCCATGACTGCGTATTCATCAATCTTTGCAAAAAATTGTTTTTTTCAATCAAGCACATTATTGTGTCCGGCAACATTAACACTCGGGCAGAAAATACTGAGCTTTTCGGCGGTCATATTCATGATTATCGCATTTCTTTTTTTTGGACGCATTATATGGAAATGGTTTAAAGAACAGAATGTTCCTTCAAAATGGAAGTATGGTCTCGGGTTTGGAATTATAGCGATCGCTCTATTGGTAGTGCCTTTTGGGTCAAGTGACATGAGTTATTATTTTGCTGCAGGCAGAGCACAGGTTGATGGACTGAATATCTATACCGAGGCCTGGCAAATGGAAAAAGATTTTGTCTATCCAGTGCCTCACGATACAATTATAGGATTTTCATATGGTCCTATAATTGCGCACATATTCAGAATGTTATATCAGGTATCAGGCGGGGAGATTGTGTGGTTCATGTTGTACTGGAAAATGTTCATGTTTAGTTGTATTGTTGTAGCTGTTCTTTTAATAAAAAAGTTGATACATATACTTGGTTCATTAATAGATAAGAAAGCTCTGTATGCTGTATTTCTACTGCAACCATTAGTACTATTTGAAGTTCTGGTTAATGGGCATTTTGATGTATTGTGGATACTCGCAGTGCTTGCGGCAATTATCTATGCTCACAAAAAAAGATGGTCACTGGTTATCCCATTGTTGATTGTGGGTGTTTGGATCAAATTTGTTCCAGCACTCATCGCACCTTTTTTTCTTTTATGGTGGTGGCAATCATTCACCAAAGAAAATTGGAAAATACAGATGTATGAAACAGTAGTAGGCGTGTCTCTTGGTGCTTTAGTAACTGTTGCTGCATGGTACTCGTATTGGGAGGGCTTCTCAGTGTTCAAATCAGTCGTTATACAATCCAAGTGGGCTGTCCTAACTCTGTTTGCATCATTTTATTTTTCACTCAAGCCATTGTTTGTTAGTTGGTTTCAGGATGATGCACACTGGGTACTTACTCGACTAGTGCACGGATTAGTATTTGCTATATTTGCATACTTCCTTTGGCCATATGTGAAAAAAGTTATTGCGATTACGCAAAAAAAAATAACCTGGAGTACTGGTGAATATATAACTGCAATGTTTGTATTCTTATTAGTATATTTGTTGGTATGGCAAAAGTCATTTTTACCATGGTATGGGTTGTGGTTTTTACCATTTGGCTTGATATTGTACAGCATTTATAAGAATATTTTGGTGTTTCGAATTACGAGATGGCTTATGATTGCACCGTTTGTATACTATTTGTTATGGCTCATTGACTGGTATCTCACGAGAACTGACGCAGCAGCTGAGATATGGTTTTGTTGGTCAATAGTCGCAATCGTATTTCTGTATCCACTCCACAATCTACTTGTGTGGAGGAAAAATTCTTTTGAAATTAAAGAATCTACCGCAGAACATCAGTTTTCAAAGGGCGAAAGTCCGATTAGTTTTGTGTTTCGTCAGATATATAAAATAGTTTTTGCTTATCCATTTAGTACATTTGTCGCAGGTATTTTTCTTTTTAAAAAATCATCAAACAAAGAAAAGAAAGAATATACGCATTGTTTTATTATCACCTCAGTTATTTATCCAAAAAATACAGCATTGAGTTATGCGTCCACTCGGTCAGTCTATTCTCCAGAGAAAAGATATGAGCAGACTATTGCTACTATTAATTCAATACGTACCAGAGTGCCTGATGCATATATTATTTGTATTGAGGCAGGGCTTGAATCAGATCCATTTGATTTGAAACATAGTGTTGATACCTATATATATGGGGGCAGTAATAGATGGGTGCGCCATGCATGCGACAGCAGTCTCAAAAGTTTGGGTGAAGCGGTGATGCTTTTATTCGCCTATAAGAAGTTGCCTATAGCAGAGAGATATTTCAAAATAAGTGGGAGATATTGCCTAACAAATGATTTTAGTCTAGAGGATTGGGAGAAAAGTGAAATAGTATATCACTATATTCGTCCTGATTTTATTTCAACAAGACTGTATGGCTTTGCTGCGACCATGAAGCAAGAATGGTATAAGGCACTTATTGCAGGTGTTCCATATCTATTCCTCGATTATCCGATAGAGTATACGCTTGCACGTTTTACTAAGAGAGAAAAAATTTCAAAAATTGAAAAAGTAGGTATCGAAGGCACTGACGCCACTAATGGGAAAAAGGTAAGAGAATAATTGTATGAATATAGTCACCCTAGTCAAGGAACTCAAGGATAAAAAATTTGTACGTGATACGACGTATTTATATGTGAGTGCTGTTCTGAATGGTTTGTCATTATTTTTGGTGAGTGTATTGCTTGGTCGTAATTTCGAAAAAGAATGGTTTGCAATTTTCTCACTTTCAATTCTTGCGCTGAGTACTGTCGCAGAAATGTCTGATCTGGGGCTCAATGGGGGATTGCTTCGATTTGCCCCATTCTATATTGCTCATCAAGAATTCGATAAATTAAAACAGTTAGTAAAAACAGTTGCGAAGTGGAGACTGATTATGGCAACATTAGTCACAGTACTCGGTATATTGTTGTCTTATCCAATAGCTCATTTCATCTTGAAACAAGAAGAGATGGTTGGATACCTTGCATTTTCGTTTATGGGTATTGGTGGTGTAATCTTTTTAGGATTTATTTCGACCTATCTACAATCTGCACAAAGATTTTTTTATCATGCAGGATTGCAGACGCTCAAAGGGGTGTTACGGCTTGGTCTCATTGGATTGTTAATTTTATTAGGCGTTACCAATATCTATTATTATCTCGGAGTATACATTTGTGTACCATGGGTATTATTCATTGTTAATTTTCATGTATTGCCACGTGGATTTGTACGGGTAATAATTGATGATGAGGTGCGAAAAAAAATGCATACCCAATTAGCAAAATTTAGTGCGTGGCTTACGATCTGGTCATTATTTTCGATTGTTGCGAGTAGGATTGATCAGGTAATAATTAGTCGGTATCTTGGCCTCGAAGAGGTCGCAATCTATGCGGTTGCGTACCAACTGATACAATTTTATCCCTACATTGCACAATCGATAACTGCAGTTCTTGCTCCAAAAATAAACGGGCTACATTCTGCAGAAGAAATTCAAGCTTTTTTAAAGCGTTCGTTGAAGTGGATTGTATTGATAATAATTGGAGTTGGTATAGTGGTTTACCCCTCACAATATGTAATCACTTTGTTATTTGGTACTGAGTATGTGGGGGCACTGCCAGTATATCTGGTATTGGCGTACAGTCTGGTATTGAATTTACTGAGTGTACCATTTTCTCTGGTTATTACCGCGTACAACCGAACGTACCTGATGGCTTTTTCAGGAGTAGTACAGTTGGTCATTAATATTATTGGCACCATTCTCCTTATTCCACGTTTTGGAATTATGGGAGCAGGGTATACATTTTTGCTTGGTATTGTGGTATCGGTAGTATATAATATGATCTGCTCATATTACTTACTTACGTATAAAAAAATTATTGTTGAATGATATGAGTCTCACTGCTCACTGTCTGATTAAGAATGAGGAAAATTTTATTGAGTATGCAGTTCTTTCTGTAATTGATTTTGTTGATCAAATTTTGATTTTTGATACAGGTTCTACGGATAAGACTGTTCACATTCTTAAAAGAATTCAAAAACAATTTCCTGATAAGGTTATTTTTGAAGAAAAAGGAGAATGCGATAAAATAAAACACACTCAATTGCGCCAGGAAATGTTAGATCGAACAAATACTGAATGGTTTATGGTGTTGGATGGAGATGAAGTGTGGACACGTAGAGCTATGGAAGAGGCTGTAAACTTAATTAAAAAAAATAAAGAAATAAAGTGCATTATTACACCTTTTTATCTGTGTGTAGGAGATGTCTTTCATGCATACCCGGTAAGAAAGAATTTTAGCATGCTCGGGAAAAAGGGATTTTTTACAGTTCGCTTTTTTCAAAAATCTCATGTAAGATGGGTCGGGGAGTATGGGGTAGATACTCTTGTTGATAGTTCAAACTCACTAGCATTCAATAATAGTAATTCTCTTTTTTTAAAGGAAAAATTTTGGCATTTAACTCATTTAGAAAGATCATCATTACAAGACGATATTTTTTCTTCAGGAGGTTATCGAACGTTAAAATTAAGAGAAACTTATTTTTTGATTGGTAGAAAAATACAAGAGGATATACCTGAAGTGTTTGATAGTATTTTTATAAAAAAAAATAAATTATTTTTTTTAAAATCTTTAATTAATTTTATTATATGGAGTATAAGGAGACTTATGAAAAGTTTTGGAAATTAGCTATTAATAATAAATTTGAGGATTACGAACGCAATCTCATTCTTGAAAGTTTTTTTCCAAAAACGAACAATAAAGAAAAAGTGGCAGATATTGCCGGGGGTTCAGGCATTGTATCAGAGTGGATGGAAAAACAAGGATATGAGGTAACCTTGATAGAATTTAGTGATAATGCTGTTGCGCAGGCTAAGATAAGAGGAATAAAAAATATTTATCAAGGAATGGTTGAGAAGAGAGGAAGTCTGCCTTTTTCAGATGATTCTTTTGATATAGTTTTTTTTGGCGATATCATTGAGCATTTGTTTGATCCTGAATCAGCGCTGTTAGAGATGAGTAGAATCTTAAAACCAGGAGGTAAACTGATTATCTCTTGTCCTAATGTTGCTTATTGGAGATTTAGAACTTATTATCTTGTAGATGGAGATTTTCATCGTGTTGATGTTGCAAAACAAAAGCCATGGGAACAGGAACACATTCGTTTTTTTAATATAAAAATTTTAAAAGAATTTTTACAAAAACTTAGATTTAGTTTTTTACGCTATGAAGGTGTGAACAATATTTGGCACTCCCGTTTCCTTGCTAGCTATTTCCCCAATTTATTTGCTCACACTATTGTTTCAGAATTTATAAATAAAAAATAATTTATTACATTTGAAACATTGTATGAAAAGAAACTATAGGTATGATCCAAATCCAGTCAATACACACATGCTTTTGTTAAATGAAATAGCCGAGAATACTCGAGTTCTTGAAGTGGGTACTGCGAGCGGTTACTTGGGTGAATACCTGATACACGAGAAGAAGTGTGAAGTATGGGGAGTAGAGCCTATGCGTGAATTATATCTCGACGCAGAGAGTATTGGATATACAAAACTGTTCAATAAAACAGCTGAGGAGTGTATTCGAGATAATGATCTGAAGGATCAAAAATTTGATTATATATTATTGGGAGATGTGCTTGAACACATGACCAATCCTCATGCAGTGATGAAAAGCTTGCGGGAGTACTTGAAGCCAGAAGGTAAATGTGTGATTTCACTCCCGAATGTTGCACATTACTCAATACGCTGGGCATTGCTCAGAGGTAAATGGGATATGACTGATTCAGGAATTATGGATCGGACTCATTTTGTATTTTTTACCAGGAAAACAATGCGTGAGATGATCGAGCAAAGCGGATATGAGATTGTACTCGACCGCCCATCAGCTGGGTATATTGAGAGATTTTTGCGTCGAGCTGCACATGTGGGTAGACGAGTGCTCTTTATGTTTCCCGAATTGTGCGCAGTGCAATTTATACTTACAGCAAAACCAAAGAAAGATATATGATTCGAGTAGAGATTGCAATCCTCTCATACAATGAGTCAAAAAATATACCCGTATTGATGGAGTTTCTTTCGGTTGTGCGCGGACAGTTACGTGAAGTTGATCTGCATATGGTAATTATTAATAATGGGTCGACTGATGATACTGAAGAGGTGATTCGACAGATTGAATCAAAATATTCGTTTGTTCGTCATTATACAATTCCTGTAAACAAAGGGTATGGGTATGGTGTGCGTACTGGTCTCAACAACTTGAATGGGGATATTGTAGGCTTCATGTGGGGGGATAATCAATTCGACGTAGCAATCCTACTCCCAATGATTAATGCGTTTGTTGAAAATACTACTATTAAAATAGTGAAAACATATCGAGTGGCACGGCATGATGGTAAGCTCAGACTATGGGTGAGTAAAATGTATCAATTATTATTCCGTTTGTTGTACGGCATCTACACTCATGACATTAATTCTGGTCCAAAATTATTTCGGTCTAGTTTTTTGAACAAATTAGGAACCCTGGTTTCAGATGATTGGTTTATTGATGCTGAAATAATGATAAAAGCAACGAGACTTATTCAATCTAATGAGGTCAGAGAATTTCCAATTACTTTTTTTCCACGCAAATTTGGAAAATCAAATGTACGATTGAGTACCTGTTTTCAGTTTTTGTGGAACCTGATTAAATACAAGTTTATAAAACTCTGATCGTATGAAAAAAAAGATGGTTTTTATAACAGGTGCGACAGGTTTTTTGGGACAACATCTGGTACCCCATTTGATGAAGCAGGGTTTTCGGGTTGCGGCATTAGTAAGAAACAAGAAAAAGATTACTATCTTTGGGCAGAATGCTTCAAAAATCATATGGTGCACCAAAGAGAGTGAGATAGATCGGGTGTTCAATCAAGGGGTTGATTGTGTAATACATTGCGCGACAAGCTATGGGCGAGAAAAAGATACTTTTGCAGATGTGGTTGAGGCGAATGTTCTATTGCCTGTGAACATTCTCGAAAAAGCATGTATGTACGGCTGTCCATTATTTATTAATACGGATACATTCTTTCATGAAAAATTAGGACTTAAATCAAAAGAAAAAAGTTATATCACTACCAAAAAATTATTTCTTGAGCTTGCTCGGAGTATTATTCAGGGAAGTGACATGTGTTTTGTAAACATGCGTTTGGAGCAGATGTACGGCCCTTTTGATAGTCGTGATAAATTTGTTATGAGCATTATTCAACAGTTACGTGCCGGAATACCACAAATCAAATTAACTGAAGGAAAACAAAAAAGAGATATGGTGTTTGTTGGTGACGTTGCGCGTGCATATACTTCTGTCATTGCGCATGCTGATACCCTGAAACAATGGGAAGAATTTGGTATAGGGACGGGCTCTTCGGTGTCAATAAAAAATATCATAACGTTTCTAAAAAAAGAGACAAAGTCTGATTCGCATCTGTTGTGGGGGCAAATACCCTATCGAGAGCATGAGATAATGGACTCAAAAGCGCAAGTGAAAAATAATAAAAAGATAGAGTGGAAAGCAGGGGTGGGTTGGAAGCAGGGTTTACAGAAGACGATAGAAAGTCTGTTATGATTTATTGGCTGGTACAATCCATTGCAGTTTTTGTGGTAGGCGTGCTGCAGCTAATCCCATTTTCTGATGCGGTAAGCGCTCTTGCGGAAGGCGTTTTTTCACTCACTTCAACTACCGGGTACTCAATGGCGCGGAGTATTCTTTCGTATGGGATATACTTTGGTATCATCGCCGTTGGTGTGTGTATATACCTTTTTCGTAGAAAAAGTATACATACTGAGAAAACTGTAGAATTGCAGATAGTAAAGAGTTCTATCCCTAGAAAAGAGTGGTATATTGTTTTTGCAACAATCATCTTATTCGGATTTTTAGTCGTTCTCTTTAGGGAAAGAGTTTTTGATGCGCGCGTGATATACAGTGAAGAGTTTTATAATTTGTCAGCACTGATCGAATTCCAGGGCAAAAGTTTCGATATTATATATCCATATTCAATTGGAAATTTGATCATGTTACAAGTATTTGGCTGGTTGGGTATAAGCTCTTTTGTGTTCAAAATTATCTTAAACTCGCTTGCATTGATATTTCTCTATTGGGCAATTAGCACACTTGTTTCAAAAATAAAAACCAGAATGTTTGCTTTTTTTTGGGTGATTATATTTTTTGTACAACCTCTGATTTCGCCTTCGATGCATCGAAATCTGTTTAGGTTTTTATTACCCGCACTCATTCCAATTGTATTAGAATACATTGCACGTCGCACGTATTCAAAATCTTATACCAAAATATTGTTATTAATACTGTTCAATAGTGCGCTATTATTTTTTGGATCTGCTGATATTCTTGCACTAGGGTATATTATTTACGGACTTCACGTAGTTGGTTTATGGTTTGAAAAGAGAAGTATAAGAGAGACTGTACTGTTTCTATATACCCCCTTTATAGGAGTGCTTGGCATGCTCAGTATTACGAACTTTACATATATCGAAATATTGAAGAATCAATTATCTTCAATTGTGTACTATTCTGGATATGCGAATACAACACCGTATCTTAGTCTATTTCAGATTTTTTCCAGTGAAAGTATAACGTCTCTTATAAAACAACTCATTTCTGCGCCAATTTATTATCTGCCCATACTTGTGATGGGAAGTACTGTAGTATTCATTATTCTGTCGTACAGAAAATATGGACTTAATGCGGGATATTTTAGATTACTCTTTTTATTGGTAGTATCATATATACTCTATTTCAGACAAAATTTAGGAGACGCAGGAATTGGGAGAATTGGTATTGCAAGTTCTGTCTTGATATTTATTGTGCTTACACTCACTCATTTTCGTGAGCGGGCAGCAAAAAGTATCATACAATGGAGTGTGGTATTTTTTATCCTAATTACCTTAGTAAGTGCATACTCTTTTTATTATTCAGCACTCGATTTGAAAAATAACTATTTTAAACAGCAAAATCATGGCGGAATGATGCCTTGTAAAGATTCATTTATAGGTGAAAAGTTGCGTTTTGCAGGGTTTGAATGGTGTGATGCGGGTGTGATTGCTGATTTTGCTGTACTCAGAGAAAAAGTTGGTGATAATTCTATATACGTATATGACGACACATTTGCTCTATACTATATACTGGGAAAGCGGCCTGTAGCCTTGATTCCTGCGTATTACATGGCGTATAGTAGGCAGGATATACTTCTTGAGAAGATGGATAATGATAACATTGAAATATTGGTATATCCGAAAGACCTTCATTTTTTTGGAGTACCAAGTGAGTATCTGTCTGATTTTAGATTGATGAGTAGGGTTAATGCATATCGGGATGAGTATTTTGGAGAGCCTATTGATACTCCTCTCTACACTCTTTACGAAAAAAAATAATATGTGCGGAATTGTCGGAGTAATACATAAAAACTACGATATCAAGGAAAAATTGTTCCATGATATGGTTGCAGAGGTAAGTCATCGTGGCCCTGAACATCAAGGTCTCTGGTTTGCTTCGAATAAAAAAGTTGCACTCGGACATCGAAGACTTGCTATTATTGATGTATCAGCCGCAGGAAATCAACCCATGCAGATAGCAAATGGGCGCTACACAATTACATTCAATGGTGAAATTTATAATTACCGTGAACTGAAGAGTGAGCTTGAAAAAAAGGGGTACCAATTCAAATCATTAAGCGACACCGAAGTATTATTGAATGCATATGCAGAATGGGGTCATGAGTGTGTAAAAAAACTAAATGGCATGTTTGCGTTTGGTATTTGGGATGAAGAGAAAAAAGAATTGTTTGTAGCGCGAGATCATGTAGGGGAAAAGCCACTCAAATATTATGTTAGTGAAGAAAAGTTTATTTTTGCTTCTGAAATTAAAGCAATTTTAAAAGATGATAGTGTTACACGTGAGATTGATTGGCCGGCTATTGATCTCGCGTTAAGTTTCCGCTATGTGCCTTCTCCATACACTGGATTTAAAGCGATAAAAAAATTACCCGCAGGACATTATCTGATATGGAAGAATGGTAAAATTGAAATTACCAAATATTGGTTTCCAGAAACGATACAAGTACACAAAGGAAAAAGTGTAGATGGGTGGAAGACTGAATTATGGGCTCTCTTCGCTGACTCTGTAAAAAAACGTTTAATGAGTGATGTGCCTCTGGGGGCATTACTGAGTGGTGGACTTGATTCAACATCAGTTGTTGCGGCAGCACATGAAGTATCGCTAGAAAAACTTAATACCTTTGTCATCAGTATTGGTGGAACAAGTAAGGACGTTGAATACGCAGAAATCGCAGCAAAATATTTCAATACCAATCACCACTCAATTGTTTTAGAAGATATTGATTTTTCTTCTGCATTATCTCGTTTAGGTAAGCAATATGACGAGCCATTTTTTGACCAAGCAGCACTTCCGACCATGCTTATAAGCGAGGCAATGAAAAAAGAGGTGACCGTAGTCTTGTCTGGAGATGGGGGAGACGAATTGTTTGGTGGCTACTCATCATATGCACAAGTGCCATTTTTCAGGAAAATAAGCAGTAGCCCGAAGTTTTTGAGAGTATTATTGAGTCATATACTTAGAGTAAATAACAAGCGCTCATATCAGGCAGAAGTACTCTCACGATCGTTTGCAGAAATATATACTGAATATTATAGCCTCTGGAAAACATCGCTTCCGATAAGTCAGAGATATATTACCAAAGATGATCTCTATCTTCCCGAGACCCGAAAGAAAATCCTTTCAGCAAATGCTTCTAATCTTATGCAAGAGTGGTTTTTCGGTAAGAGTACTGATGTGGTGAATAACGTGATGCTCGCAGACATTAGAGGTCGTTTGCCAGATGGGTATTTGGCAAAAGTAGATTTTAGCGCTATGGTCCATGCGATTGAGACAAGACCCCCGTTCCTTGATCCACGTCTCGTTGAATTATCACTCTCAATTCCAAGTACATTAAAGATACAGAATGGTGTAGGAAAACATATCTGGAAAGAAACCGTAAAAGAAAAAATTCCTGCAACTATTATGAATCGCGCCAAAGCTGGATTTGGTATCCCACTTCATTCTCTGATGGTTGATGAAATGAAGGGTTTGGTTGAAGATAAAATTATTCAGAGTGGATCGGGTATTCACCGGTATTTTTCAAAAAAAACAATAGAAAAACTATGGCATGATCACAAAGAAGGCAAAGTCGATTACAGTAATCACCTCTGGTCACTACTTATGCTCGAACTATGGCTCAACGAATACCGCGCACAATAAACATTCTTGAAATGAATGCAAACCTCGCATATGCTGGCGGACAGCGTAATATGGTTACGTTTGCAAAATATCTGCACAAGGATATGTTTTCAGTGACGGTATGTGCATATCACGGTGGAGGACCACTTGAGAGTGTTATTACATCGTTAGGAATTCCTTGTGTTGTTGCTGACGGTGATGTAGAAAAAATAGTTAGTATTATCAAGGAAAAAAATATTGATATTATCCATATCCATCGGTCAGGCGGGTATGTTGCAATTGAGACAAAAATATTACAAAGAGCAAAAGAGATCAATCCGAATATTATAATTATTGAAAAAAATGTGTTTGGTAAATTTGATCCAACCGTTGACAGTATTATTGATTGCTCGCTCTTCCAGAGCATGATGCATATTCATGAGCGATATATACCAAAATCACATAAAGAATTTAATTTTGAAAAACAAAAGGTTTTGTATAACATGGTCGACCGGGAGGAGTTCGAGAGTTATCGAGTTTCAAAAGAGGAGATACAAAACTATCGAGAAAAAATTGGGGTTAAATCGGGTGAATATGTTATTGGTAAAATTGCTCGTCCAGCACTCGAAAAATGGAGTGATTTGTTAATTGATATGGTGCCTTATCTTGCGCGTGAGCTACAAGATTTTAAAGTAGTAATTATAGGGTGTCCTCCATCTCGGATACAAAGAATTAACAAAAGTCGGTATAAAAAATTCTTTATTCTACTTCCTGAAACAAGTGATCAGAAAGAAATTCATTTATTTTATCAATCCATTGATGTACTTGCACATAGTTCAAAAATTGGTGAATGTAATGGAAACACGATCAATGAAGCAATGTTTTGGAAAAAGCCCGTTCTTGTTAACTCTACCCCACGCAAAGATAATGGGCAGCTCGAGCAAGTAATTCATATGCAGAATGGAATTATTGCGAATACTCCTATGACGTTTGCGCGTGCATTAGCATATCTCGGAACAAATGATGATGAGAGTAAGAAGATGGGTGAAGCTGGGTATGCACAAATACGGGCAGTGTATGATCCGGTAGTCGTAACCAAAAGGTTGGAAAAATTGTTTTTTGAAAAAATAGGTGCTAAAGATTTTTTAGCACCTGAAGAATATGTAAATATTGAATATTATCCAACTGAGCAGGAAATCAGAGACTACAAACAAGAATACAATATTCGTCTACAATGGGAATTTGGGAAACTTTCTACAGGAGATCGATTGCACCTCGTAGTATCTCTTCCGAGAAAATTTTATTTCAAAGTAAGGGATTTTGTTGAACATAAATGGAAATCATATGCAAAATAAAAAAATTTCAGCGTGCTTAGTTGTGTATCATGAAGAGAAAGTTATTGAAAGATGTCTCAAAAGCATTCAAGGTTTGGTAGATGAGGTTATTGTCGTGCATGATGGACCGTGTACAGATCAAACAATTGAGATTGCTAAAAAGTATACTGATAAAATATTTATACGCGATCATGTGGGTATCATGGAAGCGCACTTAGTATTTGCATTTGAACAAGCACAAGGGGAATGGATCTTCCGAATTGATGCAGATGAATATGTAGATACTGCAGATTTTCAGAAAATTAAGGATAGAATTGAAGATAAAGAAGTAGACGCATTGATATTGAAATGGGAATTGTGGAATGGGAAAAAGGTAATCACTTTTCCAGGATTACAAAAAATGTGCCTGGTTAGACGAGAGCATTTTCATTACCGCGGAATTCCACATGAAAATGGATCAGTTGATGGAAGAATAGAAAAGCTCGATATTTTTCTCCATCATAGACCAGTATACAATAATATTGCATGGAAAAATTTCATGAGAAAAACCAGACAGTGGGTACCTGTTCATGCGAGTTACTTTTTCCCTGAAGAAAGAAGTTTTTCATGTTTTAATGCAACACCTGACGCATGGCTCCAGCATACAGAAAAAGTAAGGAGATATATATGGTATTACGTGCTTATTGAGCCTATAAAGATGTCTTTGGGGCAGCTGAAAAATGGTTTATGGAGGAGTAGGTATGGGTGGCAGGTGGTATTGGAGAGGTCAGTCTATTATGGTATGCTGTACGGGCAAATTAAGAGACGAATGAATTCAAAAAAAGCCTAAATATGGATAAACATAGCACTCGGATAGCCCTTGTTAGAGGAAACGGCATGAATTCGTGGGAGGGGATGATGTGGAATGATATGGGTGACCAGTTCACGGTCACTGGTTTTTGTTCACAAAAAAACCTATTTCCTGTTGATGATCTTACATTTCCTATAGTTCGTCTCAAAACTAACACAGATATACCCGTGTACAATAAAATTTCTCTCCTTTTGTCGGGTGTATTTCAGAAGATGTATGGACTTGAATCAGAGTTAAAAAATTATGCGATTGCGCATACCGTTGAATTGTATAATTATTATACCTATCAGGCCGTTCTAGCAAAGAAGATTCATAGAAATCTCAAAGTCGTGACGACTGTGTGGGATAACAGTTTTGGGCGTTTTGAGTATGAATACGCACTGTCTATGCGTCCGCCTGCATTTTGGAGAAAAAAGATGCAAAAAATTATTGATACAAATATTCAAGGTGTTGATAGATTTGTTGCGGTTAGTGAATATAGTAAAGAATTGCTCAAAGATTATGGAGTACCTGAAGAAAAAATAAGAGTAGTAATTCCTGGTCTGGTAGATATATCTGAAGAGAAAACATCATTAATCGAAAAATATAATCTAGCTGGTACGCAGTTTTTTCTCATGGTGAATAGACTAAAAAAAGAGAAAGGTGTGTATGATGTGCTCTATGCATGGAAAATGTATGTAAAGAATACTATACAGGAAAATCCACTGCTCGTGATAGTTGGCGATGGTCCTGAGCGGGATAGTATGCTCAGGCTCATAAAAGAATGGGGGATCGAGAAAACAGTACGCTATATCAGACAATTACCAAATCAAGAAATTCGAAATCTATATCATGATGCACGTGCCTTGATTTTGGGAAGTATTCCGACACCGTTGTGGCAAGAACAATTTGGATACGTGCTTGCTGAAGCATTGTCTTGTGGATGCCCAGTAATATCTACCTTGTCTGGTTCGATTCCCGAGGTAGTGAATGATGCTGGAATTTTGTGCCCTCCAGGCAGTCCGGTAGCTCTCGTAGAAGCAATGAGAAAATTGGAGGATCCATCAGTTATGACAGACTATCGACGCAAAGCGGCGCAATCAAAAGTGCGATTTGCACAAAGTCGTTTTCAAAAAGAAATGAGTGATATCTATTCTGAATTAGTATGAAAGTTTCGATTGTGATCCCGGTGTATAATGAAAAAAAAACCATTGAAGCACTTCTCTCAAAAGTAGCATCTGTTGTAGTACCTGGCTGGGAGAAAGAAATAATTGTAGTTGAGGATTGTTCAGTTGATGGAACCAATGAAATTCTCAAAAGATTGGATGCTAGCCTATATCGGGTTATTTTTCATACTGAAAATCAGGGTAAAGGAGGTGCGTTGCATACAGGCTTTGCAGCAGCGACAGGGGATTATATTTTGGTACAAGATGCAGACCTTGAATATGATCCAGAAGAATATCAGAAATTACTAGAGCCAGTTACTAAGTATGGTGCAGATGTGGTATATGGATCACGATTTATGGGAGGTGGGGCGCATCGGGTGGTATATTTTTGGCATTACGTGGGCAATAGATTTTTGACGTTGTTGTCGAATATGTTTACAAATCTGAATCTCACAGACATGGAAACGTGCTATAAATTATTTAGACGAGACATATTACAAAAAATAACACTTGAGCAAAAACGTTTTGGGTTTGATCCAGAAGTAACTGCAAAAGTAGCCCGAATAAAGCCGATCAAAATATTTGAGGTAGGTATATCATACAACGGAAGAACATATGCTGAAGGAAAAAAAATCACCTGGAAAGACGGGTTTAGAGTAATATATTGTATTATCAAATATGGATTATTTAAGTAATTTATTTAGGAATTCAAATAAAGTAGTAGTTTTATTTTTTTTAGTGGTTTTGAATTTAATTGTATTTAGTAGCATTTTTGGTTTCCATGCAACAAGTGACACTGATAGCTTTGTCCTTGCAATTGATTTTTTTAAAGGAAGTGGCGACATCATTTACCCAAATCGCTATCTGAATCCTTTCTACCCAGTAGTTGCTTCCACACTACTTCCTTTTTTGTCAGCGGCACAGAGTATCGTAGTCATAAATATATTTTTTTATTTTGGAATTGTATTTCTTACCTACGGACTTGTACGTAGAGTTTTCAAAAACAATGTTACGGGATTTATTGCTGCGCTAATGATTATGACCGCGTATCCCATGCTTCGATATGGACTATTGCAGGTTCAGGACATTGGAGGTTATTTCTGGTTTCTCGCTACGATCTATACCTCGTGGAGATGGTATGAAGACAAGGATTGGAGATGGCTTGCATTGGGGAGTATCTCGGTTGCGTTTGGTGTCTTGACCAAAGAGAGCGGATGTATGGGCGCATTATTTACCGGGCTTTTGATTCTTGGTACTCGTGGTTTTTCATGGAAAAAGAAAGTAATGCTCATTGTAGGTTTTGCCTTGCTCCCACTTATCACTATTATCATTAATGCCGTAAGAGGAAATGATGTTGGGTATAGTTCAGCACAATGGTTTATTGATAATTGGCATGTGTACGCACCTGGAAATTACACGATAGTAAAATGGCTCGGAGTAAACCTTACGACATATAACATGTTGTGGATTTTTATTGCGTATGGTTCTTATATCCTAATAAAAAATCGAAAGACGCTTGATCCGCAAATCATGAAGTATTTATTATTCATGATTCCCTCAAGCGCGTCATACTTTGCGTGGCCCATGTTTATCGGAAGAACTGTTCTTATTTCAGCTTGGTTTTTTATTCCAGTAGCAGCTTTTGCACTATCCTATATCATAAGCCGTGGAGGGAAGTATCGATTGCTAGGTATTGGATTAGTGATCGTATGTGTTATTACACCGTATATTTTGCAATATATTATCGCCTATGCGCCACTATTTTCTATTTTGGAAATTTGTCATTACAATCCGGTTTGTAGTGTTCAGTATTTTGTAGAGCATTGGTATGAATTTAGTCGAACTGGTGTCTATTCAGCTCCATTGGTGAATTAATGTATATGCTGCACGTATCACTTATTATCCCTACATATAATGAAGCAAAAAATCTACCCTTATTGGTCAAAGAAGTTTTTGATGCTATAGATCGGTCACAGATTGATTTGGAGCTTATTATTGTTGATGATAATTCTCCTGATGGTACGGGCGCTGTTGCTGAAGAATTGGGTAAGGCCTACCCGGTAAGAACTGTACATCGGTCAGGGAAATTGGGTTTAGGAAGCGCAGTTCGTGCAGGATTTGATGAGTCGAAGCGTGACTACCTGGGAGTTATGGATGCTGATTTGAGTCATGATCCGAGTGTGCTCAATTTTATGATTATGTCTTTGACTGAGTATGATATTGTACTCGGAAGCAGATTTGAAAAGGGGAGTGTTGTGGAACAATGGAAATGGTGGCGCGCATTGATTTCAAAAGTGGGGGTTGCATTGACCTATGTATTAACAGGAGTCCGGGATCCTTTGAGCGGGTATTTCTTTTTACGTAGATCGGTAATTAATAACACTACTCTCGATACTACGGGATATAAAATATTACTTGAAATTCTTATTAAGGGGTCATATAAAAAAGTTAAGGAAGTACCCTTTAGATTTCGAATCAGAAAATTCAGTACATCAAAACTTGATGGTAAGGAGCATTTGCTATTTTTAAAACAAGTTATCGCGTATACTTGGTATAAGATTTGTAAAAAATAACATGTTGGTACGCATTAAAAACTGGATAAAAAACAACTTACCGCTAGTTCTCATACTTAGTTTATCTATATTTTTATTGTTATTTAGAATAAATTATCGGACATTCTGGATGGATGAAACCATGATCTTGAATTATTTCCATCAAGGAATTTTTGAGTTTATTGCCGAATATATACGGTTTCCAGATAATCATCCCCCTTTGTACTATTTTTTGGCTCTGATGGTGAGTAAAGTGTTACCATGGTCAGAATTGACCGTGAGGCTTATCTCAATACTCTCTGGCTTCGGTATCGTATTACTCACATATCGGTTCACCTATCGCGTTACGAATGCCAAAAAGACGGCACTACTTACAGCTTTTTTTACTGCATTCTCTTCATACTTTATTTTGATTTCACAGATGGCTCGATACCATAGCTTTGCAGGGCTAAGCGCATTATTAGCAATGTATTACTTCTATCGTTTATATGTAGAAGGGTATGAAAAGAAATTGTGGGTCTATTATCTGGGTGCGCTTATATTAACAGGATATGTTGACTATCCTCATTTTATTTATGCAGTGCTTATTACGAATGCGTTTATTCTATATCGCACAATTCGTACACAAGCAATTGTCACCTTTAAAAATTGGTTTCTTGGAAATCTGTTAGTTGCTGTAGCGTGCACACCACTTGCTTGGATGCTCTATCATAGGATTTTTATTCAAGGAGATGGTGGATGGGAAAATGTAAATTTACTAGGTAATTCACTGGTAAATATCTTCGCTGGTATTTTGTTCCATATATATGTATTTTTCTTTGGAGAAAATATATTTCCGTGGAACTATGTTATTTTTACCATAGGATGTCTGGCACTCGGGGGAATGCTTGTGGGGTTAGTTAAACTTATACAAAAACGACAGGTTAGTCGTCCTGGGATATTCGTTGTCATGTTGTTTCTAGTTAGTATTATGGTAAACACGGTATTCATGAACGTCATGAATCCTAGATACAATTTTACCGTATATCCAAAATTTGGTTTTGTAGCCTATGCATTAGGTGTTATGGTTTTTGTATTGTGTATCTCAAGTGTAACATCAAAAAAAATACAAAATACTTTGTTTATAGCATGGTTGTTGGTTGCTTCTGCAGGATTGTATCATTTTTATACAGCGAATAATTATCTTAATCCAAGCTATTTCCGTACGTTTGAATCTTTTGAATATGTACGTGACGCATCTCAAGAGGGGGATTATCTTGCAATTACCCCTGATGCGAGTGAAGGATTGTATCTTTTTTATAAAGAGAGTTATCTAGAAAACGTGACTCCTTTAGATTGGAAAAATTTTCAATCATCAACCATGCTAGTGTCATCTCGTGTATGGTTCTTCTCAACCGGAGAAGATGGTGAGGGAGAAAGTGTAACTACTGAAAAAAAAGTTCCCGAAGGGTATAAAATTATTGAGCGTTTTGATAGTGTACCGCTTGATCCAGTGTTCAAAGAACTAAAAGAGAAATTTTTACATAGACCAAGTTATACATATAAATATACCGTATTTTTACTTGAAAAAATATGAACTGTATCAATTGCAAAAATCAGATGACGTATTACTTTACCAAAAAAGGTTTTAAAATTTTCAAATGCACTCACTGCAAGCTGCTTGCCGTAGAAAATGTGCCCGAAGACTTGGCGCCTTTTTATTCAGAAGGATATTTTACTGGTGATGTGACGCTTGATGGGTACATGGACTATGAGCTCGATAAAGAAGTTACTAAAAGCACATACGTGTATTACCTAGATAAAATTCAGGAGCAATTACAAGGCAAAAAAAATCCAAAACTTTTTGAAGTGGGTTGTGCAACTGGATTTTTTTTACAGCTTGCAAAAGATCGTGGATGGGAAGTGAGTGGGATAGATGTGTCAGAATATGCGATAAAAAAAGGACAAGAAAAAGGGCTTGATGTTGTGGTCGCTGCTATTGAAGATATTACCAGCGAAGTAAAAAAAGATGTGGTCGCAATGTATGACCTTATCGAACATGTAAAAGATCCACTGGGTGTATTACAAAGAACAAGAGAAATGCTTGTACCAGGTGGAATGATCGTGCTGACTACGCCTGATGCAGGGAGTCTGTGGGCACGTGCATGGGGTAGTAAGTGGCATGCGTTTGTGCCCCCACAACATCTGTTTTATTTCTCAGATAAAAATTTGTGCGATATTTTAGTTGTACATGGATTTGAAGTGGTTACGGTTGCACACCATGGAAAACGTTTTGCAATTCCGTATATTATCCGGTTATTGTATAGCTGGACTGGATTAAAATTATTTTCAAAGCTTGCAGAATGGTCGTCTCATTCATTTTTGAAGAACATTGCTATTCCGATTAATCTACGGGACACAGCGTTTATTATTGCTCGAAAGAAAAGTTAATATGGTTTCACTGATTATTACGGTAAAAAATGAAAGTGCAAATATCAGAGACTGGTTTCAGAGTCTTAAAGTTCAGACAAGATTTCCTGATGAGATCGTGATTGTTGATGGCGGGTCAACTGATGGAACCTGGGAATATCTTCAGAGTATTGCTTCAGACGTGGTTAGAGTATTTCAAGAAAAAGGCAATATCGCTCATGGGAGGAATTTTGCAATCAGTCATGCTGTGGGAGATATTATTGTAGCGACTGACGCGGGGTGCATATATGTAAACGATTGGCTCGAGCGCATTCTCGTGCCATTGGAGACCGGAGAAGTGCAAAGTGCTGCCACGGCTTTCAAACCATGGTTAAAAGCGGATGATAGTCTGGTGGTTGCACTGATTGCTTCAGCAACAACTCCGATACAAAGAGAGTTTAGTAAAAAATGGTTTCCTTCAAGTAGGTCGTGTGCATTTTTTAAAAGCGTGTGGAGCGAAGTGGGTGGGTATCCAGAATGGATTCCCTATTGTGAGGATGTGATTTTTGATATACAAATAGAGAAAAAGGGGAATGAGATACTTTTAATCAATGATTTATTGGTAGCGTGGAGGCCTCGACTGACAACCAGTGAGTATTGCAGACAATTGTACAATTACACGAGAAGTGATGCGCATGGAAAATTATTTTATGGTAGACAATTTATACGGTTTGCTACATATGCGGCTTTGACTGCTTTAATAACTTTGGTCATTACATATTCATTGTGGATTGTTTTAGTGATTGCGTTGCTCGGGTCAATCTATATGATGAAGTTTTGGAACCGTTTTTTTGAGTTTTCAAAAACAAAAAAAATACCTAGTCGAATACTAGGATTTTTGTTATTACCATTTATTGTTTTGATTGGGGATGGTGCAAAGATGTGTGGCTGGATTGTGGGATTATTCGAACGATGGAGTGGGAAAATACAATACCAATCTTATTGAGACAAAGTTTTTTCTATAGATTCCCATAATTTTTTTGCAGTGCTATCCCAGGAAAATTGTATTCGTTGTTTTTTACCATGTTCGATTAACTGTTTTCTGAGTTTCTCGTCGGAATACAAAGTACACATGGCATTTTTTATTTCTTCTACATTAAACGGATCAAAGTACAGTGCAGCACTCCCTGCAATTTCTGGTAATGAAGTAACGCGTGAAGAAATTATGGGAACTTCTGAATTCATTGCTTCGATCAGTGGCACACCAAACCCTTCAAAATAAGGTGGGTAGACGAGACAAAAAGCAGATCCGAGTAAGGTTTGTAGTTCATGATCATCTATTCGACCAGTAAAAATAACGTCTTTTGTGTAGGTAAGTTTCTGTAATGTTTTTTGAATTTTTGATTTTCCCCAGAACATTCGCCCAGAAATAACTAATTTCATATCACTACCGCTCTCTTTCTTGAACAAATCAAATGCTTGAAGCAGCCTCACAATATTTTTTCTCGGATGTACGGATCCAATAAAAATAAAATATTCTTTTCCATCAGTATATTTTATGCGTGTTACTATCTTTGAGTCTTCATTAAGTGGTTTGAAGCGTGGATCAACGCCATTGTACACCACATCAATCTTAGAAGGGTTTAGATTATACTGTTTTACTAAATCAGCTTTGCTGTAATTGGAAACAGTGGCTATCCGTGTAGCTTCGCGTGCATATCGTGGAAAAAAGAGGTTGTAGAATGTTGAAGTCAAAAATTTTAAATCTTTTGGGTAATGTATAAAATTGATATCATGAATGACTGATAATATCTTTGTATTACTGCCAAGTGGTATGATTCCCTCAGGAGATACAAATAGGTCTGGTTTGATTTTTTGTAGGGTAGATTTGAGACGTACATGATACCAAAGGTAGGTAAACAAAGGATTGGTGGTGGCAGGTGGTATTATTATTGGTGTGATATTTTGTGAAAAAATAAAAGATGGGTCATGTGGCCGATCGAATAAGAAAAAGAACTGCACTTCAGGGTGTGCTGCTGTAATTTTCTGGAGTGTGTGAAACGTGAAATAACCAATACCATCAAGACGGTCTTTCTGGAGCATTCGCGTGTTTACTGCAATTTTGATCTGGTTCATAGAGTAATAAGGCTTGTGATAGAACTATAATATCGTATAAAACATATTTCTTCCAGTAGCTTGCAAATTGGCGTATTTTACGATATTATCTAGCAAGTATGGAAACAAAAAAATTGAATCTAGGATGTGGCACTAATATACAAAAAGGTTGGGTAAATCTTGATATTTCATCATTGCCAGGAGTAGATGTGGTGCATGATGTGGAGAAGTTGCCACTTCCGTTTAGTGAAAACGAGTTTAGTGAAATTCTCTGTCAGGATATTCTTGAGCACGTTGAATATATCCCTATTTTAAAAGAACTCCACCGGATAACGGCACCTGGTGGCGAGGTTTCAATACGGGTACCGCACTTCACTTCCAAACACAATTTTATTGACCCAACGCACAAAAAAATGTTTTCAATCAATACCTTTGATTTTTTTGTAAAAAATTCTTTTCAACAACATGGTCGTGGGTATTATTTCGACTTCGCATTTAGCTCATGCTCAAGTGCAAAAATAACATTTGAACGAGGCTCGATCCTCTTCTTCTTGCATCCGCTTATCGAGCGATGGGTCAATATAAGTCCTCGTATGCAGAAAATTTATGAGTCGACATTCCTCTCCCGTTTATTTCCAGCAGCTAATATCCTCATTTCGCTGGTGAAGTAATGGTCTTACATTGGTGATATGAAACTTTCAATTATTGTAGTGAACTGGAATACGTGTGACCTTACAAGACAAGCGCTCACTGCTGTTTTTGCTGAGACTCATGGATTTGAATATGAAGTAATAGTTATTGATAATAATTCTTCTGATGCAAGCGTTCAGATGATTGCTGATAAATTTCCTCAGGTAACCGTAATTAAAAATACAGAAAATTTCGGCTTTGGGAAAGCAAATAATCAAGGAATGAAAATTGCTCAAGGTGAATACATATTTTTATTGAATAGCGATACAGTTGTACTCGATCATGCAATTAATGTGCTTGTTGCGTATTTGGACGAACACAAAGATGTTATGTGCGTGGGCCCGAAACTGCTTAATGGAGATATGACATTTCAGCATGCATGTCGGAGGAACTTACCGAATCCAAAAAATGCTTTTTTTCATCTCTTTGGGTTTGTAAAAATGTTTAAGCAGAGCAAATACATTACTTCATATAAAAGATTTAGTGACAATCCGGACATAACTGAACCTGTTGAAGCGATATCAGGTGCTGCTATGATGTTTCGAAAAGAGGTATTTGAAACCATTGGTGGCTTTGATGAAAATTTTTTCTTTTATGGGGAAGATTTAGATCTCTGCAAAAGAATATATGATAAAAATTGGAAAATTATGTATGTACACAATGCACGTATTGTACATTTTGGAGGGAGTAGTAGTAAAAAACGAAAACAAAGTGCATTGATTAATTTTTACGACTCGATGTGGGTATATTATAAGAAACATTTTAAATACAATTTTTTATTTGATTTTTTTATTTTTGCTGGTATAAAAATTAAAATGCTTATAGTGCTCTGTGTTAATTTTTTTAAAAAATGAATATATGAAAACAATATTGGTCACTGGTGCTGCAGGGTTTATTGGCTCACATCTGGTGGAGAGATTGTTGAGAGAAGAAAATCGGGTAATTGGACTCGATAATTTATTTACTGGCTCAAAGAAAAATTTAAAGGACGCTCTTAAACATCAAAATTTTAAGTTTATTAAACATGATATTGTTACGCCATTTTTTATTAAAGAAAAAGTAGACCAGGTATATAATCTCGCTTGTCCTGCATCTCCAGTTCATTATCAATCGAATCAAGTTCATACAACCAAGGCATGTACGATTGGTGTTATCAATGTGCTTGGTTTTGCACGAAAACACAAAGCACGAGCACTTCAAGCATCAACGTCAGAAGTCTACGGGGATCCAGAGCAGCATCCACAGTCCGAAGAGTATCAAGGAAATGTAAATCCGGTCGGTCCACGAGCATGTTATGACGAGGGGAAACGAGCTGCAGAGACTCTTTTCTTTGACTATTACCGCATGCACGGGATGGAGATAAAAGTAGCACGAATATTTAATACGTATGGTCCTCGCATGTCAAAAGAAGATGGTAGAGTAGTTTCAAATTTTATTGTCCAGGCACTTCAGGAAAAATCAATTACACTGTACGGTGAAGGTACTCAGACACGTAGCTTTTGCTATGTGAGTGATCTGGTAGATGGTCTGATTAAATTAATGAATTCATCAAAGAAGTTACAAGGTCCAATCAATTTAGGAAATCCTACAGAACAGACTGTAAAAGATTTGGCAATTATGATACAGAGGATTATTGGATCTAATAGTAAAATATCCTACAAAAAGCTTCCTGTTGATGATCCACGACGACGATGTCCGGACATTACCAAGGCGCACAAGCTCTTGCGTTGGTCGCCAAAAGTTGATATAAACAAAGGATTGCAAGAAACTATTGAATACTTTAGAACAGTACTATGAACATTTTGTATATCGGTGCGGGGTTTGTTGGTACATGCTCAGCTGCGGTGTCGGCTGATTCAGGACATACAACGCTCGTGTATGATATTGATGCTACAAGAATACAAAAACTCTCGAGTAATGATCGAGATACGATTCAGTCATGTCTTCATGAGGAAGGTCTTCCTGAACTTTTGATTAGAAATAAAAACCGTATCACCTTTACTGATACACTTTTAGTGGTTGAAAAATTTATTGATGAGGTTGATGCGGTATTTATGTGCCTTCCAACTCCTGAAAAGCAGGGCGCGACAGGAGAGACTGATCTTTCGTTTTACGAACAGTCGGTCGAGGAATTAGGTCCATTATTATCCAAAAGAAATGGAGGAGCACAAAAAAAGCGATTGGTGATTGTAAACAAAAGCACGGTTCCAATTAAGATGATTGACTATACGGAAAAGTTGTTCACCGAACAAGGCGTACAAAATTTTGGTATTGTTTCAAATCCAGAATTTCTTGTTGAAGGAAAGGCGATCAAAGATTCTATACATCCTGACCGAGTGGTAGTTGGTGCTCATACTGCTGAAGATTTTCAGATTATGCGTGAGCTCTATCAGCGTTTTTGTGATTCAAGTACCGTTACATATATTGAAGTAAATCCATACGAAGCAGCATGCGGTAAATTGATTGCGAATTTTTTGCTTTTTAACAAAGTAGTTACCGCGTATGATGTAGTTGGAAGAACATGCGAATATTTTGATAATGTAAATTATGAATCAGTAAGAAAAATCTTGATTGCCGATCCGCGTATCGGATCGTGGGGACTGTATAATAGTCTCTATGCAGGTGGAAGTTGTTTTATCAAAGATGCTGCATCTCTGGCAAATCAGCTTGAGCAGGCGGGATCACATGCACACCTTATTCGAGAAACCCTCGAAGCAAATACGTTCCAGTGCAATCATTTTTTTAGTCGTGCAAAGACCAATGCGAATATAGAGTGGACTGGTAAAAGAGTGGGTATACTCGGTGTGGCGTTCAAACAATCAACTAATGATATTAGAAATTCAGGTGCAATTAATATCATTCATGAATTACTAGGAGCTGGTGTTGAGGAAATCAAAGTGTACGATCCTGCGGCACTCGGGGAAGCTCGGAAATATTTTAACCCAGAAAAGAATGAATTGTATCAAAAGATCATGTATGCCGATAATGAAAGCGAGGCAATAGAAGATATTGATGTATGTATTATTGCTACTGATTGGCCGCAGTTTAGAGGAGTCGGTGACCAATTACTCGCTTTGAAAAATCGTCCGCTCATTATGGATGGTCGACGAATCCTCCAGCATCAGTACAAAGATTTGATGGCTGCAGGTTTTTCTGTAATTGCAGTAGGTTCCCCATTTCTTTCTCGGTCTAACTAAACAACATTAATCCTAAAAAATATGGCGAATTACCTGGTGACTGGTGGTGCCGGATTTATCGGAACTAATTTGGTAATTGAATTAAAAAAAGCTGGACACTCAGTCAAAGTGATTGATAATTTTTCAGGTGGACGAAAAGAAAATAGAATCCAAAAGGATGTTACATATATAGAAGGAGATATACGTGATTTAGATTTGTTGGTACGAGAAATGCAAGGTGTGGATGGTGTGTTTCATCTGGCAGCGCTTCCTCGGGTAATTTATTCTATTGAACATCCTCAAGAAACGCATGATGTAAATGTAAATGGCACACTCAACGTGCTTCTCGCAGCAAGAGATGCAGGGGTTAAGCGCGTAGTATTTTCTTCATCTTCTTCTACCTATGGCGATCAGCCACGAGAAGTATTTCCCATAAAAGAAGATGGGATAATCAAAAAACCACTAGCCCCATACGCACTTCATAAGTTTATCGGAGAAGAATATTGCAGACTCTTTGCAGAACTCTACAACCTAGAAACCGTTTCGTTGGTATACTACAATGTATATGGATCATTTTCTGATCCAGAGGGTGCATATGCATTGGTGATTGGTAAATTTTTGAAGCTTCGAAAAGAGGGAAAACCACTCACGATACGCGGTGATGGTGAGTATTATCGAGATTATACACATGTGAGAGATGTTGTGAGGGCAAATTTCCTGGCAATGACGAAAGATACCGTAGGAAAGGGAGAAGTAATTAACGTTGGAAACAATAATCCATATTCGGTGAATCAGCTCGCAGAGCTTATTGGTGGGGAAACAACGCTAGTAGAATCGTTTCCTGGTGAAATGCGCTATACTAATGCAGATATAACCAAAGCAAAACAAATGCTTGGCTGGGAGCCCACGATTACTCTCGAAGAAGGAATTGCTGAGCTCAAAAAAGAATGGGGAATTGAATAGAGTCTGAAAGTCGAAAGTCTATAAAGTAAATGCAAAATATGACTTTAGGACTTTTTGACTTGTAGACTTTTGACTCCTACTGTCCCATCCCCCTGAGTACTACATTCACCGTCCGAAGGATGATCGAGAGGTCAAGAAGTGCTGATTTATTTTTTATGTAGTACAAGTCGTATTGTAATTTCTTGAGAGATGATTCTAAGTCTTCAGTATAATGTTGTTGAATTGCCGCCCAACCTGTAATACCGGGTTTGATAATATGGCGAAGCGGATAATACGGCATGAGTTCGGTAAGCTTCTCAACAATCTCTGGTCGCTCAGGTCGAGGTCCTACAAGTGTCACTTCTCCCTTGAGTAGATTAAAAGCTTGAGGAAGCTCATCAAGTCTGGTTTTTCGTAAAAATTTACCGATAGGAGTGATGCGTTCATCATTTTTTTTGGCAAATTCATATCCATGAGTTTCTGCACTTCCATCTTCTGCAAGTACATACATCGTACGTAATTTGTACATCCAGAATATTTTTCCACCTTCACCCACCATTCGATTGGTTTCTTTTTCACCTCGTTGTTGTTTGAAGAATATTGGTCCAGGTGAAGATAGTTTGATTGCAATCGCAAGAAAGGGAAAGAGTACTATGAAAATAAGTCCAAATAAAAGTCCAAATACGATGTCGGTTCCACGTTTTGCTTTCGCATAGACCGGATGTTCAGCGGTTTGTAAGTTACTGAGGAACCAACTTTCAGAAAAAGTGCTGGGCGGGATTCGACCGGTCACTGTTTCATAAAATGAAGTCATGTCTAGAATTTGTACTTGCCAGAAAAGTAGTTCATATAATTCTCTTCGTACCTCTTCTCTATCACTCATATTTGGCGCTACAACAACAGTATGAATATGCTGGGTATCAATAGCGGGACGTAGTGTGTGTAGTGTGTGGTATACTTCTACATCATTATGTGAGGGTTTTTCAAAATGAGCATCAGGGTCGATGACTGTCGAAACATGGTATCCAAGGTTTGGTTGATTTTCAATAATTGAAATAAGTTCTTTTACTTCATCAGTCACACCAAGGAATAAAATTCGTGTTTTGAGTTTGTGAGTACCAATGTAGGTAAGGTAGAGTGTGCGAAAAAGAGCAGCTAAGCTAAAACCAATAACCGTGGTGAGAAAAAGTATGGTCTTCGGAGTGATATCATCACTAGGTTTGAGGTAGAAAAAAATCATTCCGAGGATAAAGGCTACTACTGCAGATTCAATTGTCCTGCGTGTGTTACTACTCAGCGTCATGAGGCGAAGGTCATATAAACCGGTGATATAGTTTGCTATGATCCATAGACAAAAAACCACCGTGAAGGGGCTGAGGTGGTGGACAATCTGATCAATCGTAGGCATTGATAGTGTGCGTAGTCCTAACGCAAGAATAAATCCTGCATAATAGGAAGTAAAATCGCCTAGAAGAAGCAGTATTTGCCTCATCCTGTAACTAAAAGTAATGTTTGCGAACACAGGTTTGGTATGTTATACTTATAAACATAATTTAGCAGAGTTTTCAAAAAAAAACAAGTGCTTTTCGGGTATGTTCAACTTCAAAAATACGCTTTTATACCTAGCCATTATACTGACTTTTACACCTGTTACATCACATCAGGTGTATGCAGAATTTCCGAATGATCCAGGTGCACGTCAGTGGTCCTACGCAACTGCAGAGGTATATCGTGCATGGGAACAGGCTTCAGGTTCATCACAAGTGATTGTAGCAATTATTGATAATGGTTTCGATGAAACGCATCCTGATTTAGTTGGGGCGAGGTGGACTAATGAAGATGAAATACCGGATAATGGTCATGATGATGATTCAAATGGATATATCGACGATATTCATGGATGGAATTTTGTGAGCAAAGGCCAGGAATTGGATCAGGAATCAAATGAAGACTACGCTGATAATGAACATTCTGTCGTAAATCATGCAACGGTTGTCGCTGGAATTATTGGGGCAGTAGGAAATAATGGTAAGTATGGGGTAGGGATAGCATATGGTGTGCGATTGATGAATTTGCAAGTCGTAGATGATTATGGAGTAGGTGCTCCTGAAGCATTAGTCGAAGCAATTTATTATGCGGTGAATAATGGTGCAAGTGTAATCAATATCAGCATGGTGGGAAAAGGTTCGGTCCCTGAAGTACGGTCCGCAATTAATTATGCATATCAAAAAGGTGTGATTATTGTTGGCGCTGCAGGAAATGACAGAGAAAATCTCAATGAAACTCCATGGTTTCCAATTTGTAACGACATGTATGATCCATATACACAGGTCATTGGAGTAAGTGCCGTTGATTCCACTCGTAGACTAGCAAGTTTTTCAAATACGGGCGCGTCTTGTATTGATCTGACAGCTCCTGGAGTAGATATCGCAGGTCCTATTCGAGCTTCCAATAGTGAATTGTATGTGAATGGTTGGAATGGTACCTCATTTGCTACTCCATTTGTTAGTGCAGCGGCAGCATTAGTAAGAAGTGTACAGCCTACCTGGCATATCGATCAGATTGTACGAACTCTTAAATCTACGGTGCGTCATACGCCGAGTCCGGATGAAGAAGTTTATGCTGAGGCATATGGAAAAGGACTGGTACAAATTGGTACTGCAGTCGAAAGCGCAAAAATTGGAGTAGTGCTTGCACCAAAATTATTTATTGACGGAGAGATCGATTCATCGTTTACTGCACCTCGAAGATTATTGATAACTTCTGAAGGGAAAAATGGCTTTGCAGATTTATTGCAAGGGAATAAAATTGATGTGATCGCAGATCCGCTCAAAGATGCAGTGACTATGACTACGTTTCGAGAAGTGAATGGTACACCTCTGTATGCGGTAGTAAAGAAAAATGGACAAGTGTCTACTGTCCATATATACACAACATCCTGGATTGAAAAATATCGTTGGTCGATTAGCAGCACACCGTCACAAATATTGATAGCAGATATTGATGGGGATTCGGATAAAGAAGTGGTGATTGTTGGTGAAAGTGGAAACTTGAGCGTGTTTAGTCTTAATGGAATCAAACGTGGCACTATACAGAGTATTGAGGGGCAGGCTAAAGGATTTGGAGTTGTTCGCCATAATTTTGAAACAGGGAAGGATGAAATTATATATGCATCAATGATTTCAAACTCGCATACCGTGTTTACCAAAATTATTTCGATAACTGATGTGCCAGAAAAATTATTTGAAGTTGTACTTAAGTCATTGGGCAGTATCGCATATATCAATGACCTTGAAGATAGTATTGTGGTTGGTTCAGAAATTGGTACGGGATCACTAGTAACAGTCTTTTCGCTGACTGGTGAGGAAAAAAATTCATTCAGCCCATACAATTTAGGATTTCGGGGAGGGGTACAGGTTTCAGGGGTGCTCTATGGTGAAGAAGGATTGGAACGCATTGCGGTAACTCCAAAACGTGGAGTAGAATCACTTCGTATTTTTGATAGCACAGGAAACATGCTTCTT
The DNA here is from genome assembly GCA_964435035.1 of uncultured Gammaproteobacteria bacterium. Lineage (GTDB taxonomy): Bacteria > Patescibacteriota > Patescibacteriia > Magasanikbacterales > UBA922 > UBA922. Next base: position 260,150 of record CAYSXR010000001.1, read on the forward strand.
GATAAATCTGTTGATACGGTACTTTCTCCTGAAAAAAAAGTTTTAACCGCTCTTGCTTCATTTTAATAACCTCTATGATAAAAGAAACTCCCATCTTTGAAAAAAAGAATGTCCTCATCACCGGTGGTGCAGGCTTCATCGGGTCGCATATGTGCGAGCGTATGCTCAAAGAAGCACATGTTATTTGCATGGATGATTTGTCTAATTCGAGTATCACAAATATTGAGCACTTACTTCAGTATCCTGATTTTGAATTTATTAAATATGATGTGACACAGCCAATTGATCTCATGCAATTTCCTGAGCTTGAAAAGTTTCGAGTTCGATTTCAAGGGGTGCAGGAAATTTATCATTTTGCATGTCCAACGAGCCCTAAAAATTTTGAAGATTTAAAAATTCAATCACTGTGGGCAAATTCTCGAGCAATATTAAATACACTCGATCTAGCAGTAAAATATCGAGCAAAATATCTTTTTGGATCAAGCTCTGTGGTGTATGGGGAGCCTACAACTGAAGATCATGTGTTTGGTGAAGATGAAGAAGGAATTGTACATCATCTTTCTCCACGAGGATGCTACGATGAGGGAAAAAGGTTTGCTGAAACTTGTATTCAGACCTACATACAGGTATATGGACTAGATGCAAAAATCGCACGTATTTTTACGACCTATGGACCTCGTATGAAACTTCGGGATGGGTTACTTATTCCAGATTTTATTTTGAGTGCTCTAAGCGGGGAAGATTTGGTGATTTATGGTGATAGCACCCTTCATCAGTCTCTCTGTTATATTTCTGATATGGTCGATGGGCTTGTCCGACTCATGAATACTGGTCCTGAACTATCGCTCGTAAATTTGGGTCATGATGAACCTCATCGAATGGGGGATGTGGCACAAAAGATTATTGGAATGACTCGATCAACGTCTTCAATACGCTACGAAAATCCATTGGTATTTTTGACAAAAAAAGGAATTCCAGACCTTCGTCGAGCAAAAGAAAATCTTGATTGGATTCCATTGGTGAGACTTGAAGATGGTTTGAAGCGAACTATTGATTATACACTCGCACACAAAGAATCTCTTGATTTTAATTCAATTGGCTGAGTATGTATGTTGATTGCGATTGTACCGGCTTACAATGAGTCGAGCATGATTAGAGGTGTTGTCAAAAGTTTATTACCTCATGTAGACAAGGTGGTGGTTGTTGATGATGCGTCAACCGATGATACGGCAATGCATGCTCGAGCTGTGGGAGCAATGGTGCTTACCCATCCAATTAATTTAGGTCAAGGAGCTGCACTTGAAACAGGTCAGTCTTATGCGCGTATGATACATGCGGATAGTGTGCTTCATTTTGATGGTGATGGTCAGTTTGATACAGCAGATATTGTTCAGGCAAAAAAAATACTTGAGGAAGGGGTAGATGTAGTGCTTGGTTCACGATTTCTTGGAGTTTCTTCACACATACCATGGTTTAAAAGAAAAATTATTTTACCCATTGCTCGCTTGGTGAATTATCTATTTACGGGCATCAAATTGACGGATGCTCACAATGGGTTTAGAATGCTTGGTCGAAGAGGTCTGGAGCATATTAAAATTACACACAATCGCATGTCGCATGCGACGGAAATTTTGTCACTTCTCAAAAAAAACAACCTTATATACAAAGAGATCCCTGTTAGGGTAACCTACCATGAATACGGGCAAAAAGTGTCAGGAGGGCTTACCATTATTAAAGATTTGATTATTGGAAAAATTATAAAATAAATTGCTATGCGAATTATATTTCAACTTGCGATCGCTTTTTTGTCACTTGCTGCAATTATCAGCGTTCTTCGTAGAAAAAAAGAACATTTATTAGGTCCGCTTGGAGCTTTATTTTGGATTATTTTCTGGATTGCATTGATAAGTATTGTATCACTTCCTACCTCAGTTCTGGATCGATTTTCTCAGTTTATCGGTATTGGACGTGGTGTTGATTTGGTGATGTATGTATCAATCGCGATTTTATTTTTTGTAGTATTCAAGCTCTACATAAGAATTGAAAGCATGAGGCGAGATATGACTGAGATTGCACGAAAAAAAACCATAGATTCTATAAGTGAACATACATAAGGATCCTACATATGAAAATTGCCCATATTGTATCCACGTATCCGCCCTATTACGGGGGTATGGGTAATGTAGTGTTTGAAACTGCAAGTAGATTGTCAGGTCGTGGGCATACGATCGAAGTATTCACTCCCGAATACAAAAGAGATGGTCAAAGTGATGAAGAAAAAAGCGCGATAGAAGATCGGGAAGATTTTGGTAGAAGGCTTAAGTCTCCGATTGCCTATGGTAATGCTGCGTATCTTCCTGAATTGCGACAAGAACTTGATTCATTTGATCTGGTACATTTACATTATCCTTTTTTTGGATCGGCTGGCTTAGTTTCTCGTTGGAAAAAAAGAAATCCACATAAACCATTGGTTGTGACGTATCACATGGATACACGGGCGAGTGGACTAAAAGGATTATTTTTCAAATTATATGCTGAATGGTTTATGCCAAGCATTCTCACTTCGGCTGATGCTTTGATTGCAAGCTCATTTGACTATGTGAAAGTAAGTGATGCACGAGACATCTATACTAAGCATCATGAAAAATGGATTGAACTTCCCTTTGGTGTTGATACCAAGAGATTCCAGCCGCGGGAAAAACCACTTTTTTTGTTTGATCGGTATAATGTGGATCCTACATTGCCGACAGTTATTTTTGTAGGAGGTATGGACAGAGCTCACTATTTCAAGGGTGTCCCGGTGCTTCTACGTGCGCTTGCACTGTGTAGGAGTCAAAATATACCTCTACAGGCAGTGCTAGTTGGGGAAGGGGATGTTCGTCATGAGTATGAATTAATTGCTCGCTCGCTTGGATTATTAGAGTCAGTACGCTTTGTGGGGAAAGTAAGTCATGAGGAGCTACCACTTCACTATGCTATGGGGGATGTATGTGTACTCCCTTCTACAACGGTTGGCGAAGCTTTTGGTATGGTACTACTTGAAGCAATGGCAACAGGCATTCCTGTACTTGCGAGTGATTTGCCAGGGGTGAGAAAAATAGCACTTGATGGAGGCGAGGTGTGCGTGCCCGGGAGCGCTCATGATCTTTCTGAAATGCTTAGTAATTTCTTTTCTTCTGAAACTGATAGAGTGGGTATGGGTAAAAAGGCGCGACAGGTTGTTGAGGAAAAATATGACTGGGAAACAGTGATCGAAACTCTGGAAAAAGAGTATCAGAAGCTTGTTGCATAGAGAATAATTTGTATGGTATACTGCTGGCATACCCCTTTGTTTGGGTTAACGAATATATCATATGGGAACATTTAAAAAAGGATTATTTTTTGGTGGACTTTTGGGTGCTGGAATCATGTGGTTGAATACTACTAAAAAAGGTAAGGAACTGAGAGACAGTGTCCTTGACTATGCTGCTGATGTGTTTGAAGAAGTAAAGAAAAAAATCACTTCTTCAAAACAATGGGAGAAACTAACAAAAAATGAATATGTTAGAACTGTGGAAGAAGTGGTAAATAATTATGCAGTCGAACATGATCTTTCAGATAAAGTAAGGGATGTGGTGGAAAAAGTAGTGAAAGCACAATGGAAAAAAATAAAAGATGTGTAATTTAATATTTATTTAGTTTGTTTGTAGACTATGATGAAAAGAAACATTATTATCGTGTTAGTAACTTTATTATTTCTTGCTTCGTCTGGAACAGGAGTATATTTTTATATGCAATGGAAAAAGGCAATTACCGTGCCTTCTGCAGCAGAAGAAATAAAAGAGGTAACTTCAGTGCTAGCTGGTTTCATGGAACTTCCGGAGGGTGAAGAGCCAACCATTGCAACTGTGGTTGATCGGGAAAAATTGCAGGATCAACCCTTTTTCATTAATGCACAGAATGGTGATAAAGTAATCATTTATACCAATGCTAGAAAAGCAATTCTGTACAGACCGGAAACCAAAAAAGTAGTCGAAGTTGCTCCTATATTTTTTGATGAGAAAACAACACCGACCGAAGAAACCGCTCCTGCACCTGCTCCAGTTATTACCCCAACTCCTTCTGAAACAGTCCCTGTAGTTCAATAAGATGATTATATGTTGAGACGATCAGTGGTGACAGTCATTTTGAGTATTCTTTTGATCGGTTCTCTTGGTGCATCCGGGTATTTTTATATGAAATGGAAAAACGCTACAATGGTGGTTGTTCCAAATCCTGAAGAAGAACTCGAGGAAGTGAGGGAAATTACTACGGTAGTCAGTATGTTTATGGAACTTCCGAAAGATGAAGAGCCAACTCTTGCAACCGTGGTTGATCGAGAAAAACTTAGAAATCAGTCATTTTTCAATAATGCGGAAAATGGCGATAAAGTGTTGATTTATTCCATTGCCCAAAAAGCAATTTTATATCGACCATCTACTAAAAAAGTCATTGAAATAGCACCAATTTACTTTAATAAAGAGCAGCTTGAACAAGTACAGGCTCCCACAGCACCCATACCTGAAGAAATTCGCATAGTAAAAATTGCCTATTATAATGGTGGTGGAATTACGGGGCGAGCGGGTGCAACAGAGATCAAAATAAAACAAGGCTTCACTAATACAGAAACAGTTACGATTGCTAATGCAAAAGGAAAGTATAAGAGCACTATTGTCGTTGATATCAATGGAAATATGGCAGTAGAAGCCGACGGTATTGCTAAGTTACTTGGGGGTCAGGTACAAGTACTCCCTCCAGGTGAAGAGAAGCCTGATGCTGATCTATTGATCATCGTAGGTGAGTAGAGGTACACGAGGTTGAAATAATAAAATAATCCCGACTCAGTCGGGATTATTTTTTATGTTTTATTAGTAACATATGTATCAGTCGATATTGAGAAAGTTATTAGAGTATGTCTATTTCTAGGTTTTGGGCTAGATGTGGTAAAATACATCCAATCGTTACTATTATACACACCGTATGAAACCTCTAAGTTATTATTTTGACCATGCAATCAAACAAGGAGCCTCAGACCTTCATCTTGTTGCACACGAAAGACCAGTAATTAGAGTACAGGGAGAGCTTGTGTCTATTGCTGATGTGGTACTCGGAGAAAAAGAGCTTGAAACAGCGGTATTAGCGATTCTTGATTCTTCAGAAAAGAAACGATTTGATGTAGAACATGATTTGGATTTTGGTTATACCTATAAGCAGGTGCGTTTTCGTATCAATATTCATCGACAGGAAGAATCAATGGGACTTTCTGCACGTCTCGTTCCAACAGATATCCCGACAGCAGAAACCTTGCGGTTTGAAGAGCCTGTGTATGAGGCAACGAAATTGATTGATGGATTAGTTTTGGTGGTTGGTCCTACGGGAAACGGAAAATCAACAACGATTGCTCGAATGGTTGAAGAAATCAATACGTCGCGTAATGCACATATTATCACGATCGAAGATCCAATTGAATTTGTATTTGAAAGTAAAAAAAGTCTTATCGAGCAGCGAGAATTGGGAGGGGATACGCCATCTTTTGCTTCTGCTTTGAAACATGTCTTGCGTCAGGATCCTAATATTATTATGGTAGGTGAAATGCGCGATCCAGAAACTATTGCGACAGCACTCACTGCTGCAGAAACAGGGCACGTGGTGTTTTCCACACTTCACACGTCGAGTGCTGCAGAAGCAATTGAACGTATTGTTGATGTATTTGAAGGACCAAAACAAAAACAGGTATTAATCCAGCTTTCAAGCGTGCTTCGCTTTGTTATTGCACAACAATTGCTTCCAGGTGTAAATAATGCACGCATTGTGGCGAGAGAAATTTTGGTAAATACTCCTGCTGTTGCTAATTTGATTCGAGAGAATAATATTGCACAGATGGCAAGTGCAATTCAGACTGGTGCAAAAAATGGAATGATTACTATGGAACAGTCAGTAAAATTGTTGTATAAAGAAGGGTTAATCAGTGAAGAGACTGCGAGCAATCGTATGGGAAGAGATAGGCGTATTTAAAAGAATTAACCCATTTGTTAGTTTTTAAAGTTAATCGTAGCTTCATGCCACGTACTCACCGTGTGCGTCGAGTAGCACGCCATGATGTGCGCTCTCCGCATATCGACAATGAAGATTCAGAAAAATATCGCATACGGATAGTTAAGCTTATTTTTTTGTTTTTAACTTCTATCGTGAGTGTGCGGCTTTTCATGATTATGATTATGCAGCATGGATTATATACAGCGCTTGCATCTAATTCTCATGAGGTGTTTGCTGAACTTACACCTGAACGTGGACTGCTCTATCTGGAAAATAAAGATGGAAAGTTAACACCTCTTGCACTCAATCGAGATAAATTTATTGTTTTTGCAGACACGAGAGGTTACGCTGATCCTAAAACATCGCTAGAGGTGGCAGAGGAGCTCGCATTGTTTTTTGGCTATGAGGATGAGCGAAAATTTGAGGTATTAGAGCAGCTTCAAAAACCAAATGATGGATATGAGCAAATAGAAAAAAATATTGATGAAGACTTAAAAGCTCGACTTGAAGAACTAAAACTACCTGGAATTCATTTTACTCGTTTTCGGGAACGTTACTACCCCGAAGGAGTACTTGCGGCATCGGTGGTGGGATTTGTAGGAAAAAATGAAAAGGGTGAGTCTGTGGGGAGATATGGAATTGAAGGGTATTGGGATGAGGTGATAGGAGGTGCCGGAGGAGTACTTGAGGGAATCAGAAGTGCGACAGGGGCATGGATTCCGCTTGCAGGTAGGTCTTTTGAACAAGCTGTTGATGGGGCTAATCTGGTACTTACTCTTGATCGAACTGTCCAGTACGAAGTCTGTGAACGTCTGAGAGAGGCAGTTGCTACATATGGGGCTCAGTCTGGGTCGATCGTTATTATGGATCCAATGACAGGTTCTCTCACTGCCGTGTGTTCGGTACCTGATTTTAATCCCAATGAGTATGGTAAAGTGGAGAATATTTCAGTGTATAATAATCTTTCAATTTTTGAAGCATATGAGCCTGGATCGGTGTTCAAGCCAATCACTATGGCAGCAGCATTGGATACGGGAGATGTACAGCCAGATGATTATTTTTATGATTCAGGGAGTGTTGATGCTAATTGTACTAAGCCAATTCAGAATGCGGATAATCGAAGTTATAAAGATCAAGATATGTCTGGAATTCTTGAACATTCGATTAATACCGGTGTAGTGTATATTGTAAAAAAAATAGGTAAAGAAGATTTTAGAAATTATGTAGAAAAATTTGGATTTGGTACCAAAACAGGGATCGAGCTTGATACTGAGGTGGCAGGGACAATTGCGGCGTTATCAAAAAACAAAGGAGACTCGATCGACTGCTATACAGCGACCGCCTCATTTGGACAAGGAATCACGGTGACTCCATTGCAAATGGTAACTGCATTTTCAGCGCTTGCAAATGGTGGAAAACTAATGAAGCCCTACATTGTGAAGCGTATTGAATATGCAAACGGAAAAGTAGATGAAGTTCATCCTATCGAAGTGAGGCAAGTAATAAATAAACATACTGCTGATACGGTGGCAGCGATGATGGTACGAGTGGTAGATTTTAGTGAAGGTAAGCGTGGACAAGTGCCGGGGTATTATATCGCAGGTAAAACAGGTACAGCACAAATTGCAGGTCCCGGAGGATATAGTGCAGAGACGAATCACTCATTTATTGGATTTGGCCCCGTAGACAATCCTAGGTTTGTAACGTTGATAAGACTGGAAAAACCACAGCGTTCATACGCAAATATTACGGCTGCACCACTGTTTGCTGAGATCACGAAATTTCTCATGTCCTACTATCATATTCCGCCTGAACGATAGGAATTTTACGTTGACAAAGAAGGGGGGATTGGGTATAGTATGGCTCGTTCTTGAAGGCGGAAAAGGCTTGAAATGCCTAAAAGGCTAAATTAGAATAATTAGGTTAATTAGAGTAATTAGAAATTTGTATTATTGCTTTTTTGTTCCTTGTCACTTGTTAGTTAATATGGCCCGTTCGTCTAGTGGCTAGGACGCTAGGTTCTCATCCTAGTAACAGGGGTCCGATTCCCCTACGGGCTACCCAAGGGGAAATTTTCTCGCGACAGCACGATGCTGAACCACTTTTTCGGCTCGGTTGACACGAGTTTCCCGATTGCAGAAATGTCCGAATATAGGGATTTGAGGAGTGTCCGACGCTTCTCTTTTTCGTATTTCGGGTACTGATCAGCCAATAGATCAAAGACCTTCACGATTCGCGCACGGGTCGGCGTCTGCGACGCGATGTCATCGGTCTGAAGTTGTTGCTCGAGCTTTCTCGTTCCGAGCATCAGCTCGGTCTTCATCTTCGTGTAGAGCTGTTCCTCAATGATGCCGCCGATGAATGACCGAGTGAGGCGCTCCAGCGCCTCGTTCTTCTCGTTGAGTTCAAGGCGGGCACGGGCGCGACCGCGCTCAACGTCGCGCTCTTCATCGCCGTACATGCGTTCGACGACATCGAGCACGAGGTCGCGCTCCTCCGACGAGAGGATCATGCGCTTGAGGTCGCGTTCAATCACCGCGTCGAGCAGCTCTTCGCGGATGCAGACGGTCGGGTGCCCTCGTGTGTGACAGCGGTAGTAGACGACCTTTCGCTTGTGCTCGCCGATGAGGAAGCGCTTGCAGTGACCGCATCGAGACATCCGCTGGTACAGGTACTTTGGCTCCGCGATGAAGAGGTGCGGGTGTTTCCGCCGTTGACGGATTTGCCTGACGACCTCGAAGATCCCGGCCGGTACGATCGCCTCGTGTTGGCCGGCGAAGAGCTCACCGCGGTAGGGGATGAAGCCTGCGTAGAACGGGTTGTCGAGCATCTTCGCGATCCTCGACCGGGTTTTGAACGCGCCGCCCTTGCTCTTCAACCCAAGCTCGCGGCCGACCTCGGTCAGCTGGTCGAGGGTATAGGCACCGGTCGCGTAGCGCTCGAAGAGCTCCAGGATGCTCGGGGCGCGCTCCGGGTCCGGGATCTTCCTGCCGCGTTCGCCCTTCGGCGTTTCTGGCGGCGGGTTCAAGTACCCGAAGGGGGCGTTTCTCGGCCAGTATCCTTGTCTCATCCGTCCGAGGTTGCCCTTCAGGATCTCGCTCCTGAGGTTCCGGATGAAGTGAACCGCAACCGCGGCGAGCATGTCCATGGTGAGACGGCCGCCCGAGTCGGCACTGTCGAGACCTTCGGACGCGAAGGCGATGTAGTGCCCGGCGTCCATGAGTTCCGAGATCGTCACCCAATCCCGGAGGTTCCGACTCGACCGGTCAACTTTGTGGAACACGACGCCGTCGGCGTCGCCCTTACCGAGTCGCTTCACGAGGTCGACGAAACCCGTTCGACCTGCCTTGGCTGCGGACTCGACGTCTTCGATGACGTCTTTGACGACAAGGCCACGACGGGCGCAGAACTCCTGGATGATGCGGCGCTGCTCAAAGAGCGAGGCGCCATGCACCTGGTCGTCGGAGGAAACCCGGACGTAGCAGAACACGGTTGAGGGCGCTGCACGACGGGTGCCAAATGTTGAAAAATGTGGCATAATATCTGAATTACAGAATGACAGAGGGTCCTTCGAGCTTATCGTGTCCGCTCGATTCGTAACACCGGCACAAGCGCCCCCCTCGTTCGCGAGTTGCGGTGTTTTTTTGTTTGAGATATCCACATGCTGTGCGCTCGGGCGAGAAACTTGACCCGGGCATTTGTGCCCCTGACAGTATCGCGCCCTCTTGCAGTACGATTTCCACACGCCTATGCGACATCTCCAATTTGACGACGAGCAACTCGCCAAGAAACTTGCAGCCGCCTATCCGACACTTTCGGCGGATGAACGGACCGCAGTCTTGGTCGAGCTCATGCTCTTCGTGCGCGCACTCGCCGGCCTGGTCGAGCGGGATACCTCCCGCGGTCCGGGCGAGGACGCCGAATTCCCTTCCAAGTCGGAGCCTGCCGCACCCGGCACTTAAGTCACGTAAACATTGCATGTGCATCGTCTATGAGGTCTCGCCGGGGCGGCCGCGTACCACGCGGCCGAAGGATTCCATATCCAAATCAGTGGCGTGTCATCCGCCGTCTTCGAGGGTTCACGCAACGCGATGTTGCGCGGTTCCTTGGTCATCTCGACACGTGTCAGTGAGGGTCAGGAAGCGCTGTAGGACGGCGAGTAGCGCGTAACGCCGAGTTTGTGGCCGGCGAGTTGAGACAGGCGTAGCCGGGAGGTCTCGAAGTCGGGGAGCTGGCGCGCTAACGCCGGCCCCCCTGGACGGGGCGACTACAGTCGTCGCCTCGTCCACGCGGAGGATGCCGCAAGCCGCGCAGGACGGCCAGGGCTTCGAGACGGAGGCCGCTGGACACCGCCCGTCGCTACTCCTGCCGCGCCTGCGGAAGACACGTCACGATCTGCCCGCGCTGCGATCGGGGCAACATCTACTGCCTCGGCTGCGCCCCGAAGCGCCGGACGGAGAGGCTGCGGCGCGCTCGGAGGACGTATCGCCGCACGCCCGAAGGTCGTCGCGAACATCGTGACGCCGAGCGGCGCAGGCGCAGGCGAAAGGCGGCTCCGCACGCAATCGTGGGGGATCTGGGTTCCGCGGTCGCGTCGTCGGTCGCAGGCTCGGACCTGCCCTCGACCTCCAACCCGGTCGAGGCAGAGGTGACCGATGTATCGATGGAAGATCGCCGTGGAACCGACGGCCACGAACACGAAGCTGCTGATGACGGACCCGGACGGCAACGAGCTCCTCAAGGCGGCGCTGCCGTCGACGGCCAACCACCCACGCGCTCTCTTGACCCTGCTCGAGGGCCTGGCGCTGTGGGCCGGCCAGCCTCTCACCGCTGCGATCTCTGCGGGGCCGTCGTTGCCGAGGCACGTCGACTCGGCCCTCTTCGGAGCGGATCTCTTTCCGTGCGACAGCGTGCTCGTGCACTACGAAGTGGTCGAGGGCCGCCGACGTCGCCGGACTCTGCGCGGCGTGGGTGACTTCCGGCAGCTGCGCCTCGTGCAGCGGAGGTGGGCATGATCTCCGACGAGCTGAAATCGAAGATCCGCCGCCTCTACCATGCCGAGCAGTGGCCGATCGGCACGATCGCGAGGGAGCTCACCCTGCACCACAGCACGGTGCGGCGCGCGCTGCTCGGCGATGGGGTGCCGCTCGCGTCGCTGCCGACGCGCAAGTCGAAACTCGATCCGTACCTGCCGTTCGTCATCGACGTGCTGGACAAGTACCCGGAGGTCACGGCGAGCCGGGTCTACGACATGGTGCGGGAGCGCGGCTACACGGGCGCGCGCGACCACTTCCGCGCGCTGGTCGCTCGCCACCGCAAGCCCAAGGCGGCCGAGGCTTTCCTGCGCCTGTCGACCGTTCGGGGCGAAGAGGCCCAGGTCGACTGGGGCCACTTCGGCCACATCATGATCGGCGGCGCGCGCCGGCCGCTCGTGGCGTTCGTGATGGTGCTGTCGTGGTCGCGCTGGGCGTGGCTGCGCTTCGGCGCGGACATGCGCATGGGCAGCTTCCTCGAGCACCACGAGGCGGCATTTCGGGCCTGGGGCGGCGTGCCGCGCGTGATCCTCTACGACAACCTGAAGTCGGCGGTGACCCAGCGCATCGGCGACGCGATCGTGTTCAACGCGGACCTGTCGGCGTTCGCGAGCCACTACGGCTATGACGCGCGCCCGGTCGCGCCCTATCGCGGCAACGAGAAGGGGCGGGTGGAGCGGACCATTCGTGATGTGCGCACCTCGTTCTTCGCTGCGCGCACCTGGGCCGATCTCGCAGACCTGAACGCGCAGGCCGAGCGATGGTGTCGTGAGGTGCGTGGGCTCCGCACGCATCCCGACGACCGCACGCTCACGGTGGGTGCCGCGTTCGCCGAGGAGCGGGAGGTGCTTCGCGCGCTCCCCGCCGACGTGTTCCCGGTCGCCGACCGCGTCGAGGTGAAGGCCGGCAAGACGCCGTACGTGCGCTTCGACGGCAACGACTACAGCGTCCCGCACGATCGTGTTCGGCGGTCGCTGACCGTCATGGCGACGAGCGACACGGTGCGCGTCATGGATGGCCAGGACGTCATCGCCATGCACACGCGCTCGTGGGACAAAGGCGCGCAGATCGAGGACGCAGCGCACATCGCGGCTCTCGTCGAGCGCAAGCGCGAGGCCCGCAACGCGCGTGGGCTCAATCGTGTGTTCGTGGCGGTGCCGGTCGCTCAGGAGTTCGTGCGGCGGCTCGCCGAGCGCGGCGGCAACATCGGCAATGCCGTCGTTCGCCTGGGGGAGATCCTCGACGCCTTCGGTGCCGAGGAGCTCGCGATGTCCGTCGATGAAGCGATCGCGATGGACGCGCCGCACATCGCGGCGGTTCGTCAGATCCTCGACCGGCGTCGGCGGGACGTGGGGCTCCCGGCGCCGATCGCCGTGGCCCTGCCCGATGACCCGCGCATTCGAAACATGGTCGTGCGGCGGCCCTCGCTCGAAGCCTACGATGCGCTGAAGGAACCCACGGAGGACTGTCATGAGTGACGAACTCGAGCGGCGTCTCCGCGCCATAGGCCTCATCGGGCTGGCTGCGAGATGTGACGAAATCTGCAACGAGCCGTGGCTCGAGCGAGTGATCGCCATCGAGACCGAAGAGCGTCGACGTCGCGGCCTCGATAGCCGCCTCAAGAGCAGCAAGCTCGGACGCTTCAAACCGATGGCCGACTACGACTGGAGCTGGCCGCGCGCCATCGATCGTCAGGCCATCGACGAGCTGTTCACGCTGCGCTTCCACGCCGAGGGAGCCAACATCATCCTCGTCGGGCCCAGCGGGGTCGGCAAGACGATGATCGCCAAGAACCTCGCACATGCCGTCATTCGTGCAGGCAGAACCGCGCGCTTCACGACCGCGAGTGCGATGCTCAACGAGCTCGCCGGCCAAGACAGCCTGACGGCGCTATCCCGCGCGTATCGACGCTACACGAGCCCCGCGGCCCTGGTCATCGACGAGCTCGGGTACATCGCCTACGGCAACCGCCATGCAGACGTCCTCTACGAAGTCGTCGACCGCAGGCACGAGCTCGCGCGCAGCGTCATCGTGACCACCAATCGAGCCTTCAAAGAGTGGGGCGACCTCTTCCCGAACGCCACTTGCGTCGTACCGCTCGTCGACCGTCTCGTCCACAAGAGCGACATCATCGAGATCGACGGCGACTCTTACCGCCTGAAAGAAGCCCAGGCACGAGCCCGTAGCCGCAAGGCCGGTCCGACCACGGCGTGAGCAACGGGACTGCAGCTCGCCGCCGTCAACAGCGGCGTCGAGCGCTACTCGCCGTTTTCACGCGCTCTTCGACCACCGCCTACAACACGGACTCGTACTACGACATCGAGCGGGGAACGCGGTTCCCGCGAGCCCGCAACCTCATGTTGCTGCTCCGACTGTTCGGGGTCACGCTCGAGCAGGTCTATCCTGACCTTGCTTGGGGAGCGGATCGCGACATCGACGCGCTCCGACATCGCCTTACCCGATGACACGTACCCTCAACCCTATGAAACGAAACCCTACGGGTCGCCTGAAGCACGAGCTGCTGCACTCCATCCTCCGCGATGAGCGCTGGCATTCGACCAGTGAACTTGTCCGCCGCGTCGGCCACACCTTCGCCGGCGCCAAGTGGAAGCTCACTGGTTACGGCTACTCGATCGAGAAGCGACGTCACCCGACGAAGCCGCGCCAGTGGCAGTACCGCCTCACCGATCAGGCGGCGGGCTAGCGCTCGCCGGCGTCGACGGTGAAATGCGCGGCGCACTCCCAAGTTCCTTCACCGTTCGACTTCACCGCCTCGACCCGGTTCGCTCTATCCAGCGAACCCCTGCCCCACCCGACGGGCGACAACAATGGCTACAACAACGGGTTAAATGAGCGCGCCCGTCGGGGGCCGTGCCCCCGACTACTCGTCGCCACTGCACAACACCTAACCGACCCTGACCAGGCAGAGTCGAGGTGATGGCGCGCGCCGAGTAGTCGGGCGCCCCGTGCCGGGTCACCCCGACGGGACGCGCGCGGGCTACCCCGACGCTATCGCGATCGGGAACCCGCAACTCCGAACGTCGAACGCGTTGAGCTGACCATCCTGCTGTCACCCTTCATCGCCTGACATCACCGACCGCCACGACACCTACCGGGTCGGGCCGCGGAACGGCTACCTCGGACTCACGCGTGCGAGGAGGGGAAACGAGGCGAAGACAGCCGACATCGCGGAACATCGCGGCGCGCGTTCTGATGACCATCGTCACCGTGAACGCACGTCGCCAACTCGATGATGGTCATCGCCGACCACGCTCGAGCTTTGTCAACCGCGCAACGACCCCTACTCATGATCATCCAATCCCGCGACACCCAAATCCTCCGCTCGATCTTCCGGCATCGGTTCCTCACCACCGAGCATCTCCACGCACTTCATTTTGTGGACCGCTCTGTTCGGGCGGCGCAGGCCCGCTTGAAGGAGCTCCATGACGACAACTACCTCGACCGGACCTACGTCCTGCCGCCCGTTGACGGTCTCCGGAGGCGAGTGCGGCCCGTCTACTCAATGGCACGCGCCGGCGCCGAGGTTCTCGCAGCCGTGCTTGGCATTCCGCCCCGTGCGATTCCGCACACCAAGAAGGCGACGCAGGTCGGCTACCATCACATGTTGCACGAGCTCGTGGTCGCCGACCTGCTCGTCTCCGGTGAGGCGTCACTCGGTCGCGCGCCAGACGTTCGCTCGGTCGCGACGCTCCGCGATCATGACCTTCGGTCACTGCTGGCCGTCGCGCGCTTACATCAGCATGCTGCCACCGGCGTTGTTCCAGACGGTGCGTTCATCGTCGACGCGGTGGGCTTGCCTGCCCCGACCACCATCTACGTCGAGGTCGTGCACGCTGGCGTCAAAGGCGGGAACGCGCGCCTGGTCGAGAAGCTCGAGCGCTATCTGCAGCTCCTCCGCACGGGGTTCTTCACCTCGGTTTTCAACCACCGGCGTGTCCGCGCGCTCGCGGTCGTCTCGCCATCGGACGAACGAGTCGAGAACCTCCGCGTGCTCGCAGAGCGCAGACTCCGTCACGGTCGAAGGTTCGTGTGGTTCGCGGTAGCGCCCAGACATTCAGCGCGCACATACCCGCCCACGACCTTCACCGTCGAGAGTCTCGCCCAAACCGAGTTCGTCGACATCGAGGGCACACGCCATCACCTCGACGTCAACGCACTTCGCTAATTAGTCATAATCTCTATCGAATGTATGCCCATCACCGTCAACATCCAAATCAGCGATCATCGAGAAGACAAGCTCCACGTTCGGCCAGCTTGGCCGCCTACGACGCTTCCGGTCGCGCCCTTATCATTCTCGGCGAGGCCCTCTACCGGCGGACCGCGACGCGCTTTGGGTTACTCCCCGAGGACCGACTGCGCCATGCCTGGATCGTTGGGAAAACCGGGACCGGGAAGTCGACCCTGGTTCGCTCGATGGTGGCGCAAGACCTTCAAAGCGACGTGGGGCTTGCGATTATTGACCCCCACGGGTCGCTCGCTGCCGAGGTCGACGAGCTCGCGACGGCGTCCAGGCGTGAACGCATCATCCGCATCTCACCTGGCATCGCGGAGAAGACACCACCCTTCAACGTGTTCCGACGAGGCACGCAACCTGTGACCGAGTCTGGGCTTCTCGCCTCAGAGCTGATCTCGGTGTTCAAGCACCGGTGGGCCGACTCGTGGGGCCCGCGCCTCGAACACTACCTCAGGTTCGGTATCCTCGCAGTCGCCGCGCATCCGCGCGCAAGCCTGGGTATGCTTCATCGCTTCTATCTCGACGACGACGTTCGAGCTCGCGTCGTCGACCACGTCCGTGACCCGTACGTGCGGGACGTCTGGACCCGCGAGTTTGCCGCCCTTCCACCGCGTCTCCGAGCCGAAGCCCTTGCCCCGATCATGAACAAACTTGGCAGCTTGGTTGCGCATCCGATTGCCGGACCGATGCTCCGCGGAGAACGTTCACGGCTCGATTTCGACCACTACCTTGAGAAGCGGGTCGTCCTCATCGTCGACCTCGCCGTCGGCCGTCTCGGCGAGGACATGGCGGCGATGATCGGTTCCCTCATACTGTCGTCTCTCTACCTCGCCTCCATGCGCCGCGGCAGAAGCTCGCCACCGTTCTTCTGTTACCTCGACGAGTTCCAGCACTTTGTGTCGGGCTCGATCCCGACGGTCCTCTCTGAATCCCGCAAGTACGGCTTTGGTCTGGTGCTTTCGCACCAGTACCTGGGGCAGCTCGGAGAAAGTATCCGCGAGGCCGTGCTCGGGAACGTCGGAAGCCGAATGTACTTCAGGGTGGGAGCCGAGGATGCCCGTGTGCTCGGGCCAACTGTTGAGCCAATCTACACGGCCGCCGACCTCATGACGCTTCCCGCGTACCACGCGATCGCGATCGTCACGGCACGAGGCCAGGAACTGACTCCGTTCCTCGCCCGCATGCTCCCATTGTAAGAAGAGTCGTCAGCCGAGGTCCTCCTCGGCATCACCCGGTCCAGGGGCGTCGTCCGAGCCCGTGACCAC
>CAYSXR010000002.1:0-102144 GCA_964435035.1 uncultured Gammaproteobacteria bacterium
ATGCGTATGTTACAGACAGAAATTCTGATTCTCTCCAGATCATCGATATTTCAAACCCCACTATCCCTACGATCGTAGGATCCATGGTATCAACAACTGCTCTTAATACTGCATGGTCAGTCTATGTCTCTGGCAAATATGCATATGTGGTAAGTGAAGACGATGACTCTATCCGTATCATCGATATCTCAAGCTCAACCGCTCCTTCAATTGTGGGTGGAGTAAAAGATAGTTCATTACTTAATGGAGCTCGTTCAGTACAGGTCTCTGGTAAATATGCCTATGTGGCTGCAAGAGACGATAACTCTATCCGTATCATCGATATCTCAAGCTCAACCGCCCCCTCAATTGTGGGTGGAATAAAAAATGATTCATTATTGTATGGAGCTCGTTCGGTATATGTTTCAGGAAGGTATGCCTATGTCGCAAATTGGGCAGGAGGATCATTTAGAATTCTTGATCTTGGTGGTTTTGACTCACCTGCTGCACACATCGGTGCATTGCAATCAAGTAACATTAATGTTACTGAAAATCTTACCGTAGCAAATAATGCGTATATTTCAAATGGATTGAATGTTGGAGTTGGTGGAATTATGACTGATGGGGTGGTTGCTGCAGGAGCACTTACTATTGATGTCAAGGGTACTCTCGCCTTAGTAAGTTCTATTACCACGAGCACTGGTTCTTTGGATACAACAGGTGATATGAAAATAGTAGGAAAATATGCCTACATTGCTGGTGGAAGTTATCAAAAACTAAATATTTTAGATATTTCGAATACACGAAGGCCTGAATTTGCGAGTGTATTTAGTGCCGCTAATCCAGTCGTTGATAGTATATCTGTTGATGGTTCCTATGTGTATACCGTGGGTTCCGACGGAATGTCTATTATCGATGTATCTGATCCAACTTCACCCAAAGGAATATATGAAGAAACCGGGTTGTTTTCAAACGCCCGTTCAATTCATGTATCTGGAAACTATGCCTACGTAGCTGATTATAATAGTGACAGTCTGGTTGTTTTAGATATCTCAAGTAAGACTAATGTAAAAAAGATGGGGGTAGTGGCAAGTAGTACCGCACTCAATGGTGCGGAGGCAGTATATGTGTCCGGTAAATATGCATATGTAGCAAGTCAGATCGGAAATAGTCTGAGAATTATTGATATCTCGACTCCTTTGAGACCATATATCGTTGGTGGTGTATCCAGTACTCTTCTCGATGGTGCATCGGCTGTGCGTGTATCAGGAAAATATGCCTATGTTGCAAATTATGATGATGCTAGTATACGCATTATTGATATCTCAGATCCTCTAAATCCAGTAATTGTGGGTGGTGTAAAAGATAGTACAAAATTACAATGGGCGTCATCAGTTGATTTGTCTGGTAAAAATTTGTATGTATCAAGTATTATCGGGGGCCTTACTGTTGTTGATGTGTCCAGCCCTACTGCGCCTATGATAGTGGCACATCAACAAGCAGCAGGTAGTGGTATTATGACTGAACCGAGTTCTGTCGCAGTGGCTGGTAAATATGTACTGGTGGCTGCAGGTATCTCTCAAAATCTTGTGGTATTCGATTATGGTGGTATTGATGCTTCTGGTGCACATATTGGAGCACTTCAAGTAGACACACTCAATGTAACACAAGGGGTCATAATCTCACGAGGCTTGGTGGTAGGAGAAGAGGGTATTAGTACGAATGGATCGCTTTCATCTGGTGCAATTGAAGTTACTCAGACTGTGGAGCCAAAATTGGTAGGAGGTGTTGCTTCAACAACACTGCTTAATGGTGCTACTTCAGTCTATGTTTCTGGTAAATATGCATATCTAGCGAATAATGATGCCAACTCATTTGCTATTATTGATATTTCAAATCCACTCACTACCTCTACAATTCTTGGAAGTGTTTCCTCGTCTCAACTAGTAGGTATTAGTTCTGTATTTGTCTCCGGTAAGTATGCGTATGCAGCAAGCAATGTTGACGATTCTCTTCGTATTATTGATATCTCAAATCCACGTGCACCATCAATTGTAGGTGGTGTGCGTGATACTTCATTGTTGAATGGTGCTGGAAGTGTGTACGTCTCTGGTAAGTATGCGTATGTGGTAAATCAGGCGGATAACTCACTGCGCATTATTGATATCTCAAATCCAATAGGGACATCCACTATTGTAGGCGGAGTAAAAGATAATACGAATTTGTCCAATCCTCGTTCCGTATATGTTTCGGGTAGGTATGCCTATGTGGCTGCTTATGGTAGTGATAGTCTACAGGTTATTGATATCTCAAATCCTACTAATCCTCAGCGAGTTGGAGGTGTAGGGTCTGTGAATGGTGCATATTCGGTGTATATCTCTGGACAGTATGCATACGTTGCTAATAATTTGGGCGGCTCAGCGGATTTGACGATTGTAGATATTTCTAGTTCTACTAATCCTACAATAGCTTCTTCAGTGAATAGTGAATCACCATTTTTTGATATTGATCAAGCTAACTCTGTATTTGTTGCGGGTAAGTATGCATATCTAACATACTATGCTGGAGGTGGTCTAGCTGTAGTTGATATTTCAAACCCTCTTACTCCGCGGTTTGTGTCAGTGAAGACTGAGGGTTCTGTGAATGGCTCTATAATCTCTTCATATCTTACTGGATCTGAATCAGTATTTGTATCGGGTAAATATGCATATGTAGCAAATGGAAATGGTGATAGTCTAGGTATTCTTGACCTTGGTGGTATCGATGCCACTGTCGCACACATTGGTGCACTCCAGGTAAGTGCTGCTAATGTCACGGAGAATCTCACGGTTGCAAATAATACTTTTATTTCTAATGGATTAAATGTGGGAGCAGGAGGAATTATGACTGATGGGGTACTTGCAGTTGCCGGGACCTCTACTTCATATATTGCTGGAGGACTATTAGTTAATTCGATCACGTCTACTAACTTCTTTGCAACTTCAACACTATTTATTAATGCGAGCACCACTAACTTCTTTGCAAATACTACTACAATTTCTGGAGGTTTCTTTCAAACCGGACTTTCTACTTGTAATGCTGATAATCAAACGCTTGCATACAATGCAACTACGGGTAAATTCGAATGTGGAGATGATGATACTGGAGGTGGAGGGCTTACGATTAATACAAATCAAATAGCGTTTGGTGCGGCAGACGGATCGATTACTACTACTGCATCATTCACCTTTACTACCTCTACCGGTGTTCTTTCCGTACCAAGTATTTCTGCGACGAATATTACGAGTACTAATCTGTACCTTTCGGGTGCATATATGCAGTCTGTGTTTGCCAACCCAACAGTTGTCGGGTTGGTTTCTTCGACTAATTTGAATGGTATGCGTTCGGTAGCTGTTTCCGGTCGATATGCGTATACAGCTAATTACAGCGATAATTCATTCCGTGTGATAGATATCTCGAATCCAACTGTACCTGCCATCATTGGTGGTATTAAGGATGCGGTGAATTTAAATGGACCTATTGATGTATTTGTCTCGGGGCATTATGCATATGTCGCAAATAATGTTGGTAATTCACTTGCCATTATTGATATCTCTAATCCATCTGCACCCACCATTATTGGTAGTGTTACTGATGCAAGTAGACTTGGTGGTATACGTTCAATATATGTTTCTGGTAAATATGCATATGTTGGTGCTACTAATGATAGTTCATTCCGTATCATTGATATTTCCAATCCGGTTGCTCCAGTTATCGTCGGTGGCATTAAAGATGCGGTTAATCTAAATAGTATTTACGGAGTATATGTCTCTGGCAGATATGCATACACAGCAAACTCTGCTGATAATTCATTACGAATTGTTGATATTTCAAATCCGGTTGCTCCAGTCATTGTTGGAGGTGTGGCATCTAGTACTGCACTTGCCAGTCCCTATGCTGTATCTGTTTCTGGGCGATATGCGTATGTAGTCAATGCAACTGACAATTCGCTCCGTATTATTGATATTTCAAGTTCAACAGCACCAGCCATTGTTGGAGGTGTGGCATCTAGTACTGCACTTAATCTTGTTACTAATCTATTTGTCTCTGGTCGATACGCGTATGTGGCAGTTGATACTGACGATTCGCTCCGTATTATTGATATTTCAAGTTCAACTAATCCTACTATTGTCGGCGGTATCAAAGATATTAATCTTCTTAATGGCGCGTATGATGTGTTTGTCTCCGGCAGATATGCGTATGTGGCGAGTAGCGATACTGATGGATTGACTGTTATTGATCTTGGCGGTATCGATGCTCCTGTGGCAAATATTGGTGCTCTTCAGGTTAGTACACTTAATGTTACTGATAATATGACTATCTCAAATGATGCATATATCGGTAACGGACTTGTCGTTGGTGCTGGTGGAATTAAATCAGATGGTGGATTGACCATTACTGATCATTTCCTTGGTTCTGGAGCTACGAGCACTGAGGCACTGGTAGATATCCGATTATCTACTTCTACTGACCCGGGTGCGTTCCGTGGATCAGCACTTCGAATTGTCACGGGAATGCCCTATGGAGCAAATGGCACGATCACCTCTACTGCAAAATTGTTTACGATTGTGACGAGCACTAATTCTCAACATGAGCCTATATTTAGTATCGATAAACTTGGCTTTGTGCAATCATATCGTGGGTTTATTTCGTACGATACGTACATGGGGCAGGAATTCAATGCTGAGATTGCGAATACAACTGCGGATGCTGCTACGTGGGGTGACAATGGTTCTTGGTTTGTTGATGAAGGTGTTTGTGCATTTAATGTACTTGATAATGCAACCGGTGAATATGGTGGGTATCATCGTTCGAATAATGCATCTGCAGGATCGCAATGTTATCTTGGTATGGGTCTTGGTGCAGGTGATTTGACCACCTTTACCAAGGTGAATAGTCTGCCTACATTCCTTGCAAAAGTTCGTCCGAGCACTTCTACTGCACTATTCCATACGTGGGCAGGGTTTATGATTGATGCAACTGCGTTGGTAACAGGTGCTGGTGCGACCACCTCTGCTGCTCGGAGTCCTACTAGTGAGGGTATTTACTTCACTAATGCCTCAGGAACTACTTGGTCTGGGCGTGTTGACCCTGCAGGTGGGACTGCAGCGACTACACTGACATGTCCGAATGCAACGATTAGTAACACTGACTGGGCGTTATTGAAAATTGTAGTCGAATCTACCTCAACGGTGCGTTTCTATGTCGACCCTGGTATGTCCAATGGTATTAATTTTACTGATTGTGGTGCTGCAAGTGCTGCTTCAGTAACAAGTAATCTTGGTGTCGCTGCAGTCATGATGGCGTCGTCTACTTCTCAGATGAATCTTGAAGTCGATTACATTCGTGTATGGAGTGATGATCCTGTTACTGCGGGACTGGTAAATACCGAACAAAATCAAAGTGCGGAAGTCGATACTCGGGTATTTGACCCGGTAACGAGTGCTGATATTGCTGAGACATATCTTAGGGCTGGAGATGGGTCTTATGAATCCGGTGATTTGGTTGCGTTTGATGAAGGAAATGGTGGTAATACTATTGCTGTAAGAAAAACGAATAGACGATATGATGATCAAGTAATGGGTATTATTACCTATTCACCACATACGGTACTGGGATCTGAAACATCAAGTACTGTCCGAGTCGCACTCACCGGTCGAGTTCCTGTAAAAGTCTCCTTTGAAAATGGTCCGATATTGCCGGGTGATCCATTGACTGCAGCTTCTATTCCAGGATATGCCATGAAAGCAACTAAGGCTTCAAAGATTGTGGGTTATGCCATAGAGGGAGCTTCTAGTACCTCGACTGCAACTCGTGGAGATTTTGGTGGACAAATTTTGGTTGCTCTAGCTCCATCATCATACACTGGACATTTTGATACGGGGTCTACCTCTATTACAAAGACGGGTGAAGAATTACTTAGTATGCTCTTGAGTCAACAAGCGGGACTTCCTTCTGGTCTCGCTATTACTGATGAAACTGAGCTTTTTGCTGATCGATTTATTGCAATGAGAGAAATCATTACTCCACGAGTAATTGCTGATGAAATATTTACCAAAAAATTAGTTTCTTTCCTTGATGAGGATATTGCTGTTGTTTTGGATGGAGATTCACGATTGGTTATTACCACTTCTGCTTCAGGTCCGAGTTCAACAGTATTTTCGGTTGATTCTGAAGGAAATGCATTCTTTGCAGGCCTCCTTACTGCTGATCGTATTAGTGTAAATCAGATTATTGGACTCGATACTTCTTCTACCTCTTCTGATATTCTCTCGTTTGATGAGATTGTTGCTAACTTCAGTTCAAGTTCATTCGCATTTGCAGGGCTTTCAGTTTCAGGTGATGTGTCTATTCTCGGTGGTCTTTCGGTATCATTGACTTCAACTTTTGGAGGTATTACTGCAGAGCGTCTAACTGTCGCGAGTATTGAGAGTCCAGTTATCACTAGCCTCAGCTCGATGATTGAGAGTCTTTCTACTACCACACAATCTATGTTTGGTGAATTTACGAGTTCTACAAATGCTCAGGCACTGCGTATTTCTGCTCTTGAAGAATCATTTACGTCAACTTCTGCACGTATTGCAGATCTGGCTGGATTATTTGGTGCTGGGCTAGTGTTTGAAACAGAGATTACTGCTTCTGCAGGTATTCGTGCATCGACGATTGCAGGACTTCAGGGCGCTGGGTCGCTAACTTTGATGGATGATACGATTTTCTTTGGCAGACCATATTTTACTTCTGATACTGGTGGTTTTGCAGTAATTTTTGCAGGAGATCGTGAAGTTCAGGTTACCTTTGATCGGGAGTATCTTGGTACACCAATTGTCCAAGCTTCAATTGCTTATGATGTTACTTCTACTGGTGTGTTTACTACGACGACTCTCGAAGAAGTTATTTTTGGAAGCAATCTAAGACACATGGTCTTGAACATCTCACAATATGGATTTGTTATTCGTCTTAGTCAAACTACTACGGTGGATATTGCCTTCAACTGGCTTGCGTTTGCAATACAGAATCCAAAATTATTTGAATCGGTGACTTCGACCTTTGATTTTCAGTCTACTACTTCTACTCCAGACGAAGGGACAGGAGAACCTCCGACTAACGAACCACCTACAGAAGGACTTCCTGTCGAGAATCCACCTGTAGATCCTCCAACTGAGCAATTACCTCCAGACGAAGGGACAGGAGAACCTCCGACTAACGAACCACCTACAGAAGTACTTCCTGTCGAGAATCCACCTGTAGATCCTCCAACTGAGCAATTACCTCCAGACGAAGGGGGTGGGGAAGGCCCGACTGCCCCTTAGCGTGTTACCTTCGAGAATATATCTTTAGATCGTACACTTTTCATTTTTGTTCGATCTGGTATACTATGTACATTACTTTAAAGGTCGATTGATTTTGACTATTACGTATACAAAAAATTAATAATTCTAAATTTCCTATGGATGAATCAAAACAGAAGTTACTTATTCTCGTTCTTCTACTAGTTTCTGCAGTATTAATAGTTACTAATGTATTTTTTTATCGAAAATTGAATACCGCGAAACAAAACCCACAAGCACAAGCGCAGGAAGATATTCAGTCACTTGTTGAGGAGGTGGGTAAACTTATACTTCTTCCAGACGAAGCTCCAACTGTTGCAACTGTCACTGACCCTACACAGCTCCAAGGGCAACCTTTTTTCGTGAATGCTAAAATGGGGGACAAAGTATTGATCTATGCTGCAGCAAGAAAAGCAGTTCTCTATTCTCCATCTGAAAAAAGAATTGTAGAAGTTGCACCTCTTATTATTGGTGAAGCGCCAGCTGCTAATACTCCAGCTACTGAAACACCTGCTGCACAGTAATTTGCATTATAACTAAGGATAGAGTATAGAGCGGTGGGATTGAGTGATTCGAGACAAAACCATTCTTCTATACTCTTTTTTCTTTGAGTTTTCGTATGCGTTTTCGTTTTTTCTGGCTATTACTTTTTTCATTGATACCAGCGGTATCCTTAGCCGAGGCATTCACTTCGTCTAATTTTACGTTACTTGATCCCGTAATTGTAGTCGAAGCAGGTCGCTCATCTTCGGCGACTTTTGAATATTATTCGAGTACTGGGCAGACAGCGATTGGTGAATCTTCTACGGGCTCATTTGTGTATCGATCTGGATTTTTGTATTTTCCATCAATCACTACTCCAATTGTATTCTCCAATGCAGGAAATACCGAAGTTACTTTGTCCTGGACGCCTGCGGTTGCAGATGACCTTGGGTTTGTAGTTGGTGGATATCAAGTTGGACAATCAACGGTTTCTGGCGGACCGTATTCGTTTACCACTGTAGGGTTGGTGCTTGCATCTAATCGTACTGGTTTGTCCAATAATACGACGTATTATTTTGTGGTGCGCGCGTTGGATAGTTTTGGTAATCCAATCGTTACTTCAACGCAGGTCTCTGCTACCCCCGTAGGTACGACATCAGGTGGTGGCGGAGGTGGTGGCGGAGGCGGAGGTGTGCCAACTAGTAACACATCGGTAACGTTTTACGGGAGAGCTTATCCGAATAGTACCGTAACACTTTTGAAAGATGCACAACTTGCCGCAACTACTGTTTCGGGACCTGATGCTAGATTTCAAATCACTCTTGCTGATTTATCAGCAGGTAGTTTTATATTTTCTCTGTATAGTGATGATCTCAATGGTAATCGCTCGAGTTTGTTATCTTTTCCTATCACTCTTACCACGGGTGCCTCGGCTACGGTGAGTGGAATATTTTTGAGTCCGACAATTGCGGTGGATAAGGGGCAGGTAAAAAAAGGTGAAACGATTGCGATTTTTGGGCAGAGTGCTCCTGAAACTCAGATTACAATTTCTGTACATTCCAATGAAGAAATGTTTGTTCAAACTAATTCTGATGAAGATGGTGTGTATTTGTACAACTTTGATACGACACCACTGGAGTATGGACAGCATGCTACCAAATCTCGTGCAACACTTAATACTGAGGTGAGCGCATTTGGTAAATCAGCTTCATTTGCGGTTGGAACAGAAAATACTCCTGTTGATGCTATTTGTGGTCGTGCAGATTTGAATTGTGATGGGCGGGTAAATCTCGTTGATTTTTCTATTTTAGCGTATTGGTACCGACGTACTCCCTCAGCAGCGTTTATTGAACTTGAGCGAAAATATTTGAATGGGGATGCTGCAGTAACCTTGGCTGATTTTAGTATCATGGCGTTTTATTGGACAGGATAAATGGAGTTGAAAGTCAAAAAGTTTATAAAGTCCCAAAGGAAAATTTAAAACTAGATAACTATAAAACCAGACAACCAATTGAACTATGCAATTTGTTTCAAAAAAATTTTCGCTACTGCTTATCCTTATACTTATTGGGAGTATTTTTTCCTTTACCCACGTATCTGCTGCTGAATTTTATTTTGGATCGCAGGGGACTGAGGTACCTATTCGTCAGTTTTTTGAAGTGGGTGTATTTCTTGATACAAAAAATGAAACAATCAATGCGTTTGAAGGGGAGATTATTTTTCCGACAGGTGCAGTAACTCTCGGTGAAGTGCGAGATGGGAATTCGATGGTAAGTCTGTGGGTTGAAAAACCTCGTCTTACGGCGGAGGGTGTCGTTTCTTTTTCTGGCATTATTCCTGGGGGGTTTAGTGGACAAAAGGGGTATCTTTTTTCTTTGATATTAGAAAGTACTGATTTGGGTACCTTTACGATTGAATCGAGAAATGAAATGGTGTATTTGAATGATGGGCAGGGGACCATGACCGGAGTGACGCGCTCGCCGCTTACGTTAACTGCATCAATTACTTCTTCTACTGAGGCAATATTTCTTCCGGTACGTGATACCGAACCTCCAGAATCATTCTCTATAACTCTTGTTACTGATCAACATATTTTTGATGGTAAACATGCGATTGTGTTTGCAACGCAAGATAAAGGAAGTGGAGTTTCTGAATATCAAGTTGCTGAGCAGTATCATTCATTTTGGAAGTTTTTGAGTGATTCTCCTGAATTATCTTGGGTTTCAGCTACGAGTCCATACCTCCTCCTCGACCAGACACTCCGGAGTACGGTGTATGTAAAAGCATTGGATTATTCGGGTAATGAACGAGTGATTACTTTATCCCCGTCAGGCATTGCGTGGTATGAAAAGTATGTTATTTGGTGTATACTGGGCTTATTAATTCTCCTTGTGTCCGTTATTGTGATGCGCCTGTATGGGGGAAAGAAAAAACATTACTAATACTCTACTATCTAGAGTATTCTCAGTATGTCTCTATAGTATAGCAATTTTTTTTGCTATATTTTTTTTCACTCCTGCTACCGTAGATGCAGCAACTATTTCTTTGTCACCGAGTTCTGGGTCCTATTCAATAGGACAAACATTTTCTGTTTCGGTGTATGTGGGGAGTGCTGATCAGGCTATGAATGCAACAGACGGTGTAATTTCCTTCCCTCAAGGGCTACTTGAAGTTACTTCGGTTTCCAAATCTGGTTCGATTCTCAGTTTGTGGGTTCAGGAACCATCTTTTTCTAATACGTCGGGAAGGGTAAATTTTGAAGGAATTGTATTTAATCCAGGATATACAGGAAAAGCTGGAAAAATATTGACTGTAACGTTTAAAGCTAAGGCGGCAGGTAGTGCTGCGGTAAGTTTTTCCTCGGGTTCGGTTCTTGCTAATGATGGTTCGGGAACCAATATTCTTACGGGTCTTGGTCGGGCAACGTTTACGATTGGTGGACAAAAACCTCCTGATGATAAGCCTACAAAACCGAAAGAACCACTTCCACCAGTACCTGAGGCTCCTGTAATAATGTCACCAACACATCCTGATCCTGATACATGGTATGCGGATAATGATCCTCGATTTGATTGGGCACTCGGTAACGATATTACGAATGTGAATGTTCATGTAGACCAGGATCCTGCGACTAATCCAAGTAATGGTAAAGCTGATGGTAAGATTAGTACGGTAAGTTATGTGGATACTCCTGATGGCGTGTGGTATTTCCATCTACAATTGCAAAATGCTGGAGGCTGGAGTGCAGCGACTCATTATCGATATCAGATTGATGCTCAGCCTCCAAGTAGTTTCTTTATTACTGAATTACCTCGAACTACGAGTACCGATCCAATTGCTCGATTTATCTTTACCGCAGAAGACAAACTTTCGGGTATTGATGCGTATGAGATAACTGTTGATACCGGTGAACCATACATGTGGAAAGACGATGGGTCACATGTGTTTGTGGCGCCAGTTCTCGGCCCTGGGGTCCACATTCTTCGAGTCAAAGCATTTGATCATGCAGGAAATCATTTGGAAAAATTTGTCGCGTTTGAAATCTCGCCTGCTGCTCAGTTGTCATTTTTGGGTGAAGGTGTGGTGACCGTAATCAAAGAAGTTCCTGTGTATCGAAGTTTCATGTTTACTGATGATATTGTGATCTTTATTGGCGTCATTATCTTGTTTATTCTCATTGTATTGCTTCTATTATTGCTCATTTTGTACTTATGGCATAAATATAGGTATTTCAGACGCCATCTACATGAAAGTCCAGAATCCGCTATCGAATTAGAACATAATCTTCGTAAAATTTTCACCATACTTCGAGCAAAGGTTGAGGAATACTCACTTCTCGTTGAAAAAACGAAGGTAGAGAAAAAACTAGCTGATCAGGAACTTTCTGGCGATGAAGATCGGATATTGGCTGACTTTAGAGACTATATTGATCGAGCTGAGCAGATGATGAAGAAACATTTTAGAAAATAACTACATGCGAATTACGAATGGTACGAATTTACGAATAGGAGAGAAATAAGGAATAATTAAATTGACTTTTGTGAACTATTTACGACTCACTGTTTGTATAGTTTAGATTTTTGCTTTAAGATATTGTTATGAAATCACGTCGGTACATTCTTATTGCTTGTCTTATTGCTCTTGATATTCTCTGTACGAGTGTATTGGCAGCAAATATCATGGTTCTCTATTATCCGAGAACTATCTATCATACGGTTAGCGAAACTCCAACAAGCACCGTAACTGTTGTATTGGGTGGGGGAATGAAAGCCCTTGGTATCATGAGCGAAATGCAGACTGATCGGGTGCTCCAAGCTGTTCTACTATATAAGGCAGGAAAAACTGATCGTCTGATTATGTCTGGAGATGATGGGGCGCTTCGAGGTGACGAGGTGACGTTTATGAAGCAGTTGGCGGTTGATGAGGGGGTGCCCGAAGATGTTGTTGAAATTGATCCACATGCGTATCGAACGTATCTCACTTGTTATCGAGCAAAACATGAATTTAATTTAGAAGAAATTTTGGTGATTACTCAAAATTTTCATTTGCCACGTACGATGTATCTGTGTAGCAAAATGGGAATTAAGACGATTGGTCTTTCTGCTGATCTGAAAGAATATCGAGGGATGTGGAAAGCTCAAGGAAGGGAAGTGTTCTCGCGAGTGAAGGCAGTTGTGCAGGTACTGGTGACAAGGCCGAAGAAATAAAAGTAAAAGCACAAAAGTTAAAACAAAAATACACGGGAAAGATCTCGTGTATTTTAATTTGTATTTTGAATTGTCTTTTGCTTTTACTTCGTTCCTGGAACCCTTCCTGGAATTTCGAGTTCAATGTCGTTACTGTATACTGTACATTTTTGGTCGACTACTGCACAGACTCGGAAATGAGTGGTGCCAGCAGCTAGACCTTTCCATTCTTTTTCTCGGAATCCTTTGCTTCTTTCGAATACAAATTTAGTGCCTGGATAGCTAGGGTTTTCTTCTGAACCACCGATAAGCCACCATTTTTCTACACTTTCAGCTACTTCGTTTGTGGGTTCCCATGTGAGATTTACTGAATAGGGACCCGTAATACTTCCGGTCAAAACGATACTATCGTCAATCTTTTCGCCATTTACGGTACCCGTATCAGATGATGTTGGGTTTGTACCAGTATCTTTTGCTGGAGTAGGTTCACTCTGGCGTGAGCAACCAGCTCCTGTTAGGAGTAATACTCCTACTATGACAGGCAATATTCGTAGACGCATAGTGTTTTAGTCTGTTTAAGAATAATGCGATATGGGATTAGTCTAGTAGATTGTTAGGATTTATGCAAGGGGCGGGGGATTAGTTGTCTGGTTTTCTAGTTTTCTGGTTGGGAGAGACGCAAAATTTTGCGTCTGTACCTTAGTTGTTTGGTTTAAAGTCGAGGGATAGCGAATTGATGCAATATCGCTTGCCTGTAGGACCTGGTCCGTCGTCAAATACATGGCCCAGATGTCCTTTGCATTTCGCGCAGACGACCTCGGTTCGGTGCATGCCGTGAGTGTTGTCTTCAATAAGCTCTACAGCTCCTGAGTGAGCGAGGTCAGAGAAACTGGGCCAGCCTGTTCCTGAATCAAATTTTGTAACTGACGAAAATAATTCTGAATTACAGAGCGCACAATTGTACATACCTTTTTCTTTGTTATGTACATATTTACCGCTGAATGGAGCTTCAGTTCCTTTCTCGAGGAGAATGCCGCATTGTTGAGGGGTGAGGTGGGAAGTGTCCATAGGGATTTAGTTAGAAAGTTTCAAAGTGTGTATAGTCATATCGTTATTTTTTCACTTTTGCGAATTCATTTTTGATTTTGATATCCGGTAATAGATGGTTCGATTGTTCGGTGTCTTCCGGTCTATAAATTAGAATTCGTATATCTATATGTGATAGAGGTACATTATTTTCCTCTCCAATTTTTTGTACTTCTCGATCTTGCATTCCTTTCATTTTGTTTGTTTCTTTTTCGGTATAATCAGGAAATCCGAAGGTGAGGGCTCCAAAAATAATGACTCCTTTTGGGTTTTCATAGCTCGATTGATCGAGCAAGAGTTCGTCTTTGCTGTATGTGCTGAATTGGTTGAGTCTATCCACTCTCACACTCGGTATTCCTTGTTCT
Source organism: uncultured Gammaproteobacteria bacterium (assembly GCA_964435035.1). GTDB lineage: Bacteria > Patescibacteriota > Patescibacteriia > Magasanikbacterales > UBA922 > UBA922. Next base: position 13,966 of record CAYSXR010000002.1, read on the forward strand.
GTCAGTCGTGCTTTGATTGCACCTGAAAGAGTGGTTTTTCCAACGTTTGTATCGTTGTTTATTGGTCCTGCGATACCGACCACGACATAGTCTTGTGAATTGAGTAGTGTATGGATGCGTTCAAGCGCTTTTTCAACTCCTTCGTTGAATGAGTATTCTTTTTTTTCTTGTGTTACTTCTGGTGAGTATTCTCCTCGTTCTGGCATATTTAAAAAGTTAAAAGTAAAAGCGCAAAAGGTAAAAGATTGAGAAATTAAATCCGTCTCAATTCTGTCCAATTCCGTGTCATCCGTGTTCCATTGGGCGAATGTCAGAGAATAGAACACTGATGACACGGATTAAACGGATCGTCACGAATTTCTAATTATCAATTTTTCTTTATTAGCCCTTGTCATCTTTTTTATTTCCATTTCTCGTTTGGTTGCTTTCGATCTATCCTTATGTTTTTCGGTGTAGACCAGAGAGAAAGGGAGACGTGCTCGGACATATACCGAACCTTTACCAGTCTGGTGAACTACAAGACGTTTTTCTAGGTCTTTTGCAATTCCGGTGTAGAGTGAGTCGTCGGCGCAACGAATGATGTAGAGAGTGTACATTTGGGGAAAGTAAAAACTTAAAACGCAAAACTTAAAATAGTAGAAATTAGATTTTGACTTTTTTGATACTTTATCTTACTATACCTCATATATAAGCCCTACTCAAGGGGTTTTTGTCTGTTATATATGCAAGAAAAAATTGTTATCAAAGGGGCGAGGGAGCATAATCTTAAGAACATTTCGCTTGAGCTTCCACGCAACAAAATGATTGTGTTTACCGGACTGTCTGGATCAGGCAAGTCTTCTTTGGCTTTCGACACTATCTTTGCCGAAGGACAGAGACGCTATATTGAGAGTCTTTCAGCCTATGCTCGCCAATTTCTTGGTGGGATGCAGAAGCCTGATGTGGATGAGATCGAGGGATTGTCTCCTGCAATTTCTATTGATCAGAAGGCGCATAGTGCGAATCCCCGTTCAACGGTTGCAACTATTACTGAAATTTATGATTATCTTCGTGTCTTATTTGCGCGTATTGGAGAGCCTTTTTGTCCGCAGTGTGGTACGAAGATTGAGAAGATGACGACTGATGAAATTGGAGAGAGAATACAAGCTACTGTTTCCAAAATAGAAAAGCTTTCAAAAGGTGCGGAGCTTATTATTTTTGCACCAGTGGTTCGAGGGAGAAAAGGGGAGTATTATCAGATGCTCTATGATATGTACAATTCTGGATATCTTGAAGTTCGAGTTGATGGAAAAATGAAGAGTTTGCGCGATCGGATTGTTCTATCGAAAAATACCAAACACACCATTGAGATTGTGGTAGATAAAATTCCATTGGCTGGTCTTGATACACAGCGAATGGCTGAAGCAGTTGAGTCAGCGGTTGATCTGTCCAATGGATTGGTAACTGTATCATTTGACGGGAAACAAGAAGTTATCTATAGCACGCAGTATTCGTGTCCGAATGATGGATTTGCGTTTCCTGAGATTGAACCTCGGTTGTTTAGTTTCAATAGTCCATACGGTTATTGTACCGCGTGTACTGGTCTTGGAACTAAAGAATTATTTAGTGAAGAAGTGTGTCTTGTGTGTCAGGGGAAGCGTCTCAATAATACGGCCCTTTCAGTTAAAATCAATAATAAAAATATTTACGAGATCACGAGTCTCATGATTAGTGAAGCAAGAGATTTTTTTACTGATCTTCGCAGTACGTTATCTCCACGAGTGATTGAAATATCTACGGCTGCATTGAATGAAATTGATAATCGTTTGAAATTCATGTTTGATGTGGGACTTCATTATCTTACCCTAAACCGAACTGCAGGCACGCTCTCTGGAGGAGAATCACAACGTATTCGATTGGCGTCACAAGTGGGTCAGCGTCTTGTCGGGGCATTATATGTGTTAGACGAGCCTACGATTGGGCTGCATCAGAAAGATAATGATCAGCTGGTTTCAACACTTCGAAATCTCTGTGATGTCGGGAATACGATTATTGTCGTCGAGCATGATGAAGATACGATTATGGTGTCTGACTGGATTGTGGACATTGGTCCAGGTGCGGGAACGCATGGGGGGCATGTAGTGTATTCGGGACCTTTATCCAGTCTGCTTAATAAGAAAAAACCAGAGAGTGTTGCGTATGGTAGCAAGACGTATGGATCAGTAGAAAAATCTCTTACAGGAAAATATTTGCGTGGAGAGCAGAAAATTTCGGTTCCAGAAAACCGTAGAAAAGTGGACAATACTACTCCAAAGATAAAAATTAAAGGAGCGCGGGAACATAATCTCAAAAATATTTCTGTTGAGATTCCGTTGAAACGATTAGTGTGTTTGACCGGAGTGTCTGGATCTGGAAAATCCACGCTTATGCATTCGATTCTCTATCGTTCGGTTGCAAATAAATTGAACCATACTCGGTACCATGTCGGAGAGCATGACGCAGTACTCAATACTGAGTATATTGATAAAATTATCAAGATTGATCAGAAGCCGATTGGGCGGACGCCACGAAGTAATCCTGCGACCTATACCAAGGCATATGATCCGATTCGTGAAATTTTTGCCATGACTCCTGAAGCAAAAATCAGAGGATACAAAATTGGACGATTTAGTTTCAACGTACCTGGTGGACGATGTGAGAATTGCGAAGGAAAAGGATCGCTTGAAATTGAAATGCATTTTCTTCCGACAGTTTCGATTGTGTGTGATGTGTGTAAAGGAGCGAGATTCAATGCGGAAACTCTTGCGATTCATTATAAAGAAAAAAATATTGCACAAGTACTGGCAATGACGATTGAAGAGTCACGAGAGTTTTTTCAAGATATTCCTCCAATTGCAGATAAATTGAACATGCTTCATGAAGTAGGATTGGATTATCTCACCCTTGGACAATCTGCAAGTACGCTCTCAGGTGGTGAAGCGCAACGAATCAAATTATCTCGAGAACTGTCAAAGCGTGCGACGAGCAAAACGTTGTATTTGCTTGATGAGCCTACGACTGGACTCCATTTTGATGATGTAAAAAAATTAATTGAAGTATTGCAAAAACTTACGTCACACGGCAATACGGTCATGATTATCGAACACAATCTTGAGGTTATCAAATCTGCTGACTGGATTATTGATCTTGGGCCTGAAGGGGGAGATAAAGGTGGAAAGCTGATTGCGACTGGAACTCCAGAAGAGATTGCGAGAAAATCTACGTCGAGTCATACGGGGTATTATTTGAAGCGAGTATTATCTACTTAATTTTGTGATAAGGTATATAAAAAATACGATTACATTTGGATAGGTTCAGAAAAAAATGAAATTTGTGGTCTATCGAATTGATTGACAACTCTGTTATTTTATGACAGAGTTTTGTGTATGTGCCGTAATTCAGCGGTACCTGATTCAGGAGGGACAGAGTCATGGAAGAGGGTGTCTATATACTCCATCCACCTGCTCGCGTTCATAGGGGACCGCGGCCCCATAACCTCATCATCGGGCAGGTGTCCGGGATGATCCACGGCGGAATCGCGGTGTTTCCTGTGGCTGGCGGTGACAAAGAGCTTGTGCTTGTGTCCCTTCGTTCTCTCGAGAATGCAGATCGCAGCGATTGGAAGAGCAACAGCTGGTTCATGTTCACGGTCGTGTGTCTCGGCTGCATCTTGGAGTCGGGAGAGGCCCGTACGTTTGATGGGATCTCTCAGCTCCACCAGCGCGGACTCCACTACATCTGCTGCAGCTTCGATCTCAGTCGTGTGCCCGATCGCACGGTCACGATCAAGCTTCTCCCGGACGAGCCGCCTGATCCGTCGAAGGGGGCCACGTTCCGTACCTGCTGAATTCATCTATCATACGGACCCTTCACCTGTGCGTGAAGTGGTCCGTGTGATTTCCATCTATCACTTTGTAAGTGATTTTTTTGTTAGCATGTCTATATTCACTGTATCATTGACTTTTTTGTATTTATATGAAAGAATCTTTTTTGTTGCGTTGCATTTTCGTACGCACACATGTGGGAGCATCTTCATGCAACATGCGGTTACTGGCGCAATGAAGAAGGGTAAGGTACGACCCTTCACGGTCGATGATCTTCCTGTACTCGAGAAGAATGGCTACACCCTTCGGGTCAAGAGCTCGGCCATCGAGAATAACGACTTCGAGGTGGAAGTGGGTCCTCCGAGCAATTCGGCCTTTCAGGTGGGGACTGTTCGTACGTACGTGTTCCACGAGGGAGCACAGCCGGTCTACGATCCACGCCGACGGTATGGCTACGCCGAACTCAAATTCGATCTGGCGACGTCTCACGCCACCCTCGAGCTCCGCTGAGCCTCCGTGTCTTCCATAGCAAGGACCTTTCCTTTCGAGGAATGGTCCTTGCATCTTACATATTGTGGATACTGCTATTGTGGCAGTTTTTTTATATTATTTTTTCTTGGTATACTACATGTCTATGATATCTGATGCTTTGCTAAAAATTGTAGCTTCACTTCCTCAGAATCCAGGGATTTATTTGTTTTATAATGTAAAAAAAGAATTAGTCTATGTGGGAAAAGCTACATCATTACGAAGTCGTGTGCGAAGCTATTTTCTTGCACGTAAAACTCCTCGCCCGATTGAACAGATGATGCATGAGGTGATTACAATCAAATATATTGAAACTGATTCTGTACTTGAAGCAGTGATTCTCGAATCAATGTATATCAAAAAATTTCAACCAATTTATAATGTAGAAGGAAAAGATGATAAAAGTTGGAATTATATTATGATTACGAATGAGCTGTATCCGCAGGTATATACAATGCGTGAACATGAGTATGTACGTCTGAGTTCTGATGAAATTAAAAAAGATTTTCTACACATGTCCGGTCCATATCCTGGGTTGAATGCGAAAGTGACCATGAAGTTACTTCGAAGGTTATTTTATATTTCAACGTGCAAACCGAATGCGAAACGTCCTTGCTTGTATCGTCAAATGGGACAGTGTCTCGGTGTATGTACGGGAGAGATTACGAGTGGTGACTATCGGAGAAAAGTAATTCGACCCTTGATTACGTTTTTGTCAGGAGGAAAGAAAAAGCTTATTACATCTTTTGAAACTCAGATGGTGCGTGCTGCGCGTGCAGAGCAATTCGAAGAAGCGGCGCGTCTTCGTAATCAATTACATGCACTTACCCGTATTCAGGATATTGCCCTTATTAATAAAGATTTCTTTGCTGATTTGGAACCAAAAAAAGAAGATACAATACACATGCGAATTGAAGGATATGATATTTCTAATTTAGGAAAGACAGGAAAAGTGGGGAGTATGGTGGTGTTTGATGCCGACGGGCCGATCAAACATTCGTATCGTAAATTTAAAATTAAAACTGTTGAAGGGCAGAGTGATGTAGATTGTCTCGAAGAAGTATTAGTCCGTAGATTCAAGCATGTTGAGTGGAAATTTCCCACAGCAATTATGATTGATGGGGGATATCCGCAAGTGAATCGCGCAAAAGAAGTGCTTACTCGACTCGGGATTGCAATTCCTCTGGTGGGTATTGCAAAAGGTCCGGAACGCAAGCGGAATGATTTTATTTTGGGTAATAGGGAGTCTGAGTTTGTGAAGTGGGTAGATCAACATCGAGAATTGTTGATCCGAGTAAGAGACGAAGCTCATCGTTTTGCGATTACATATCAAAGAAAGTTGAGGAAGATTGGATAATCAAAAATTGAAGAATAAAGATTGGAAGATTAAAAAAACATCGTATCGATTTTATAATTTTCCAATCTTTATTTTTTTAATCTTTAATCTTTTTTATGTCATGGGAACAGCGACGACACGAGTGGAAACAATCTCCGCCTGAAATAGATAAAATTGATGAGTGGTTTCATTCATTATCATCAGACGAGCGCTTTGACGCATTTTTTGGTTCTGCAAGTTTTAGAGATATTACTGATCAGTTTCAGCGTTATTTGCATAGTATTTTTGATGGTCAAAAATCTTCACAATTTCGTTTTGAGCCAACTTCAAAACTTATTTCTTTTGTGTTGGGTAAAATAGTCATAAAAACTCCTGAGTTTCGTAACACGGTTAAAGATAACCAGAACGTGGTGAAGGTTTTGTTGGAGCAAGAATCTCGAGTTATGTGTAGAATGTATGCAATTTGCACCTATGAACCCCAGAAAAAACCGGGTATATCAGAATTTGCATATAATTTGGACATTCCATGGAAATGGGAGGAAACTGCGGTTGAGATACTTGGGTTTTGAGCTTCTAAAAGAAGCTATGGTCACTATACCTACGAGAGTGGGTATTTTTTATACACAACAAAGTGGATAAGTGGGGTTGTAAAGGGGTGTATGGTGGTGTAAAATGGCTGGTAGTGGAGAATTGTGGGGAATTTCCTCATCTAGAGAGTAATACGCCATGCTTGTCTGTATAACTCTCGCAGGCTCTCAAATCTATATATGTTTATAGGTGAATATAGCCACAATTTAGATGAGAAAGGTCGCCTTGCAATACCCAAGAAATTTCGAGCCGATCTTTCACAAGGTGCTGTAGTTACCCGAGGACTCGATAACTGCCTTTTTTTGTACACCAAGGCAGAGTGGGCAAAACTTGCGGAAAAACTGGCACAGTTGCCTTTTTCTCAAGCAAATAGTCGTGCATTTGCTCGACTCATGCTTGCAGGAGCTATGGATGTTGAAGTAGATACACAGGGACGTATTATTCTTCCTCCATATTTACGTTCGTTTGCTGGACTTAGTAAATCAGTCGTGATTGCTGGTCTGTATACTCGTCTTGAAATCTGGGATGAATCAAAATGGAAGTCATATACTACCTCAACTGAGTCTGAAAGTACGACAATTGCAGAACAGATGGGTAACCTCGGCGTATGAGACCTGTCTTCGTTAAAACTACGCCAGGCAGGCATATACCAGTCCTTTTACAAGAAGTGCTTCGTTCACTTGAATTGGCACCTGGCAAAAATATTATTGATTGCACTGTGGGTGACGCAGGTCATAGTGAGGCAATACTTGCAGGTACTGCCCCAAATGGAAAATTACTTGCAATTGATGCTGATGCTGAAGCAATACTTCGAGCAAAGAATTTTCTTCATACTTTCGAAGATCGCGTGACATACGCGAGAGAAAATTTCGAACATTTGAAGAGAATTGTTGATGAAACTACTTTTGGTCCAGTCAATGGAATTCTCATGGATTTTGGATGGTCGAGTCCTCAGTTTGAAGAACGGAAACGTGGATTTAGCTTCCAGAACAAAGAAGAGGTTCTTGATATGCGCTATACCGCGCAGGGGGACGTTACTCGTCCGAGTGCTGCAGATCTTCTCCTTACTATGGATGAGACTGAGCTTGAAGAGATGTTCCGTGTATATGGAGAAGAGCGGTTGAGCTTGGAAATTGCACAAGCAATTGTTACTAAGCGGGACGAAAAACCGATTTCGACCGTGGGGGAGTTGGTCGAAGTGGTGCTTGCGACCTATCGCAGGAAACTGAAGACTGATAAAGAAATTCCGTGGGTGGGAGGATTGCACCCTGCAACGAAAGTGTTTCAGGCACTCCGAATTGCGGTAAATGATGAATTAGGAGTGATTGAACGAGTGTTGCCTCAAGCGATTGAGGTGTTAGCTCCACAGGGAATGCTTGCAGTAATCACATTTCATTCTCTGGAAGATCGGATTGTCAAGCATTATTTCAAAGAACAGGCTAATAAAAATATTACTATTATTACTAAAAAACCAATTGTTGCGGGAGAGACGGAACACAAAGAAAATTCTCGCGCACGGTCGGCAAAATTACGAGTTATTAAGAAATTATGAATGCATACATCAAGAAAAAATCAACCATGAAGGATCGAAGGGCTATTGTTCGACAGATTGTGCTTGGTAGAACATTTCGTTCTATGCTTTCGTTCGTAATGGTTGGGTTTGGTGTTTTGTATATTTGGCAGGTAAATACAGTGTCTTCGAAAGGATACGTTATTTCTGATTATGAACAACAAGTTTCTTTACTTGAGAGAGAAACTAGGAGTATTGATGTGGCGATTGCGGAACATACTTCGATTATGACGGTGAGAGAACGGCTGGTGGATGGACAATTCGAAGCGGTGACTGATGCTGAATATGTCTCACTCACGAGCGATGCGGTGGCGAAGAGATAATTCATATACTTAAAAACTCCTTAATTAAAAGGAGTTTTTTGTTTTATAGATTTTAATTCAAAACTCAAATCTCAAAGCTTAAAACTATAACTAAAAACTCAAAACTAAATTAGGTTTAACATTGGAGTTGTAAGTTTTAACTTTTGAGTTTTTCGTTTTGAGTTGAGCTAGACGTTAATTCCATGTACGTGTGATTATATGCTATACTATTGTACATTAGCTTTATATTATGTGGCTTCTTATTTTACAACGCCTAACTCTCGAATTTTTCATGGATTTTTTGTACGCCCCTTTGTGGTGGTACACGAGAGGTCTCAAGCGTGCGGCTCAATTTAGTGCTCGATTAGTTGCCGCAGGAAATGCACAATTTGCTCCAGGAATTTGGTTGCTTAATATTTTTGTCCCCATGTTTGGGCAGTATGATTGGCAGGGTCGTTTGGTGAGTTTTTTTGTTCGTTTGGTAAATGTGATTATACGATCAGTCCTACTTATTTTGTGGGTACTTTTTTCTCTTGTTGTATTGCTGTTGTGGATTTTTATTCCTATATTTGTAGTGTACACATTGGTGTATTCGTTTTAATTATTCTGTATGCTTTTTACTAAGCCCACACAATTATCTGTATTAAGTTGCACTCTGTGTGGAGGGACAGGGAAAGAAAATGGAAAGAAATGTCCTCAGTGTAGAGGTATGCTTCATGGAATTTTTGACCACACTACTTTTGTGTATTTTGGAGAACAGTATACTGTGTATTCGATTGGTCTACGTCGAGCTAGAAAATTTTTGAATGTTTTTAGAATTATTGGTGCGCTAGTGGTATCATGTGCATCATTTGCAGGTTTTTTTTATTTTTTAATTCACGGAAATCGTCAAGATGCATTATTTAATCCTGTTTTTTGGTTCGGGCCCACTGCTCATAATTCGTTTCGAGCGCTCGTTTGGATAGGATTTCTCGGGTGTATCTATGTGTGGTATCGGGTATTGGTACAGAGAACTCCTCCATCACATTTTACCTACCATGGAACGCAATTAATTCCTACTCAATTATCAGATGATACGTCGGAAATCACATGGGAAAAAGTACATAAATTGCCGCATAAAAAATATCTTGATATATCGCCATATCTTTCTCCTGAAGCGAGGGTTGTGCTGGAAAAGAGTTTTGAAATTGCACGAGAGTATGGGGCGGGACAGATTTCACCATTACATCTCTTGTATGCGTTACTTTCGGATTCTAGCGTCGGTGAGGTTGGTATTAGATTACATATTCCGATGAAGTCGTTGCAGGCAATGATTGGCAAAACGTTTGGAGAAAAGAAACCATTGGTTCATACTATTTCGCCCACTTTTTCACCCGATACTCAAAATATTATTTTTCGATCATATTTTTTTACACGCGAAAAACATGACCCTCAAATACGTGTAACAACATTATTTAAATTTGTAGTTGAGCAGAATGATCAAATTCAAGAAATTTTATATGATATTGAAGTGGATAAGACCAAACTAGATAATGTGATCGAGTGGGCTCGAATTCGGGAAACGATGACTGAAAATTATCGTGTGTTTGCGAGAGCTACTGCTGGAGTTTCGAAGTATGGAATGGATAGGGCTATGACTGCAGTTGCCACTCCCGCACTCAATCAGATGAGTCATGATCTCACTATTGCTGCAAAATATGGTGATATTGATATGTGTGTTGCGCGTGACAAAGAGATTGAAGAAATTTTGCGTATTATTGAAGGTGGGGGAAAAAATATCATGTTGGTTGGTGATCATGGTGTTGGCAAGGTCACGATTGTTCAGGGAATTGTAGAACGAATGATTAAGGGAGATGTACCTAAACTGTTGCAAGATAAGCGTATGGTGCAGTTGTCGGTAACTTCTCTTTTGGCAGGTACTACGGTGGCTGGTGCAGAGGAGAGACTTATTCGTATTATGAATGAGATTACTCGGGCAAAAAATATTATTCTTTTTATTGATAATATTCATGATTTGATTGGAGTATCTGATGGGGGAGGACAAGGACTTGATGTTTCTGAGTCTCTTGCTGAGTATCTGCGAGCCGATCGATTTATTATGTTTGCAACAACATTACCTGACGCGTATGCACGATTTATCGCACATTCAGAAATCGGTACCGTATTTTCAAAAATTGATATCCGTGAAATGGAAATCAATCAAGCAATTCGAGTGCTTGAATCAAAGGCAGGCCAGATTGAATACAAAACCCGTGTATTTTTTTCGTATGATGCTGTGGAAAAGACAGTACAATTAGCACACAAATTTTTTACTGATCGAAATCTTCCTGAGAGTGCTCTTGCACTTATGTCTGAAGCGGGAAGTTATGCTAGGAGTGCACATGGTGAACATACATTAGTATCTGCTGATGATGTGGGTGCTGTAGTTGCTGATAAGACGGGAATTCCTGTGACGAGTATTACGGCAAATGAGTCAGAAAAATTACTCAAGCTTGAAGAAGAAATGCATACACAGGTTATTGGACAGTCAGAAGCTGTAACGTTGGTTGCGAATGCGCTTAGAAGAGCTCGTGCAGACATGCGTTCGACTACACGTCCTATCTCCAGTTTTCTGTTCCTTGGTCCTACGGGGGTTGGAAAAACCGAACTTGCAAAGACTATTGCACGAGTATATTTTGGTGGTGAAGCTCGTATGATTCGAATTGATATGAGTGAATATCAGGATAATAATTCCATTTATCGTTTGATTGGGCAAGTAGGTGTGCAGGGTTCTGGTATTCTTACCCAAGCTGTAAAAGATCATCCGTTCTCGCTTGTACTTCTTGACGAATTTGAAAAAGCTGATTCAAATATTTTGAATTTGTTTTTGCAAGTTCTTGACGATGGACGCTTGACTGATAGTATGGGAAGAGTGGTAGACTTTACGAACACAATTATTATTGCTACTTCAAATGCTGGAACTGAATATGTTTCAAAACGCATGAAAGAGGGGGCAACAAGCGAGGACGTTCGACAGGAATTGATTCGCGGAGAATTAAAGAGTTATTATCGACCTGAATTATTGAATCGTTTTGATGGAATCGTACTCTTCAAGCCACTCACTGATCAAGAGATCAAACAGGTTGCCAAATTAATGCTTACACAGGTAGAAAAAGATTTGGAGGCTAAGGGCGTGTCATTCCATGTGGAAGATGTAGCGCTTGATGAACTTGCTCGAGTGGGATTTGATCCTGAGTTTGGTGCCCGACCTATGCGGAGAGCAATTCAGGATCGAGTGGAAAATGAACTTGCAAATTTAGTACTCAAAGGACAATTACAGAGAAGAGATATCATTGTTCTGGGAGAAGGACTTGTGCTCAGGGTTGAAAAACCAGTTAGTTGATGAATTATGGTACTTCATAGTATTTATTTTATCCTTGCTTTTGTGATTTCGGTAGTGATTACTGGGATTATTGCGGTTGCTATGCGTCGTTTGGGGATTATTGATCATCCTCGAGAGAAAAATTCACGAAAAATTCATACCCAAGCAGTGGCTTTGGGTGGTGGAGTTGCGTTATATCTCACTTTTTTTCTTTTGGTGTTTGTGGCTTGGTTTTTTGAACGGGGAACAAGCACTCTCTTTGATAGTCATGCAATTGTTGGTCTTTTTGTGGGTTCAACTATCCTTATGATTGGGGGAATTATTGATGATAAATATACTATACGTCCACGTTATCAAATTATTGCTCCTATTCTTGCTTGTCTCGTTATCATCATGTTGAATGTTGGACCCCAGGTGATTTCAAATCTATGGGGAGGAGTACTTGATTTATCAGGTGTTCAATGGTCATTTCCGCCTTTTATCCATGTAGTGTTGTTTGCTGATATCCTCTTGTTTATCTGGCTTTTTGGTATGATGTTTACTACCAAATTTCTTGATGGACTTGATGGGTTGGTTGCAGGAGTGGTTGCGATCGCTGCGATTGTAATGTATCTGGTGTCTATGCAACCTCAATGGTATGATCCTACAGTGGCATTCCTTTCAATTATATTTGCCGGAACATGTCTCGGATTTTTGGTGTGGAATTTCAATCCTGCTAAAATATTTTTAGGAGAAGGTGGAAGTCTGATGACTGGGTTTATTCTTGGATGTCTCGCGATTATTTCGAAAAGTAAAATTGCAGTTACTGTAATGGTTATTGGAATACCTATGATTGATGTGATACGTGTAATGGTGATGCGTATTAAAAAAGGAAAACCAGTGTATATTGGTGATCGTGAACATTTACATTATCGACTACTCGAATCAGGGTTAAGTCACCGTCAGTCAGTATTATTACTCTATGCAATTTCTTCTTTATTTGGTATGACCGCATTATTTCTCCAGGCAGAACATCAGATGATTGCCCTTTCTTTTTTGTTTATACTTATGCTTTTGATTGGGTTGTGGTTTTCTAAGCGTGAAAAACATTGATTACGCAGATTAATATGGATTTAAACAGATTGGATATGATTTTTTCAGTCTAAATCCGTTTTAATCTGTTTAAATCAATGTTGTATGAAAGAAAAGAAACCAATAAAGAAAGTGGGAAAGTGGTTTATCTTTGCTTTTTTTGGGGCTGCCTTATTCTTGTTTGCCTGGAATAGACTTTATTGGCCGAAAGCCACTCTTGATGTAGGAGGTACAACGATTCGAGTGCTTGTGGCAAAGTCTATGTACCAGCAATATCGCGGCTTGGGTAAACGCGATACGATTGAGCCCTATGATGGTATGATATTTCCATTTTTGCTTTATGGGAGGCATGCAATTGTAATGCGGGATATGCGTTTTTCCCTTGATATTGTGTGGCTCCGAGATGGGGTAGTCGCAGATTTAGCTCAGAATGTGCCACTTGAACCAGATGCTCGAGAAGGTGAATTTATGATTTATCGTCCACGAGCTGATGCAAATGCTGTTTTGGAGCTTCCTACAGGTAGGGCAGCAGAGCTTGGAATCACGATTGGGGCGGAGATTGGGCAGATTCGATAGGAGAAAGTTGTCTGGTTTCCTGGTTATCTAGTTGTCTGGTTTTAGAGGTTGTATTTTGACTATTTAGACTAGAAAACTAGACAACTAGTAAACTAGTAGACCAGCAAACTAAGACACTTGACTTTTCCCCCTCTATCAGCTATAGTATCCCTGTTTCCCAAAACATTTATTAAAAATCTTAGTTATTTATTCCGTATGTTTGCAGTGATTCAAACCGGTGGAAAACAGTATCTGGTGAAGGCCGGAGATGTTATCAGAGTTGAAAAAATTGAGCTTGAAAATGGTCAAGAAGCAGTATTTGATAAAGTACTTCTCACTGCTGATGAAAATGGTGAAAATGTCGTATTCGGCAAGCCATACATTGATGGTGTGAGTATCCGAGCCACTGTTGAAGAACAGGGGCGACATGCGAAAGTTCGTGTAGTTAAATACAAACGCAAAGTTCGCTATAAGAGAACTATTGGACACAGACAAGCGTTTACCAAAGTAAAAATTTCAAAAGTGTAATACTGAATATTAAAAACTCCTGCTAAAGCGGGAGTTTTTTTATTGACTAATTTAGTTGAGTAGGTTAGTCTAGTGGCGCGTTACACCAAGGAGGGCGCATGTTCAATTGGCTCAAAACTCTGTTTGGTATTCGTAAGGGTCCCCCTGCACTGGAAATTGTGTGGAGTTCGTATACTCCAAAACCACTGCCACCGGCAACGAATGTCTGCTGTGTCGAGGGTAAGCATGGCGAACTCATCCACTACCGCTGTGGACACACTCAGCCTGAGAGGTACTCCTTCAATCTCTACGGAGATACAATCACCTGGGATGACGAGAATTACGAACGACGTGATATCTGTGGTGAGTGCTGGCTGGAGAAGCTTCATCCTGGTGTCATCCGCTGTGCGCGGTGTGGGCTCGGCATTCCACCGGGTTTTCATGTTGCGCTCTACAATGATGATGAATGCTACAACCCGAAGTGGAAGACTGTGGTCACCGGGTATCCGGGTAAGATGGTGATCGGGTGTGCACGTGTCGACTGTGAGCCTGGCGGCTTTGTTGCCGGCGTGTGGATGGGTGATCGTGTGGATCTCTTGTTTGGTCAAGGCTCGATTTTCCTCTGAGTTCATCGCACCAAGAGACCTTCTCGAGAATCCCTCAGACAGTTGAGTTTCTACTCAGACATCCGACCAAGTGCTTGAAATCACTGTAGGTCGGATGTCTTCTCAAAATTAATATAATAAAATTCCGCTGTATTGGCGGAATTTTATATTGATGTTCTATTTTTTAGTGCACTCGAGAGGGTAATATCATCTGCATATTGCAAATCGCTTCCCATGGGGAGTCCACGTGCGAGACGAGAGACTTTGATTGCAGGAGTGATTTCTTTGATCTTTTTTTCGAGATACATCATGGTGGTTTCTCCATGTAGATCAGGATTGAGTGCGAGAATAATTTCTTCGATCTGACTTTTGCGGATACGTGCGAGTAGTTCGGGTATTTTTAGACCTCGTAATGAGTTTTCATCATGCCCTTTGATAACTCCTCGAAGTATGTGGTATCCACCGCGATACGTACCTGTTTTTTCTATTACTTCACGATCTTGGGGTTCAGCTACGATACAGACGGTCTTTGGGTCTCTTTGAGTTGAACTGCAGAGAATGCAAGGGTTGGTATCAGAAAATGTCCAACAGATTTCACAGCTTTTGACACTTTCGATAAGTTCTTTTAAGGCTAATGTTAGTTCGGCTACATCTTTTTTTCCAGATTTGAGCAAATAAAAAACAAAGCGTTCTGCAGTTCGAGGACCGACGCTTGGGAGACTCCCGAACGCTTGAATGAGGTTTTGAATGCTCTTTGAATACATGTGTTTAGCTCAAGCCTGGAATTTCAGGAAGCCCTCCCATTTCCTTCATTTTCATGGCCATAATTCGCTGCATCTTTTTCATACCATCTTTGTGAGCATCTTTGATTCCTTCGGTAAGCTTTGATTTTTTGTCAGGTGAAAGTAGGGAATCTTCAATTACTACATTAGTAAGCTCTAGATTACCATTCATCGTAAGTGATACGGAACCACCTGCAGCAGTAGTGGTTACTGATTCCTGACCGAGAGTACTTTGTAATTCTTTTGCCTTATCTCGGATATCTTTGAATTGCTTGAGTTTGTTGAACATATTTCAAATTTAAAACTTAAAGTTCAAAACTCAAAGCTTGGATTAAAAGATTTGAGTTTTGAGTTAGAGTTTTATTTTTTTATTCAAGACTTGAAGCACCACCGCCGTGTTGAAGATCCAGGTTTTTATAGCTTGCTCGAGCTTCGTCGAAGTATACTTTCACGACACCTGTTGGACCGTTTCTATGTTTTGCAATGTGAATTTCTCCAATATATCTCTCATCTGGAGGAATATCTTCCATACGGTAATTTCTGTCGGCTGCTTTTCGATAAATAAACATTACCACGTCAGCATCTTGCTCAATACTACCAGATTCACGGAGGTGTGCAAGCTTTGGGATCGCAGGTTTGCTTTGCTCCACTGCACGAGAGAGCTGTGAAAGCGCGATTACGGGAACATTGAGTTCACGAGCAATACCTTTGAGGTTACGACTAATCACACTAACTTCTTGTACACGGTTATCACTAAATTTATTACTGTGTGATTCCATGAGCTGTAAGTAATCGATAATAATCATCCCAAGCCCATGTTCTGCTTGAAGTTGTCGTGCTTTGGTACGGATATGCATGACATTGTTTCCGGGAGTATCGTCAATAAAAATTGGCGCTTCAGCGAGAAGTCCCATGGCATGTCCGATACGAGGAAAATCGTCGCTGTCTGGGCGGTCGGAGAGATTACCGGTACGCATTTTCCACAAATCAATTCCAGCCTCGGCACAGAGTAGGCGATCTACTAATTGTTCTTTACTCATTTCAAGAGAAAATATCCCTACCGGCACTTTCATACGCACGGCAGCATGGCGGGCAATGTCTAGTGCAAACGACGTTTTTCCGACCGAAGGACGTGCTGCAAGAATTACCAAATCAGATTTCTGAAATCCAGCGAGAAGTTGATCAAGCTGGGTAAATCCACTCGCGACTCCACGAAGTTTTCCTTTTTCTCGATGTAATTCATCAATACGATCAAATGCATCATTCAAGATTCCTCTAATTGGCGTAAATGTTTGGCGCAAGTGTTTTTGTGTAATTGCAAAAAGATGCTGTTGTGCTTCATCAAGCAGTCCATCTACATCTTCTGCATCTTCTTTATATCCTAATTTTGAAATCTCATGCGCAGAATGGAGTAATTTTCGAAGGGTTGATTTGCGACGAATAATATTTGCATATTCAACAATATGAGAAGCGGAGGGGACGCTATTTGAAAGTTCTACTAAATAGCTTCTTCCACCAATTTGTTCGAGCTGTCCTTTTTCATGAAGACGGTTCGCAAGGGTGAGTACGTCTATTGGTTCACTTTTGCTATAGAGCTCCTGAATGGCTTCAAAAATCATACCATGCCCCGTCTTGTAAAAATCTTCGACATCAATCAAATCAGCGATTTTGATTATCGCTTCTTTATCTATCAGAATAGAACCAAGGAGGGATTTTTCGGCCTCGAGGTTCTGTGGGGGGATCTTTTCAAGGGCTGTAATGTCTGCCATAGTGGACGTATCATATCCCAGCTGTGGCAGAGTTACAATGCGGACACTTGATAATATGTGCAGATACTGTGCATAGGTGGAAAGTTCAGAGAATCTATGCTAGAGTTAGCTTAAGTTTAGTGAGTTATTAAATAAAAAACTCCCCCATAGGGAGTGGTATAAAATGAAGGGACGGGGGTGCAGAGTCCTAGAACTGCGCCATCCCGATAGAAACGTCTTGAACGTTTAGAGTTTCCTCAGAGAATTTACCTATAAGGTACGTCCGGCTGCAAGTTCACTGTAGATACTACATGAACACTCGCTAAGCCTCTCTCGTCAGTAGATTTATCATTTTTATATTTCACTGTCAAGTGGTTTTATCTAAATCCTTTTTATATTTATGAATGTATCGGTTGCGAATTTAACGTGTGTTGAGTGTGGGAAACCAATGAATTTGTCTACCACTTCTGAAGCAGAGAAGTATATTTGTGCTTCCTGTGGACATGATTATCCTGTCCAGGATGGTATTGTGGTTGCTTGGCCGAAAAGCATGGGTGAGTTGGCGCTTGAAGAAGCTCATTATCACGATGAATTTGATGAAGACGCTGGGGATGTACACCAACTAACCGCGCATCGAAATAAATTCTATCATGATTTTATTCATGAATATATTAGAAAACACCCTGCTGGACGAGCGCTTGAAGTAGGTGCTGGAAGTTCGGGTACTGAAGCTAAGCAGGTTATTCAGCATCATGCGGTGGTGGAAACTGATATCTCGCCTGATACCCTCAAACGTCTTCGTAATAACTTACCGAAACATCCTGAGGCGTTTGTTGCGGCTGATGGCGAACATATCCCATTTGAGAAAGCCAGTTTTGATATTGTGTATATGGTCGCTACGTTTCATCATTTTGAACATCCGGAAATTGCATTAGCTGAATTTGCACGAGTATTGAAACCTGGTGGACTCTTGGTTATGGGAGTAGAACCAAATACGACGTATTTCAAACCGATAAAACATGTGCGCAAGCATTTATGTCGTGCGACACATATGAATCCTGCTGAAGGATCAAAGGCTGATGCGCTGATGGAAGGTTTTACGTATGCGAAACTTAAGCAATTGCTTGGTACTCCACAGTGGAGTGCATATACCATTCGGCCAATGTGGCTTTTTGCCGGATTCACCCATTATACCCTTGAATTTTTGTACCGAGCATTCAAAATGAAAAAGAGAATCTCACTTCCTAAGGGTCTTGAAAAAAGTATTGTGCGGTTGGATGAATTTCTATTTTCGATTCCAGGATTTAAGCATGTAGGATGGCATTGGATTATTACGGCTCATAGGTCAGAAAAGTAAGTATGAAGATTTGTATTATTAATAATATTTATCCGCCGTATCACCGAGGTGGTGCTGAACAGGTGGTGGTACAAACGGTGAAGAGCCTGCGAGAGCGGGGACACTCGGTTATTGTGATTACCTCAACTCCACACCAGGATGAAACAGTAGAAGAGAACGGAGTGCGGATTTATCGCATCAATCCGAAAAATTCTTATTTCTATACCGATGCACATACACATGGAGTATTTTCACGTATACGATGGCATATTGAAAATATTTGGAATTCATATGTTGCTCTCCGGGTTGACGCAATTATTATGCAAGAAAAACCTGATGTGGTGCATACACATAATTTGATTGGACTATCTTTTCTTATTCCCAAGCGAATTCGTGCTCGGAATATTCGTCATGTGCATACGATTCATGATGTACAACTCGTCGAGCCAAGTGCAATGATTTTGAAAACTAGGGAAAAAAGTTTTCGGTATCACGGTCCACATACTGCGTTATATAGTTTTATTACCAAACAATTACTTGGTTCGCCTGATGTGATTATTTCACCATCCAAATTTTTATTGGATTTTTATTTAGCGAGAGGTTTTTTCCCCGATTCACGGAGGATTGTTATTAGAAATCCATTAACGTTTTCTCATGCTATTGCGGATGAAAAACAGATAACCCCGATACTCACGATGGTATATGCTGGTCAAATCGAATATCATAAGGGGGTAACGGTACTTATTGATGCGTTGCAAAAAGTTCGCCCTGATTTTCAGAATAACGTAGTGTTACATATCGCAGGGAACGGGTCGCAGCTCGGTGAAATAAAAAAACAAGCTGAGCACAACTCAAATATTATTATCCATGGTAGAGTCGAGCGGGAAGTGCTTGGAGAATTATATCGACAGGCGGATATTACGATCGTGCCGTCACTATGCTATGAGAATTCTCCGACGGTCATATTCGAAAGTTTTTCATTTCATGTGCCGGTTCTTGCAAGTAGGATTGAGGGAATTGCAGAGCTTATTGAAGAGGGGAGAAATGGAATTATGTTTGAAGCAGGAAATGTGAGTGAACTTGCACAAAAAATTGAGTGGTGTGTAGCGCATCGAGAAGATTTGCAGAATATGAGAGAACTCATTGCAATACCCAAATCCAATAACGAAGAATATACGACAGCGCTTGAGGCGAGTTATCATTTTTGATATTCAAAAATCCACATTTTATCTTCAATTACATGCCAGGAATTGGCTGTTTTTTTTGCTCCATCGATGATAGCTTCTTTATTTTTCCAATACCAGGGAACTACAAAATAGACTTTGTCTGCCTGTGTGAGCTCGAATACGGTATCAACTGTTTCTCTTTTTTGTCCTTCATACAACATACTCTCATACGCCAATTGCAATGGTCCACCTGAGGGGATAGCGTAGTAAAACTGTGGTCCTACTGAGGTGTCAAAATAATGAGCAAATGGATGTTCAGTCAGGGCAGTTACCGCAGTTAGGATGGATGAAAGTACTACATAATTAGTATCCAGATTTTCCGAATCAATCCATTCAACTACTTGTTGATCATATACGGTCACATTAAATCCGGGGAAATATACTTTGTTGTTGTATTGTGGATATGAGAAATAGAGGGAGAGCATGAGTAGTATTCCAATTTTTATAGAACCGATGATGTAGAGTGTCCTTTGTGTTATGTTAAGTTTAGATGTTACTAATTGGGTTTTTTCTTTGGTAATTTTGTATATCCCATACATTGCGAGCGGGATCAATACGACGATTGAGGCAATTAATAATCGAAGTGGATAATTTGCTTGCTCATGAAATGAAACATTCGGGAAGGTAATGAGTGTGCGGAGTAAGAAAGCGCCGAGTACTAGTCCAATACTTCCTGATACTAATATTGGTGCGAGTTTTGTTTTTTTGAGGAACCAATATCCGAAACCAGAAAAAATAAGTATTACTGGAGTAATTGCGTATTGCCAAGCGTAGAGTAATTCAAAATACCATGTAGCATCTGCTCTGTACCAGAATGGGCGTCTGAAGAAATCGAGGAACAATTGTATGTGTGAAAATGGATTGGTAAGTTTTGGAATACTATATCCAGCGAGCCATTGCTGGGTTGCAAACATAAGTAGTGGAAGTAGTGCGATACTCATTATTATTCCTGTATACGCGAGTATGTGTATTTTTTTATTTTTTGATCGAACCGTAATGTTACTCGCTATAATTAGTATGAGGATAGGAACACCAAGCAGAGGATGTGTAGCGAGTGTACACAATGCGAGACATAATACTATGGTGTAGGGAATAATTGAATATACATACCCGACCAAGGCGATGATTGTGAGAACTACCAGTAATAGAGCTAGATTGTGAGGAGTGGTGAGGTTAAATGATAGAAAAAATAAGAAAGGGATCGTAAGAGAAAGTGTGAGGGCTGTTTCTTTTGCTATACCCCATGCCCTGGGCAAGATACTGTATAGAAGCGTTGGAATTGAAAGTGACGCTAGTATTGGCACTAGAAAAATATCTATATATTTGACAGCGACTCCTGTAATTCGTGAGAGTGTCACCACGAGACTATATTGTCCTAGGTAGAAGGGTTCTTTTGGGTTGATAAAACCATTTTCGAGAATCCATGATTCTGTTGCGCGGTGAATAAACCCATCAAATCCAAATCCTAGTTTGTATACGATTGCAGCAATGCTGTAGAAAATGAAAAAATGTACTACGGTTGCCGTTAGCATGAGTTTGGGAGGAGTTTTTTTTGCTAATAGGTAGATGAAGAGAGAGGTCGATATGGTGAATAGTATAAAGAACCATGGGGAGAATGCCATCCAGGGTGATTGCATGAGCTCTCCGTTTCGAGCGAGTATGATTATCGTAATTTGAATGCATTCAACTATTGCAAAAAGATAGAATAAAAAGTGTATCTTATACGTGTGTGTGGCTTCTTTTTTTTCAGATGGTGTTTTTTTCTTTTTGAATAATAGGAGAAGTGGTAAAAATATCGCAAGAAGCGAAATCTCTCGAGTAAGTTTATAAGGATAATATGCGATTACCCCGATAAGGGAAATTAGGGAGAGTGTAAGTGCAATACCAGACCAGTGTTGTATTTCTTTTTCTCCATTAATTCGCTCACCAATTGTTTTTCCTAGCGTAACTATATAGGTAAAAAATGCGATGGTTGAAATGATTGGCTGGTGATATAGATATGTTTCTCCAATCAGTAAAAAACCAGTAATTAGAAGTAGGTATAGTCGAGTATTGAATTTTTGGCTTATTTTAGCTATCATATAAATAATAGTGTATCTAATCTTATGGGATTTATCAAACGGTTTAAAGAGCGGAACGGTGATTTATTTGTGTATTTGAAAGCAGAAGAGGTTCATCCGCATGATCATTTTTTGGCAAAAACCATACTCAAATGGTTTCCCACAAGTATTACTCCAAATCGGATAAGTATTTTTAGAATTTTAGCGACTCCTGTTGTTTTTTATTTGGTATTGAATGGGTTTTATCGGATTGGGATTATTGCCTTTCTTTTGGTGGCATTTACTGACGCTCTTGATGGCTCTCTTGCTCGTACAAAGAATAAAGTAACTAAGTTTGGTATGCTTATTGATCCTTTGGCTGATAAATTTCTTGTTGGCTCTATTGTACTTCTCCTGGTTTTCAGATATTTGAGTCCATGGCTTGGGATTGCTGTTCTTGGTATTGAGATGCTATTCATTACGACTGCATTGGTTGCTCGAATCAAGTTCAAGACAGTACATATGGCAAATCGATGGGGGAAGATTAAAATGTTTCTCCAGGTGCTTGCAATGTGTGCGATTATGTTTGGGTTGGTGCTCGACGTGCCAATATTTTTCTCATTCGCAACTGGAATTTTGGGGCTCGCAATTGGTTTTGCTATTGTGAGTTTGTTTAAACACGGACTTTAGATTTTGGACTGATATTTTTTTGGTATGGAGATTCCTGCACTTCACAACGAACCACATTCAGCCTCACCTAAAAAGAGATTGGTTTATATACTATTTTCTATCTCGGTGATTTTTTTCTGTTCATATTTTTATCTTCACGGGGGTGAGGCGCTGCAAGATCTAAGAAGTGGTATAAGCCATAACATTATTTCAAATCAGCCGGATGAAATGGCTAATTATTTTTTTATCAAAGAGTTAGTGATTGGTCATTCATTTGGTTGGTATGAACCTCTGAATGAAATTGTATCTAGCCAAGTACATGCACGTAGTATGACGGTGATTAATGGTCGACTGGAACCAATTGGATTTCCATTTTTTATTGTATTGGTTTCTGTATTTGCGTTTGTACCGACTATGATTTTTGGTCCAGGTTTTTTTAATATACTCGCCATTAGTTTAGTACCATTGTTTGCTATTGCATCGAATTTTTTATTATATGACACGGTGAGAAGGTTGTGGAATGAACGAATGGCTTTTATTAGTTCGATTTTATTATTTTTGTCACCCGCATGGTGGTATTGGGCGAGCAGACCATTTCAACATACGATTCCGTTTATATTTTTTGTACTCCTTGGTATATATGGATTATTACGAATACAAGATGCCAGGGTTACGCGTGAAAAATTATGTTATACCGTGGTTAGTGCTTTGGGAATTTCATGTGCACTGGCAATTCGTCCTACTGAACTTATTTGGATTGTAGGACTGTATGGATATATCGTGTATTTGATTCGAGCACAGATTTCAAAACAGCAGATCATTGTATGGAGTGGGACGATTGCGTTTGTTGTTTTATTATTTTTTGTAGTACAAGATGCTTTTTATGGAAGTCCATTGGCGAGCGGATATGTAAAACCCTCTGTTGAAGGTAGTGCAGGTAGTGTGTTTGCAGGCGGTCAAGGAGTTTCTTTTTTCCGTGCTTTTTTCTTTCCTTTCGGTTTTGATATTATTACTGCGGTGAAGACCATATATCAATATTTTTTTCTACTATTTAATTCCTGGGTTTTGTGGGCATTTGTATCGTTTTTGTTTATTTTGGCACGCGGTGAAAAAGCAATTAGGAAGTATTGCGTTGTATATTGCATACTCAGTCTGTACCTCGTCTTGTGGTATGGGTCATGGAGTTTTAGTGATAACCTACTCGGTCTTCCCTCGGTAGGTAGTTCACAGGCGCGATATTTTATGCCGATGTATATTGGCATGGTACCTTTGATTGCGTATTTTTGTGATCGAATACTAACAACGTTTTCACGTATCAAACAAACTCTTGCGATTAGTGTGTTACTTCTCGTTTTTTCACTAGCTTCATATAGTGCTGTTTTCAAATCTTTCCCTGAAGGGCTTGTGACAATTAAAAATACGTTACGTGAAAATGCACAGAGACAAGTCGAAATTTACACGCATGTTCCTGAATATGGATTGGTGGTGACTCGATATGGAGATAAATATATATTTCCAGGTAGAAAAGTAATGATACGAACAGAAGAAACTGTCTGGGCATATTCAGTAAAACAACTTTTAGAAATTGGTATGCCTGTATGGTGGTATGATTTGGAATTGACATCCGAAGAGCAAGAAGAATTGGATGAATTATTGCGTACACATGGATTGGTTCTTGGTGAGGTGGTTGTGGGTACTGATAACCTTCAACTTAGAGAGATAGGGTTGAAAAAATAGTACACATGAGATAGGATGAGCTAAGTTGACTAAGTTATCTGGTTTACTGGTTATCTAGTTGTACAGTTTGTAATTTTA
Organism: uncultured Gammaproteobacteria bacterium; assembly: GCA_964435035.1. Classification (GTDB taxonomy): domain Bacteria; phylum Patescibacteriota; class Patescibacteriia; order Magasanikbacterales; family UBA922; genus UBA922. The sequence goes on from CAYSXR010000002.1 coordinate 37,846, forward strand.
TTTTCCGCCCAAGGCGGATCCGCCTTGGGCGGAGAACTTTGTCCTGACTTAGTCGGGACGAAGGTGGAACTTTTAATTTTGAACTTTTTTTATTATGGATTGCATTTTTTGTAGCATAATCAAAAGAGATGTGCCTAATTATACGGTGTACGAAGATGACCATGTTTTGGCATTTCTTGATATTCATCCTACTGTCGAAGGTCATTCGGTAGTTATACCAAAAACACATGGTGCAACAATCCTTGAATTTAGTGAGGAAGCTCTAGGACAATTAATGAAGGGTGCTCAAAAAGCAAGTGAGAGATTGAACGATGTATTGCATCCAGATGGATTTTCAATTGGGTGGAATCACGGAGAAGCAGCAAAACAAGGGGTGCCTCATCTCCATGTGCATATTATTCCCCGATATCACGGTGATGGTGGGGGAAGTATGCATTCGATTGTTCAGCAAGATGGTATGCGCACGGTGGAGGATGTTTCAAAACTTTTTCATATATAGTATTTATGCCGTCACCCTTAAAAAAAGTTTCAGAAGAAATATTGCATGAAAATCCATGGTGGAGATATAAGCATGATATTTTTTCTTTCCCTGATGGTAAAGAGGGGAGTTATTACTATGGAGAAACGTATGGAATGTCCATTATTGTTCCTATTTTACCCGATGGTCGATTGATTTTGGTAAAACAATACCGGTATTTAAATGACAAATATAGTATTGAATTTCCTGGCGGAGGGATAAAAAAAGGAGAAGCACCGTCAGTTGTTGCTAAGCGAGAACTCATGGAAGAAACTGGTTTTACTGCTGAGGAATTTATTAATATTTCAAATTTTGAGCCGCATAATGGGTTATTTCTTGATTCGACGCATGTCTTTATTGCCAAACAAATTTCTCAGATCGATACTCACAAGCCAAAGGGTGATGAAACCGAATTTATTGAAATATTGTTGCGTCGACCAGATGAAGTTGAACAGCTGATTCGGAATAATGAAATCTGGGATGGACAGACTCTTGCGACATGGGCAGTGGCACGGTATTATGTATAAACATTGATTTAGATGGATTAATACGGATTTAGACTGAAAATACAAATTCGTTTAATCTGCGTAATCAATGTCTTAATCTGTTTAAATCAATGTTATGAAATTATTAGTAACTGGTGGAGCGGGATTTATTGGATCCAATTTTATTCGGTATATGCTCGGGGCGCATCCTGAGTATACAATCGTAAATTATGACAAGCTTACGTATGCTGGAAATTTGGAAAATCTTCTCGATGTGCAAGATAATCCGAATTACACTTTTGTGCAGGGGGATATTATTGATCTTGGTCATATTAATACGGTGATGAAAGAACATGGTATTACGCACTTGATTAATTTTGCAGCTGAAACCCATGTAGACCGTTCAATCCATGGGGGAAGTAAAGATTTTGTGCTTACGAATACCCTTGGAACGCAGATGCTCCTTGATGCTGTTCGATTTAATACACTTGAAAAATTCGTTAATGTTTCAACTGATGAAGTATATGGTTCACTTGATCTTGATTCTCCTGATCTATTTACTGAGTCTACTCCCGTCATGCCTAATATGCCTTATGCAGCCGCAAAAGCTGGAGGCGATCTTATGTGTAATGCGTACTACGTAACGCATAAGGTGCCGGTAGTAGTAACGCATTGCTCTAATAATTATGGGCCCTATCAATTTCCGGAAAAGCTCATTCCTTTTTTTGTGTTTAAACTTTTGAAAGGTGAAAAAGTACCGGTATATGGAGATGGGCTCAATGTGCGTGATTGGATTCATGTTCGCGATCATGCCTCAGCACTCGATATATTGCTCCACAAAGGCGAAGCGGGCGGTGTCTATAATATTGGGGTTGATAATGAGCGAAATAATCTCGAAATTACCAAAATGATTTTGGAGATTATGGGAAATGGTTTAGAAAAAATTGAATATGTGACCGACCGACCAGGGCATGATCGTCGCTATGCAATAGACGCATCAAAAATTAAAGCTTTGGGTTGGAAACCAGAATATACCAGAGAAAAGTTTTATCAAGGGCTACAAGAAACCGTTGAATGGTACAAGACCAATACGAAGTGGGTTGAAAATTTGTGGCAGAAGAAAAGCGATGAAATGAATACATTTCAAAAAGAACTTGACCGATCGACCACAGCTCAAAAAGCGGATATTGTTCAGTAGTTCTGATTATGAAAAAAGAATTTAGAAAATTCAGTTTGAAAACGTTTACTGGAAAAGGATATACTTTGACTCCGGTTGAGTTTAAAGATATTTCTCCATTTGAGGTAAAGCGAATGTATTATATTACTCATTTTGAGCCGGTTGTTCAGACTGGTGAACATTGTCATAAAATTGAAGAAGAAGTATTTATCCAGGCTGAAGGTTCTTCAGTTGCCATTATTGATCGAGGGCAGGGAAAAGAAGAAATAGCACTTACCGAAGGTGAGGCACTGTATGTTCCAAATTATGTATGGCATGGATTTAAAGATCCATCAGTTGATTGTACGATTATTGCGCTTTCCTCTACCAATTACACATCGGATCGAAGTGACTATGTGGAGAATTATGAAGAATATGTGACTTTTCGAGATGAGAAATTGAGTGAAAGTTAGAGTATGAGTGAGAAAAAGGTGATTATATTTGGAGCACAGGGAATGCTCGGACAAGAATTAGTCCGTGAATTTGGTGCTGTAGGGTATGAGATTCATGCACTTGATCGTGATGAATGTGATGTAACTAATGAGACTGCTGTTCGTGAGGTACTTGAAATGATTAAGCCAACTCTCGTTATTAATGCTGTTGCTCATAATGGTGTTGACGCAATTGAAGATCATGAAGATGAATATGTAAAAGCGCGCATGCTTAATGTAGAGGTCCCAGGAATGCTCGCACAATTATGTAAGAAAAATACTATTGTTTTTGTACATTATTCGACTGATTATGTGTTTTCTGGTTCCAATATAGATGGATATGATGAGTCGAGTATTCCCGATCCTGTAAGTAAGTATGGGGAATTGAAAGCACTTGGTGAGGGAGTAGTAATTGATGCTGGTGGATCGTATTATATAATTAGATTATCAAAATTATTTGGAAAACCAGCTTTTTCGACTGGTGCCAAGAAAAGTTTTGTAGATACTATTCTTGCACTTGTTCGTGAAGGGGGAAAAAATGAGCTTGATATTGTTGATGAAGAAGTAAGTGCTCCGACATACGCTCCGGATCTTGCTCAGTTTACTCGAAAATTGATTGAAGATGCTCCGCTCTCTGGAATTTATCATGGCGCTAATAGTGGGGCATGTACCTGGTTTGGTTTTGCAAGTAGAATTTTTGAATATGCGGGATTGTCACCCAAACTTATTCCAGTTACTTCCAATACATTTCCACGACCAGCCAAACGACCAGATAATTCGGTACTTCTGAATACTAAGCGGCCAATCCAGCGATCGTGGGAAGAAGCTTTGAAAGAATATCTTGGTTAAGCTTATTTTAATAACTATAAAAAAGCCTTTATTTTAAGGGCTTTTTTGTTTTTATACTGTTATTGACATAAATCCTTTTTTATGGTAATTTGTATTGTTTTCTTGGAATATCCGAGATACAAGGTAACCTTTACATTGTTCCACCTGGCATTCGCCAAAGAGGACATGGCTGATAGTGATATCAGAGGTGTTTCTATGGGTTTCGAAATGACGCCTATTCCGCCCGAGAAGGCGCGTGGGTGGAAGCTCGAGATCGATGGTGTCGAAGCTACGGCTTCGCTCATCGAGCTCGAGAGCAAGTTCGGAAAGCTGGTCTACGGTCTTCGCCCCGAAGGCTATGACAGCTGGGTGTTCTACGAGACCGGCGGGGGCGGGTCAGTGACCCTGCCCTTCAGCTGCAACGCCAAGACGGGAGAGCTCCTCGTGGGTCTTCTTCCGGAAGTCCGCCCCAACATGGGCCCAGGTCTTCATCTGTGCATCGTTGGCGGCTTCAAGGAGCCGAACGAGAGCCATGTGGAGGCACAGGCTCGTGAAGCGGATGAGGAGGTTGGCATGGGCCATCTCGAGGCTATTGAGCTCGAGGGTTTGCCCTATAACTCCAACAGAATGCTGTTCGTGGCCGATGCCTCTCAGGGTGAGGGAGTCCGCGCCTGGGGAATTCACATCCCATTCGCGTGTCTCGTGCCGAACGACGATGGTGGCTACCATCTGACCAACCTCCAGCAGGCGGATGCTGATCGTCTCGGCAAGGCGAAGAACGTCGTCTTCTTCCCGTGGCATATCGCCACGAAGAAGACCTCTGACGCACTCGCGCACGCTGCGATCCTGCAGCTACTCGCGATGCAGTGGGAGAACGGTCACATCCCCTGACCTGTTCCTCCACCCGTCCCACTTGGATTTATTCAAGTGGGACATCTTCAAAAAAGCCTTTATTTTAAAGGCTTTTTTGTTTTACAAAACACTAGATTCTTGCTAAGCTTGAATATATCTCTATATTTAGTTTTATAGCCTATTTTATGCTTGATTCACTTATTGCTATCAAAAAAATCGATACTGAAAATATGCTCGGTAGTCTCCAGATGCTTCACAAACAAGTGGATGAGATTGCTCTGATTGCAGAAGATTTAATGATACCTTCGGCTTACAAAAAGTTTGATCGAATTGTAGTTTTTGGTATGGGTGGATCGGCATTGGGAAGTCAGGTGATCCAATCGGTCTATCGAAAGGAGCTCAAATATCCGCTTGAAATTATTAATGGATATGAAATGCCAGGGTACGTAAATTCCAAAACGTTGGTAATTTTATCGAGTTATTCAGGAACTACTGAAGAGGTTTTGTTTGTAGCTGAATTGGCACGAGTACGAAAAGCGAAAATCGCTGTAATTTCTGCCGGTGGGGAACTTGCTCAGTTTGCAAAGAAAAATAAATATCCAGCACTGATTTTTTCAACAGAAAATAATCCTTGTGGCTCTCCAAGAATGGGGCTCGGGTATTCGATCATTGGGCAACTAATTCTTTTTTCAAAGCTTGGAGTTTTGAAAATTTCAAAAAAACAAATTCAAGAAGTTGTCAAAACTATTGCAGTATATGATACTTCGTATGGTGTGCTTACACCTGAAAAAGAAAATCCTGCAAAACAGCTTGCTCGAAAAACTATTGATCGAAGTGTGTGGTTTGTGGGCAGCGAACATTTGCTTGGGAGTGCACATATTGCGGCAAATCAGATGAATGAGAACGCAAAGCGTATGAGTGGATATTTCTCAGTGCCTGAGCTCAACCATCATTTGATGGAAGGGATGATGTATCCAAAAGGAAATAAAAGTAGTTTATTGTTTGTTCTTCTTGAGTCATCGCTTTATTTTGAACGAGTACAAAAACGGTATAGTGTGACGAAAAAAGTTCTTGAAAAGAATGGTATTGTGCATGCATCTTACGTTAGTAAAGAAAGTGATTCACTGTTGCAAATGTGTGAATGTCTCGTATTTTTTAGTTATGTAAGCTACTATTCTGGATTGTTGAAAAAAATTGATCCGACAGCAATTCCATTTGTGGATTATTTTAAGAAAGAAATGGGAAAGAGTTGATAAGTGATAATCATGTAGGTAGATTAGTAGACTCACAAAATGCTTACTCTGCTTATAGCTTATCTTGCTTACTCTGCTTATAGCTTATGACTTTATCAGTAATTACTGTAACATGGAATAGTAAAGATTTTATTTTGAAACAAATAGAGTCGGTTCGAAATGCAGTAAAAAATATCGAGATTGAGCAGATTGTTGTTGATAATGGGTCAATTGATGGCACTGTTCAGGTGATACAAGAAAAATTTTCTGATGTTCGGGTAATTGTAAATAAAGAGAATAAAGGTTTTGGAGCAGCAAATAATCAGGGTGTTCTTATTTCAAAAGGGGAGTATGTATTATTCCTTAACCCTGATATGGTGCTCCATCCAGGTTCGCTCGATTTGTTTGTCGATTGGATGAATAAAAATAATCGGGCGGGTATTGCAAGCCCTCGATTACTCGACAAGCAGGGAAATTTTAATCGGGATACGGCACCGCGTCGATTTCCGCGCGTATGGGAACAACTTGCGATTGTTTTGAAATTACCGCATCTGTTTCCTGGATTGCTTGGTGCATACCGAATGGAGGGTTTTGATAGCACTAGAGAACAAGAAGTGGACTCAGTGCAGGGCTCCTGTATGTTGGTGAGGAGGGAATTGATTGAGAAATTAGGATATGCGTTTGATCCTCGATATTTTATCTGGTTTGAAGATGTAGATCTTTGTAGGGAAGCGTATAGGCTCGGATTTACGGTCGTGTATACTCCCGTTATAAGTGCGATTGATTACAGTGGGCAGAGTTTCAAAAAACGTACTACCTGGTGGAAACAAAAACAATTTATCACCTCAATGATTGTATATTTTAGAAAATGGGGGTTTGGTAGAGTCGAAAGTCGAAAGTCATAAAGTCGAAAGTAAATTCAACATACTTTTATGCAGAAGTTGCTTATACAATTGGTGACGTGGAATGGAAAAAAGTATATCCCATATCTTTTTGATTCTTTGCGGAAACAAAGTTTTACAGATTTCCATCTATTTATTCTTGATAATGGTTCTACTGATGGGACACAAGAGTTAATTGAAAAAGAATTGCAGAATTTTCAGTTTGAATATACATTTGAAAAAAATGGAAAAAATGTTGGTTTTGCAGGAGGTCATAATCAAATTTATAAACTCAAAAGTCAAAACTCAAAAGTCAAAAGTTTTGATTATATACTTTTGTTGAATCAAGATGTGTATCTTACGTCAGATTGTATTGAGAGAATGGTTAATTTTTTGAAGAAAAATCCAGACGCTGCGGCAGTAAGCCCCAGACTTATGCGATGGAATTTTGCGGAAGCATCTGAAGGTATAGAAAAGAGTTTTAGTTTTTTTGTTGATTCACTTGGACTGCGAGTATTTCGAAATCGTCGGGTAATTGAGAAATATGCTGGACAAGTTTGGGAAGAAAAGAAATCACGGATGGAGTTATCGTTTCGAACCCATGATGATGCGATGGAAGTTTTTGGAGTGTCCGGAGCACTGCCCATGTTTCGGTGGAGTTGTCTTGAAGTGGTAAGTTTTGATGATCATACTTTTTTTGATACTAGTTATCACTCATACAAAGAGGATGTGGATCTTGCATATCGGCTTCGAATCGCGGGGCTCCGTTCGTATATACTTCTTGATTCAGTTGCATACCATGATCGAAGTGCGTTCGGCGTTGATCGGGTGGGAGATCGTATTTCTATACAAAATAAGAAAGTACAACCTGAATGGATAAAATACCATAGCTATAAAAATCATCTGATGACGTTCTATAAGAATGAGTACTGGCAGAACACCATCCTTGATTTTCCGTGGATTTTGTGGTATGAGTTAAAGAAGTTTATATATTTTTTCCTATTTGATCGTTCGATTTTGAGGGGGTTAGGTGAAGTGTGGAAGGGGCGCACTGAGCTCCGCAAGAAAAGGCTTATGGTCAAAAAAATAAGGAAAGCTTCGTGGCAAGATCTGCGTGAGTGGTGGAAATAAAATATGAAAGATATTGCAATTATTGTGGTGAATTACAAGATGAGAAAACATATTGAAAAATGTTTCTCTTCTTTATTTCCTGAAATTGCTACTTCTAATCTTCAGGTCGAGGTTGTTGTTATTGATAATGCTTCAAGTGATGGTATTGAGTTTTTTTTGAAAGAAAAATATCCGAGCGTACATTTTGTCGGACTTCAAGAAAATCAAGGTTTTGGTCGGGCGCAAAATATAGGTATGAAAAGTGTTGAGGCAAAATATTATTTTGTACTCAATCCTGACACGTTTTTTAGGTCCGGAGGACAGGCGCTTCAAAAATTGTTTCGTTTTATGGAGGCACATCTACATGTTGGAATGGTGGGTCCTAAATTACTTAATGAGGATGGAACACTCCAGTCTTCATGTTGGAGATTTCCAACTTTTTTTCAGCCAGTGTTTAGTCGTACTGTGTTGGGACATAGAGGGAGAGGAAAGAAAATCTCAGATCATTACTTCATGAAAGATTTTGACCATAATTCTACTCGTCCTGTTGATGTAGTCATGGGTTCTGCTATGTTTGTGCGTGCAGAAGCAATACAACAGGTGGGTGGATTTGATGAAAAATTTAAAATGTATTTTGAGGATACTGATTGGTGTCTCCGAATGTGGGAAAAAAAGTGGGCAGTCTATTATGTACATGATATTATACTGACACATACTCACCGACGCGGGTCTGCGGAGATTCCAGGAATTATTAAAGGTTTTTTTAAGAATAAATTAGCGCGTATTCATTTTGTTAGTTGGCTTACGTATATGTGGAAATGGCAACGTGTATATAAGTATTATGTTGAAAAACATTAAGTATGTCTGGTAATCAACCAAAAATTGGCATTGTTTATTTACTCTACTATCATAATGAGTCATACATCGATGATGTAGTTTCTGCTTTGAAAAAAGTAACTTATCCGAAGGATAGGTTGGAACTTATTATTGTAGCAAATGAGCATCCGAACGACGGGTCATTTATGCATTATATAGACTCTACGGTAGTTCCACTTTCTGGAGTAGATTTTCCGCATGTAACTGTCTTGCCTCAGAAGACAAATTTGGGATTTGCTGGTGGAAATAATATTGGCGCAAAGTGGGCAGTGGATCATGGTTGTAAGTATGTTTTTTTTCATAATAACGATGGATTTGTTGCGACTAATGCGTTTGAGCCTTTGGTGGATACTCTTGAAACAGATAAAACTATTGGACTTGCTCAGTCGCTTGTGATGCTTCATCCAGAAACTAATCTACTTAATAGTGCGGGGAATTCTTTTCACTATTTGGGTTTTGGATACTGCGATCAATACCGTCTCGATATTAAAAACTTGTCTTTTCCTCCGATTACAGATGTTGATTATACGAGTGGTGCAGCACTGTTTGTACGTAGTGATTTGATTGAGAAATATGGTGCGTGGGATAGTGACTTTTTTATGTATCATGAAGATTTGGAATGGTCATTTCGTCTGCGAACATTAGGATACCGTTCGGTGCTGGTACGGGATTCATTGTTTTATCATAAATATCAATTTGGACGGAGTATCGAAAAATTATTTTTTATGGAGCGGAATCGAGTTGCTATCATGATTATGTTTTTCAAATTTCCTACCTTGCTACTACTTCTTCCGATGAGCTTGATTCTTGAGATCGGACTTTGGACTTTTGCAATCAAAGCAAAGAATGGTCGTAAGCGTCTGGAAATGTATCGATATTGGATCAAGAAAAAAAACTGGGATATATGGCTCGCAAAACGCAGAAAAATTCAGAAAGAGCGTGTGGTTGGTGACCGTGAATTATTGAAACATTCTGTCCCTGGTATTTATTTTCAAGACTCACAAATGGATAACCCGCTTCTCGTGTATGTGGGCAATCCTATTATGAAATTGTATTGGTGGGTTGTGGTAAAAGGTCTGATCTGGTGGTAGCCTTGAAAAAGTTTTATCCTTATGATAAGATTCTGTGTCTTCCGAAATATATAGCGTATGCGTATAAGAAAAGCGATTTTGACTGGTGGAGGTCGTGCAACACGGCTGCAGCCAATTACTACAACCATTAATAAACACTTACTTCCGCTTGCAAATAAGCCGATGATTTTTCATGCAATTGAAAAAGCTGTTCAGGCTGGGGTGACGGAGATTTTTATTAATACGAATCCCGGAGAAACTCAGCTGCAGGCTATGATTGGAGATGGGGGCCACTGGGGAGTCACTATTAAGTTTTTTGAGCAGACTGGAGGACCTCAGGGAATTGCTCATGTAGTGAATGAAGCAAGAGCTTTTATTGGTGACGAACCGTTTATGTTCTATCTCTCTGATAATGTGTTACTTGGTGATCTAAACGGGATGTTTGATGAATTTAGTGCAGGGACCTATGATTGTATGCTCGCATTGTCAGAAGTACATGACCCTGAACGTTTTGGTGTGCCTGTATTTAATGATAAGAAAGAATTGATTGATGTGATTGAAAAGCCTGCACGAGCACCAAATAATTTTGCAGTTACGGGGATTTATTTGTATGGACCACGTGTTTTTTTTGATGCTTTTAAAAATATTGAAAAAAGTGAGCGTGGAGAATATGAGATTTCAACTATTCATTCGCTATTCCTGAAGCAGGGAAAGAAGGTAGGGTATAAGGAAATTACTGGTTGGTGGAAAGATACTGGGAAGATGGATGATTTACTTGTTGCAAATAGACTATTACTCGATCAAACTCCGCGAGATTATTTTACCTACGCCACGGAAATGGTAAAAAATGCGAAAATTAGTGGACTTGTGCATATTGGAAATGGATCGCAAATTGGCGAAGAGGTGACTGTAAATGGACCTGTAATTATTGGGGAAAATGTAGTTTTGGAGAATTGTACTATTGGTCCTTACGTTACTGTTAGTTCAGGTAGTGAAATTAGGGGGGCTCGAATTGATGATTCAATTATCCTTGATAATGCAAGTATTACTATTGATATGCATATTACGCATAGTATTATTGGTAAACAAGTGAAATTGGTCAAAAAAAATACCGAGGGTGGTCGGTCAATGATTATTGGAGATAAGACTAGTGTAGAGTTGTAATTTTTTCTCTCGTGAAACTAAAATATTGGAATGAGATTCCAATATTTTTTTAATACTCTAAAGAATGTATTCCTATTCTTCCTGCGAAAGTACCAAAGAAGTAGAGAGTGCGTCTCGTTGTGTTTATAGAAACAAGGGTATATGAATCTGTTGATACGAGTGTATGTCGAACATAATATCCTGGATTGAATGCTGATAATTCTTTTTCGGTGGCAAGTAAGAGGACTCCATTTTGATCGAGAAGGGAAACGTTTTTAATTCTATCACCACTTCGATTGAGCAAGCTTATTCCACCGTCGGCATACACACTTGAGAGTTCCCATGGAGACCATATGAGCCATTCCTCGGTTCTGCGATTATAGTGCGTGTCGATTCCATTGATTGTCTGAATTGATTCGATTCCATTATTTACTAATTTTGCAACAATGGTTTTGTCTTTGTGTGTTACGATAATTTTCGAATTGTCCGCATGAATAATTGAATCTATTTCGTCGCCCAAGCTGTACAGTGTTTGTGTATGAGGGTTTTTGATTGTATTTCCATATGCCTCCCATATTCCACCCTCTTTATCTCGATACCAGATACTACTAGATACTATGCCAGCAATTCGATCTGATCGCGTTAGTGAGTGTATGAGTATATTTTTATCTTGGTAGATATACAGAGGTTCTGTAGGATTGATTGAATTCCATGTGAGGACTGCATCATTTTTGATGGGAGTAATATTAGTGGTTTCTGGATTGGTGAGTGAGATTAGATATAGGGTATCTTCATTTACTCCACGTATTCGGCTATAGGCGAGTGAGGCGTAGGGGGAAACTTCAACTATTGGTTCAACTGCATTAAGTGTACGATATACGAGTGTGTCATTGTCTGTTGTGACATTGATTACGTGTAATTCGTAGAGCTCATTTACTTTTTTTAAAACCAACAGTGTGTCATTGTATCCTTTTACACTCAATACTGTTTCGTCTGTCTCAAATAGGCGTACCGGTAGCGCATCTTTGATGAGTGTCACCCCTTTAATATATGTGGTGTTATTACTTTCGATTGCTATGTCTCGTTCCCAGGTTTTGTAGCCAGGGCGTTCTATTTTTAATGCGTAGGTCCCTGGTGCGCGATTGGTAAGTTTAATCGGAATATCTCGTTCAATCTGAATTCCATTAAGACTCACGACAGAATTTCGGGGCTCCACGTCAACGCTTAATACTCCTGTCTGTTTGATTTGTTTTTTTACAAAATCATACCGGTACCCTGCAGTGTATAGGATTACTGATGGTGTGATAATCAGAAAAGCCATCCATAAACCAAACATAAAAACTCTTCGTACGGGTCGGGTGAAAATATGGCCTATTTTATGGGTTTTTGGGTGTTTATTCACAAATTGCTTAAATTGTTATTATTTGGTATCATTATAAGCGAAAATTGCTTTAAATTCAATTGTAGTATGGCAACGTACGTAATCAATGGTGGTAAGAAGCTGCATGGTTCTATTGCAGTTCGAAACGCAAAAAATTCAGCGCTTGGACTTTTATCAGCAGCTGTTATGGTGGCTGGTAGGGTGACTCTCAAAGACATGCCTCGAATTGAAGAGGTATATCGTTTTATTGAGATGTTGCAGAGTATTAATGTTTTGTGTGAATGGAAAGATGAACACACTCTTGTTATTGATAGTTCGGAAAAATTACATTTGGAAACAATTGATAGACAATCGTCTTCGAAAATTCGTTCATCATTATTATTACTCGGTTCACTTGCTTCACGAGTACTCTCATACCGGTTATATCGTTCCGGTGGGTGCAAGCTTGGGGAACGCACGGTACGACCTCATCTCTACGCACTTGAAAAATTTGGTATACATATTACAACAACCGAAGATCATTACGAAGTGGTTACAAGTAAGAAATTACAGGCTGCATATGTAGTAATGTATGAAGCGGGGGATACACCTACTGAAAATGCAATTATGGCCGCGGCATGTGCTGAAGGTACTACCATTATTAAATTTGCTTCAGCAAATTATATGGTGCAGGATCTGTGTTATTTTTTGGTGAAAGCTGGTGTGAAGATTTCTGGAATTGGTACACAGACACTTACGATACAGGGAACTAAAAAATTCAAATCAAACATTGAATATTCAGTGATGCCTGATCCGATTGAAGCAATGGCTTTTATTGCTGCAGCAATAACGACGCAGTCTCGTCTGGTAATTGAAAATTGTCCGATAGATTTTCTTGAACTTGAGCTTGAAAAATTAAGAGTAATGGGGCAACAGTTTACCTTACATAAAGAGAGAAAATCTAAGAATGGAAAATTTGCTATCGTGGATATTGAAATTACTCCTTCGAAATTAGTAGCTCTTCCAGATAAAATTCATGGCATGCCATTCCCTGGAATTAATATTGACAATGTTCCATTTTTTGTACCGATTGCGACGACTGCAAAAGGAAGAACACTCATCCATGATTGGGTATTTGAAAATCGTACTTTTTATTATCTTGAATTTCAAAAATTAGGAGCTAAAATTACACTTCTTGATCCTCATCGCGTGTTTGTGGAAGGTGTAACTCCACTCATAGGGCGAGAAATTATTGCACCAGATGGGATTCGTCCTGCAATGGCACTTTTAGTAGGAATGCTTGCGGCAAAAGGAATTTCAAAATTGCGTGATATTTATGTGATTGAACGTGGTTATGAAGATCTTGAAACAAGACTTCGGAGTATCGGGGTAGATATTACGAGAACTGAATAGTGAAATTATTCTAATTAACCTAATTTCTAAAAATGAATTTGAAATTTATTTAGAGTACTTAGGTTAATTAGAATAATTAACAACATAACTTTTGTTATGGAAGAATCAAAGAAAAATAAATTTACTCGACATATTGTCACCAGTGCTTTAATTTTGGGTGTTTTTGTTTCGGGAGTTCTTACAGGTACTTCATACGGAATGCGGGCAATACTTCGTGGCGATAATCCTTCTGCAGTGCATGCTGTCACTCATTTATTTTCACCTGCAGAAAACTCGGAAGTTTCTTTTGATCAGTTCTGGGAGGTGTGGAGGAAAATTCAGGAAAAATATGTGTATAAGCCAGTAGCTGATACTGATTTGTTTTATGGTTCAATGGTGGGTCTTGTTCAATCGCTTGGTGATCCGTATTCGGTGTACATGCCACCGGCAAAAGCAGAAGAATTCAGACAGGATTTATCGGGTGAATTTTTTGGTATTGGTGCTGAGGTGGGACTCAAAGATAATAAGGTAACTGTGATTGCTCCATTGCCCAAATCTCCTGCAGAAAAAGCAGGATTACGAGCAGGGGACGTGATTATTATGGTGGATGGTACTGATGTGTCAGGAAAAGGAATTGACGAAGTGATTACACAGATTAGAGGACCTAAAGGTACGGTCGTTACTCTCACTATATTAAAAGTAGGAGCAGTAACCGCTACTGAAATAAAGATTACGCGCGATGTAATTACGGTGCCAACTGCGACATGGAGTATGAAAGAAGGAAATATTGCGTACCTTCGTGTTAGCTATTTTAATGATACGACGTGGGGAGAATTCGATAAAATAGTAAAAGAAATCACCAATAAGAAGGTGCAGGGAATTGTGCTTGATCTTCGAAGTAATCCAGGAGGATATCTTGATACATCGGTACAAGTTGCGAGTGAGTGGATAGACTCTGGGGTGATTGTGTATGAAAAATTAAACGATGGGTACCGTGATCAGTTTAGTGCAGACTCAGGTAAACATCGATTTGTGGGTATTCCTACGGTTATTCTTGTAGACGAAGGGACTGCATCTGGGGCTGAGATTGTGTCTGGCGCACTTCAGGATTATGGTGTAGCAACTCTTGTTGGAAATAAAACGTTTGGAAAAGGATCGGTGCAGGATTTCGAATATTTCCCTGATGGATCAGCGCTGAAGCTTACTATTGCAGAATGGCTTACTCCTCATGAACGCCAGATTAATAAGCTGGGAATCGAGCCTGATATTACGATCGAAAAAATGTTTGTGCAAAAAGAGGGAACTGATGGAACATCACCTGATCATTTTGACGACATTGGACTTGTAAAAGCTTTAGAGCTTTTACAGAAAAAATAAGCCCATTTTTCTATGCTTCATATTATCGGTATCGTTGTCCAAGGGGAGAAGCGTGGGCGTATTTTGGGTTTTCCTACTGCAAATATTGATATCAAAAAGAAAAAACTATATGTAACTCCTGGAATTTTTGCAGGATGGGCAGTGGTTGGAAAAAAGAGGTATAAGGCGGCGGTATTTATTCCTACTACTCTTGATCGAGCTGAGGCTCATTTGCTCGATTATACAGGAAAGGAATTTTATGGAAAGCATATTGAACTCGAAGTATTGCAAAAGGTGAGCGAAATTGAGCGTTATGATACTACTGATGAATTGATCGAAAAAATTAAGAGTGATGTTGAGCTCGTAAGAGAAGTGTTGGAAAAGTAAAAGTGAAAAAGTTAAAAGGTAAAAAAATCCGCGATAAAGCGGATTTTTTTGATGTTGATTATAGTCTCTCCACCCAATGCTTATCGACAACTACTTCAAGTTCGAGATACACTTTTTTTGCCAAGGCTTGTTCGAGTTCACGACGAGCCATCTGTCCGATTTCTTTGATACGTTTTCCTCCTGCGCCAATAATTAATTTTTTGTATCGTTCTTCGTCGGTCAAAATTCTTGCAGTGATTACAAAAATATCTGACTTTTCTTCTACGTTGTCTACTTCAACAGTCATCGAGTAGGGGATTTCTTTATCAAATACTGAAAACACTTTTTCACGGATAAGTTCTGATATAAAGAAATATTCGTGTACATTGGTTAGTTGTCCATCGGTGTACATTGGTTCACCTTCAGGCATCAATTCCATTACCTTCTCTTTGAGAGGTTGAATATGACTTGCTCGAAGTGCTGAGAGTGAGAATACTGCGTTGAAATCTTTTCCTAATAATTCGTAGTCCCTTTGGTGCTTTCGGTCACGTTCTGGAAGATCACTCTTGTTTATTACTAGAATTTTTGGAAGATCAATGTGTCGGATTAGTCCGAATGCATATCGCTCTTCATCACCAATTTCTCGTGTTGGGTCTACTACATAGATAATCATGTCTACCCCTTCAAGTGCTTCTTTTGCTCGCTGAATAAGTTTACTCGTAAGTGAACTTTTGCGATCTTTGAAGATACCTGGGGTGTCAACGAAGGTTATTTGTCCCTCAGGAGTATTCACTACCCCATGAATCACGTTTCGGGTCATCTGTGCACGAAAACTCGTAGCTGAAACTTTGGTTCCTACGAGGGTGTTTAAGAGGGTGGATTTTCCTACATTTGAGCGTCCAATTAGGATGGCAAAGCCTGATTTCATAATGGTTTTCTGGTTGTCTAGATTACTAGTTGTCTGGTCAGTAAAAAGAATATATCATGTTATTGCCTAAATTTCAAGGATGTTGTATCATATTCCCATATGAAAGTACTTCTTTTGAGCGATGTACAGACGCTTGGAAAAAAGGGAGAGATCAAAGAAGTTTCCGAAGGTTATGCTCGGAATTTTCTCATCCGTCAGGGATTGGCAGAGATTGCGACTTCAAAAACATTCTCGATGATTGATTCTCGCAAGAGAAAAGCGGACAAAGTCAAAGCAGAAGAAGAAAAAAAACATCGCAAGGTGTTCTCGGCACTTAATGGTAGAAGTATTACTATTCCTGCTAAAGTTGCGGGAGGAACGACATTATATGCCGCTGTATCTCCTGCGACGATCTCGGAAGAACTCGAAGAAGTGTATAAGGTTGAAATTGATCCGGCAGATATCGTGATTGAAACACCACTTAAAATCGTTGGAACACACAAAATCGTCATTGTCTGTAGTAAAGATCTCAAGGCAAAAATGAACGTTATTGTTGAAGCTCTTGATTAAGAATCTTCCTCCTTTCTCGGAGGATTTTACTTTTTATTTTTTTGAATATTTATTTTTTTATGAAAAAATCCATCAAACGCAAATTTATATTTGTAGTTGGAGGTGTACTTTCGGGAGTAGGGAAGGGTGTTACTTCTGCATCAGTTGGAGCAATTCTTAAAGCAAAGGGTTTTTCGGTTACTGCATTGAAAATTGATCCGTATGTAAATGTAGATGCAGGTACGATGAATCCTGTTGAACATGGAGAAGTTTTTGTGACGGATGATCGTGATGAGACGGATCAGGATATGGGGAATTATGAGCGATTTTTGGACGTTGATCTCTCCAGTTTGAATTACATGACGACGGGGAGAGTGTATCTCAGTGTCATTGAAGCAGAACGTGCGATGAAATACAAAGGAAAATGTGTGCAAGTAGTACCACATATTCCTGAACATATTATTGAACGTATTGAGACTGCAGCTGCGGCTGCCAATGCTGAGATTAGTATTGTTGAAATTGGTGGGACCGTTGGTGAATATGAAAATATTTTGTTTCTTGAGGCAGCACGTATGATGAAACTCCGAGATCCTGAGAGTATTGCACTCGTTCTCGTGAGTTATTTACCCGTACCTTCACATTTGGGAGAGATGAAAACCAAACCTACCCAACACGCCTCACGCGCTCTGAACAGTGTTGGACTTCAGGCTGATATGATTGTGGCGCGTGGACCGTCTGATCTGGATGCGCCACGTCGAGAAAAGCTTGCAATATTTTGTGGAGTGAAGAAAGATTATTGTATTTCAGCTCCTGATGTTTCTAGTATTTATGAGATACCAATCAAGATGGAAGATCAGGATATTGGAAATAAATTACTTTCAATTTTGAAAATAAATAAACGAAAAACTGATTTGAGTGCGTGGAATAAATTATTAGAGCATGTCCGAAATGGGAAGCGTGAAGTAAAAATTGCTGTTGTGGGAAAATATTTTGGTACTGGAAATTTTACACTTGCTGATTCGTATATTTCAGTGATTGAAGCTATTAAGCATGCGTCATGGAGTCAGTCGGTAAAACCAATGCTTGAGTGGGTCGATTCTGAGGAGTTTGAAAAAGATCCAAAATCAATCAAAAATTTAAGTAATTTTGATGCAGTGATTGTTCCTGGTGGATTTGGAACACGTGGTGTTGAGGGAATTATTTCTGCAATTGAATATGTTCGAAAAAATAATATTCCATATTTAGGATTGTGCTACGGTATGCAGCTTGCTACCATTGAATTTGCACGGCATATCTTGAAAAAAACAGATGCACATACACTAGAAGTTAATGCAAAAACTAAGGATCCGATTATTCATATCAATCCGATGCAAGCTAGTAATGTACGTGAGCAGAAATATGGTGGAACGATGCGATTGGGTGCTTATGACTGTGCTCTTCGAAAAGACACCAAAGTGTATAAGGCGTATGGAGAAGGTGTTATTTCAGAACGTCATCGTCATCGATATGAGTTTAATAACGAATATCGAGAGGAGATGGATGCGGCCGGACTCAAGATAGTTGGTATTAATCCAGAGACTGATTTGGTAGAAATTGTTGAGCTTGAAAATCATCCTTATTTTGTCGGAGTGCAATTTCATCCTGAGTTCAAATCTCGCCCCATGCGACCACATCCACTCTTTGTGGGGCTCATCAAAGCTGCTCTTCAGAAATAGTAAGAACGTGTGTAGTTAAAATATTTCATAGAAAATATAAACTCTATCTTTTCATTGGCTTTCTTGCTATTGGCTATGGACTATGTATAATGGAAGATATGGCTGAAAATTCTGAATATAGTATTTATCACACCACGAGAGAAGCATGGGAAGCCATGCTTCTCTCTATTGCTGAAGCGAAACACTCGGTTTATTGGGAGATGTATATTTTGGTTGATGATGATGCGGGTAATCGATTTTTTGATGTCCTTGTTAAGAAAGCAAAAGAAGGGGTGCGTATCAAAATTATTATTGATTATTGGGGAAGTTTTTGGCTTTCCAACAAAAAAATCCAAGAACTTCGAGCTGTCGGTATTGATATCAGAATGTTTCATCCAGGCAAAAATCCTTTGTTTGGATTTAAAGATTGGCTCATGCGTCGAACACATCGCAAAATTTTGATTATTGATGAAAAAATTGGGTTTGTTGGAGGAGTGAATGTACATAAGAGTTTTGAACAGTGGGATGATTTGGTGGTGAAACTACAAGGTAAACCAGTCCGCTCGCTCCTTCGGTCATTTGCAAAATTTTATATCAGATGCGGAGGAAACAAAGATGAAGTTCGTCACATGTTCAAATTTCGTTATCGAGTACGACGTGATACGTTTGATTTTGTCTACGATGATATTGATCGTACTAAGTCAAAAATAAAACGACGATATCTAGATGCTATTTATAAAGCGCGTGAACGGGTAATTTTATTTTCCCCATATTATTTTCCTGATAGACATTTTCTCGCAGCGCTTTGGGCTGCACGAAACAGAAATGTGCGTGTTGACCTTTTGATTCCATTTCGTACTGATGTTCGGTTGGCAACATATGCTGCGTATGCGTGGTTTTCACTTATGACTAAACGTGGTGTGAAGGTACACCTCACTAAAAAAATGATGCATGGGAAAGGTGTGGTGGTAGATGATGATTTGGCATTTGTAGGGACAAGTAATTTGGAACATTCGAGTTTTGACTATAATCAAGAAGTAAATATTTCGATGACTGATAAAAAAGCAGTCGCTGAGGTTAAAGGCGTGGTTGAAAAATGGATTGAAGATGCAGATGAACTTGATCGTGAAGTATGGGGAAAACGTGGAAAGTGGGCAAGGTTCAAGGAGAAAGTGGCTCAGAAATTGTATGCGTATTGGTTTGATGTAAAATAGTTTTTTTGGTTAATTTGTGTATTATGAAAAAAATTTTATTTAATTTGGAGAATGAGCCAATGAGTGGGCTAACCCATTTTATTGGTTTTCTATTCGCTTTAGCGGGTCTGGTTTTACTTACCGTATTTGCTAGCCTTCAGGGAAATGTGTGGCATGTGGTAAGCTTTTCTATTTTTGGCACCAGTATGGTTTTGTTGTATGCCGCAAGTTCGGCTTACCATTTTGTTCCTATTACGTCGCGTGTGAAATCATTGATGCAGCGGATTGATCAGTCAATGGTGTATGTGTTGATTGCGGGTACGTACACTCCACTTGCACTGGTTACATTACGAGGTCCGTGGGGTTGGTCTTTGTTTGGGGTGATTTGGGGGCTTGCTCTCGTGGGTGTGGTATTGAGAATCTTTAATATTGTGGTGCCAAAGTCTATCTCTCTTGGCCTATATCTAGTCATGGGTTGGCTCGCACTTATCTTTATTTTTCCTCTAAAACAACACCTATCTTCTGTTGCATTATTTTTATTATTTCTTGGGGGTATATTTTATACGCTTGGTTCTATTGCTTTTGCATTTGGTCATATTACTTTTTATCCCAAATGGTTTGGTATGCACGAAGTGTTCCATATTTTTGTCATGTGTGGCACTGCTGCACATTTTTGCCTTATTTTTGGATATTTATTATAAGGGTTTTTTGGTATGGACATGTCACAAAAACAATCCATTCGTGAACCCCTTGCGTATCGGATGAGACCGAGGAATTTTGATGAGTACGTAGGCCAAGAAAAACTTACAGGCAAAAATTCTTCTTTGCGTAGTATGATCGAAAGAGGAGTTGTTCCTCCGATGATGCTCTGGGGTCCGCCAGGGGTTGGGAAGACGAGTCTTGCAATGCTTATTTCAGAAGTTGCAGGATTGCCTTTTGTAACACTTTCAGCAGTTGAGAGTGGAAAGAAGGTGTTGACTGAAACTGTTCGTGAAGCAGAAGAGTTATTTCAGAAGGAAGGTAAACGTACGATTCTTTTTGTTGATGAAATCCATCGCTGGAATAAGGCTCAGCAGGATGCATTATTGCCCTATGTAGAGCGGGGCACGGTGATTCTCATTGGTGCAACCACTGAAAATCCATCATTTGAAATTATCTCTCCATTATTATCTCGTACTCGAGTCTATATATTGGAACGTTTGGAGAATGAACATATTATCGAAATTGTTAATCGTGCCTTGAAAGATGAAGAGAGGGGGCTAGGGAAAATGAATATTAAGTTCGAGGCAAATGTACTCGAGTATATTGCATTTATTTCAGGGGGTGATGCGCGAGTAGCACTGAATGCACTTGAGATTGCGTATGTTTCAAAGTCTGGCATCAAGAAAAAAAATGGTGAGATAGTTATTACTGAAAAAGATATTAAGGAAGCTTTGCAACGAACGCATGTTATTTTTGATAAAAAAGGTGAGGAATTTTATAATCTTATTTCTGCGTTGCACAAATCAATGCGGGGGAGTGATCCGAATGCTTCTCTGTATTGGCTTGCGCGTATGCTCGAAGGCGGGGCTGATCCGCTCTATATTGCTCGTCGTGTACTCCGATTTGCAAGTGAGGATATTGGTATGGCAAATAGTGAAGCTATGATCCAGGCAAATGCAGCATACGATGCGTGCCACAAGATTGGTATGCCGGAATGTTCGGTTCATCTCGCCCAGGCAGTGGTGTATTGCGCAAAATCGAAGAAATCAAATGCATTGTATCGAGCATATGGACTGGCTGCAGCTGACGCACGAAATACATCGCATCTTGGAGTGCCTATTCATCTTCGCAATGCGCCGACCAAACTGATGAAAGATATTGGGTATGGGAAGGACTATAAATATAATCCTGATTATACAGAACCAGTAGATCAAGATTATCTTCCTCCTGAATTAAAAAAAAGAGACTATTTTGGTTAAATAGTCTCTATGGTAATTTTTCTTTCAGTCGTAGTACCTGCAGTAAGTGTAACGACAATCAATTTTTTATTTTCAAGTAACTTCTCTACTTTTTCTGGCCACTCTATGATCGTAAGTGTGTCTGGTCTACCTAGATATTCTTCAATTCCTATTTCTATCAGATCTTTGTAGGTTTCAAGTCGGTAGGTGTCTACATGGACTAATTCTTTGATTGTCTCATGATCCACCGGGTAGACGCTCATGAGTGTGAATGTGGGACTCATCACTTCTTTTTCAATTCCCAATCCTTCTGCAATTCCTTTGGTAAAGGCAGTTTTGCCTGCACCTAATTCTCCTTTGAGAATAATAATATCTCCGCCCTCAAGCGTGCGAGCAAGCTCTTTGCCAATTTCTTTGGTTTCATGTGCTGAGTGGGAGATGTGGGTGGACATAGGTTGTATTTATCCGTGTAGATCCGTGTCATCAGTGTTCTATTCTAAAACATTCGCTAATGGAACACGGATGACACGGATCTAACGGATTGGAACGGATTTAATTCTATTTACTTACAAGTTCAGGATACAACGGAAACTTTTCATTAAGTTTTTTTACTTCAGCTTTTATTTCGCTGAGCATTACTTCATCATGTGAATTGGTAAGTGCTCTATCAATATATTCTGCAACGAGTTTCATTTCTTCTTCTTTAAATCCTCTGGTAGTGAGTGCTGGAGTTCCGAGGCGAATACCGCTTGGATCCATTGCTGAACGGGCATCGTCTGGGATCATATTTTTGTTTACGGTGATTCCAGCCTTATCAAGTGCTTTTTCTGCTTCAGCACCGCTAATTCCCTTACTAGTTACTGCGTCAATCAAGAGTAGGTGATTGTCAGTTCCTCCAAACATGAGCTTGTAGTTTCGGTTGTTGAATTCACTTTCTAATACTTTTGCATTCTTTCTGATTTGTTGTGCATATTCTTTGAATGCTGGCTCAAGTGCTTCTTTGAATGCTACTGCTTTTGCTGCAATATTATTTTCATGCGGACCACCCTGGAATCCGGGGAATACTGATTTATCAATTGCTTTTGCGATTTCTTTTTTGCACATAATCATTCCGCCTCGAGGTCCACGAAGTGTTTTGTGTGTGGTTGTTGTTACTACGTCAAATAGGGGAACGGGATTATTCATTTCACCGCCAGCAATGAGTCCTGCGATGTGTGCAATATCAGCCATCGTGAGTGCCCCTACTTCGTCTGCAATTTTTTTGATTTCAGCGTATTCGATTTCACGTGAGTATGCACTGTAGCCAACGAGAATCATTTTTGGTTTGTGTTCCAGTGCCATTGCTCGAAGATTATCAAGGTCTATTTTTCCTTCGGCATTAGTTTTATATCTAATAAAATTGAATACTTTCGTCATGTGTGTGACGGGGTGTCCATGTGTTAGGTGTCCGCCATGTGATAAGTCCATACCAAGAATCGTATCTCCTGGATTGAGTAAACCAAAATACACAGCAATATTTGCAGGTGCTCCGGATAATGGTTGTACATTCACATGTTCGGCACCAAATAATTGTTTGGCACGATCGATTGCAAGTGTTTCAATTTCATCAATAAATTCACAACCGCCGTAATATCGCTTTCCTGGGTATCCTTCGGAATATTTATTAGTAGCGATTGATCCGAGTGCTTCAAGTACAGGGAGTGATACAAAGTTTTCAGAAGGGATCATTTCAAGTCCGGTCTCTTGCCTGTTTCGTTCACGCTCGAGTGCTGCAAATAGGGAAGGGTCGAAATCTTTAATTTTTTGTTTGTTCATAAAATAGTTAGTCGTAACTGATGAGTAAGAAAGAAAATTTAACCTAAATTACAACATACTAATTTAATGTATTAATTTATTTGTATTCTTTGATAACTTCAATTACATTTGGGGCACAATCTTCAGGGAGATTATTAATATCAAACCATTCCCATTCTACAATATTAGACCCAGGTTTTATTTCTCCAATTCGTTTTGCAAGATAGTGAATAAGAATCACTAATTTTTCTGGTTGGTCTGGACGAAATACGAGCATTGGTTTGAGGGGTTGTATAATTTCAACTTCAATTCCCATTTCTTCCATCACTTCACGCTTACATGCGTCTTCGAGTGAAATGTCAAAAGACTCGACTTCTCCTCCAGGAAAAAGCCAGGGAGTAATCCGTCCATCATCTTTTTGTTCTTTATTTAGCAACACCTTACCATCTTCGATAATGACAGGTCCTGAGGCAATGATTGTTTGGGCGGGGAGATTCATATGCAGGTATTGTAGCTAAGATGGCGAAATATCACAAGCTGGTTTTGGTTGACTTTCGGTGGGATGTATTGTATGCTTTTCTGCGGATTTTGCCCGAAGTACGGGTCCGTCACCCAAGTACTGTGGAGGTTAGTTCATGTTCACTCTGGTGTGCGTCATGGGACTCTGGACCCAGATCGTGTGTGTCCCGGACAAGGGAAGGAAGATTACTCGAGTTCGGAATCGCAAACATGGCTGGCACGTCGGAGGGGCGGGACAGCTTCCGATGGGTCATCGGCGGAAATTCAGGAAGCCGCGTTGAGTGACTGGGAGTGGTAGATCTGGGAACAGATCTTAGCTCAGGAGCGCTTTCCTGGATTCATCATGTCGTCGACGGGACTGTGCATCGCACGGTCCCGTCAGTTCTCTTACCTATTTATTCGAGCCCTATCGGGCTTTTATTATTTTACCAAATAAAGTATTGACTTTATGATAATGTTTATATATCCTATTGCGGTGCTTAGCTCGACCTCGGTCGAGTTGTGCCGTCAACCAGAGGAAACATCATCATGTCAGATTCAGAAAGAAATGATCAGCCGCGCCTTCGGAGTCGCCGTCGAGTCCATACTGCCGGAGCTTTCGATCACATTCAACGTGTGCTCGTCGACGAAGAGCAGAATATGCCACCCTATCGGAACGTAGGGCATCAGCAGCCCGGAGTGCGTCTCAGTGATGCATGCATCATTCCCAACCAGCGGCCGGACTACAAGTCCTGATCCGTGATCCTCTTGCCCGGAGACTGCTCGCTCAATGCGAGTAGTCTTCCTGGCCCCTTCGTCAAATTAAAAGAAGCTCCTAATAGGAGCTTCTTATGTTATTTCTTTAATCATGTACGTTCCTTCTTTTTTGTAGCCAAGCTTTTCATAATATCCCCGTACACCTACTCCGGAAATTACGGCAAGTTTTTTTACGTTATTTTTTTTGGTAATGCGTTCAGCCTCGGCCATTAATTTTTTTCCATATCCTTTGTGCTGACTACCGATTGTTTTTGTCTTTCCAATTCCAATCATTTGTCCGTATACATGGAGTTCACGGATGAATGCGCTTCCTTTGATTTCGGGCATGAGGGTGTGCAGGGTTTCTAGTTGTCTGGTTTTCTGGTTGTCTGGTTCGTGAGGAATGCGGAGACGAAGAAAACCGTAGACTGCGATACGATTTTTATCTTCCATTGAAATAAAGTATTCGGTCCCTCCAATAGTTTCGTAGGTGTCTACGAAAACGTGTGGTTCAGCGTCTGGATCTATCTTGTCTTTTTGGCGATAAATCTCTCGGCAACGCAAACACTCGCAATGTTTTCCTTCTTTTTTGAGTTGGTACTCGAGCATTTCACGGAGGTTGGTGATGATATTTCCATTTTCAATTTCTGTTGCAGGAATATCTCGAATAAGTCGGGAAATACGGCAATAGCGTGGAGTTGCAAGTTTCATTTCGAGTAATGCCCGGAACAATCCTTCATCTCCATATGATTTGTAACGACCATCTAAGAACCATTGGTATAATTCTGCTGATTTAATTACGGTGTTTGGATAAATCTTAATCATGTCTGGACGAAGTCCTAAATCTGAAAAGATTTCTTTATACATTTCAATATCATGTTCAGGTGTGGTTCCAGGTAAATCTGGCATGAAGTGTAAATCCACTTTGAATCCCGCTTCGCGAAGCAAATAAATTGCGTCACGGAATTGTTGTACCGTATGTCCTCGATTGATCAGCTTTAAAATAGTATCATCAGTTGCTTGAAGTCCGAGTTCAATTCGCGTACAACCTTGTAAACGCATGTGATGAATAGATTTCGGTGAAATTGCATCGGGTCTGGTTTCAAGGGTCAAGCCAATAATACGATGTCCGGTTGATTCATTGATGGTTTGTTCCATATCTAATGCAGCTTGTAGGTCAGCAATAGATTTGTCATTCCAATATTCTTCAGGTGTGGGACCTATAGGTACTTCTCGATTGAAGTCATTGCAAGCTTTAAAGGATTCGAGAATAAACCAATATTGGTATTTGAGAGGGTAGGCATTCCAGGTTCCACCTTTTAATATGTATTCAATTTTGTCTGTTGGGTGTCCGTTCAATTCAAGCATTTCAAGACGTTTTTTCATTTGCTCGTACGGACTAAAATCAAGTCTGAGAGCTCGTGCTGCTGCTGGTTCGGTGGCAATATAGCTTTTTGGCATTCTAAGTTCGGTAGGGCAGTAAATGCATTTACCGGGGCAGGTATAGGGTTTTACCAGAGAGGTAATTATTACTACTCCAGAGAGTGTTCGCACATTTGCTTTGCGTAGGAAAAATTCCATCTGTTCGTCGGGTAGAATACTTTTCTTTTCAATAAGACTCTGGTAGGCTATGAGCAGTGCCTGATTTGCAGGCTGTCGAATATTTAGCTTCGAAGCACCACGACGTTTTGCATCGTCAAAATCGTCCTTGGTTAGAGGCTTGTCGTCGACAATATATTTCATTAGTTTTTCAGCGATTTCGTTCATGCTATCTTTATAGAATAGAACACGGATGACACGGATCTAACGGATTAGAACGGATTTGTATTTATCCGTGTCTATCCATTTAATCCGTTAAATCAGTGTTCCATTTATCAAATTATGCAAAATAACAATTTCATTTCCCAAAATAAAGACGTCTATAATACTATTGCTTCGTATTTTTCTAGTACCCGTCAATTTGTCTGGGAAGATTTAAAGGATTTTTCCCAGTATATCACGAAGGAAGACACGGTTCTTGATATTGGCTGTGGGAACGGTAGAGTATATCAATTATGCGAGAATTTGCAAGTAGCTTACACTGGAATTGATCAGAGTGAAGAGCTCATCGCGATTGCTAAAAATAAGTATCCGACAGTTCATTTTGATGTAGGGGAGATGACTGAGCTTCCATACGAGGATGCCTCTTTTTCTATAATTATTTGTGTTGCAACTTTTAATCATTTACCTGATCGTGATTCACGATTGAAATCACTTGGTGAGATGAAGCGGGTACTCAAACCTGGTGGAATAATTCTCATGACGAATTGGAATGTATTATCAGATAATGCACAGAAGTACATTGATCGTGAAAAATGGAAAATTGTAGATAATAATAGACAAGATGTATTAGTGCCATGGATGACGCCGGTTGGTGAAAAAATGCCGGGTGATCGGTATTATCATGGGTATGAGTTATCGGAATTATTTGAATTATTTACGGATATTGGGTTTATTGTCGAGCAACAATATTATGCAAAAAAAGGGAAGCGAAGTAATAAACATCAAGGGCATAATATGGTAAGTATCGTACGGAATAAGTGGACCGGTGTGCCTTCTGCTGGGGGAGTGGTAGTGCGAAAAGAGGGTGATAAATATGTAGTGGCACTTGAACGCGATACTGCATTGGAAAAATCCGACTACTGGTTTATTCCCAAGGGGCACCTGGATTCAGGAGAAACATTGGAAGAAGCTGCACGAAGAGAAATTAGTGAGGAAGTTGGAATTTTAGAATTGGAATATGAATGTTTTCTGATGAAAAGTGAACGAAAGTCGTTTGTCGGGGATGAGTGGAAGAATATGTATTATTTTTTGTATATCACAAAACAAATTGAATTAAAACCAAAGCTATTGTCAGGAGAGAGACATCATGAAGCTAAATGGGTAGATTTGTTTCAAAAGGAACCTATATCTTCGTTTGAGGAGCAAGAAAACGTTTTTAAATTGGTACGGACTTATATTGACGCGCGTAAGATTTCTTGACGCTTTTGTGCATTTGCATTAGAGTACATCCGGTTTCTTTCATGACTGGGTTTGTTCCATCACCAAGGAGGTGTGGTGTATGCGGAGCTACCGATTGTTTACTGAAGCGGTCAAGAAAATCATCCCCGATGTCGAGCTGCATACAGCTCTTGATGCTCAGCAGGAGACGATCGTCGATAGCCTCCTCCCTCAGAATGTGGATGATGTTCCGATCGAGGTCATCATTTTGTATCTCGAAGGTGGTAGACATGGCGCGCTCCTCAAAAGGCTCAAAGGAGCTGAAGCTGTGCGTGTGCTCTTCGAGGAGTGGAAACATGGCAAGTGGAGCGACTGGGTCAGGGTGGGGGCGAGGCGCGAGGGTAGATGAAAGAGCGGGAGCAGCGCCAGGTGAGTAATTAATGAAGGAAGCACGTAGGGTGTGGATTCCCCATACCCTACGTTCCTGTAATCAGGCATGCGACCGACCCATCGAATTTCCATCCTTTGTCTAGAGCTTTTTGCAGTCCTGCGATTGATAGGGCAGAGTTTGGGGAGACTAAAATTTCACAGGTGTCCTCGGTGAGTTTGATTGCAGATTGAATTTTCTCATCGCTTACAATCCAACCAGATCCCTTGGATTTTTTTATTATGTCGATTACTTTTTCTTTTCGGTGAGCCACATTGTCGACAATTGCACTAGCGAGTGATGTTTCTGTATGGGTAAATTCTGTATCAAAATATTCGGCCATAGGGTGACAATGTTCGGTTTGTACAATATGAATTTGTGGTTTTGGTTCTGATAGTTTTTCAAATTCAAGTCCTAGTGCTTGTGCAGTGGTTCCTGAAGATGTGGGAATGAAAATGGCGGACAAATTTGGAATGTGAGCGAGTTCTTTTGCGAGTTCAAAGTATCCCTCGAGTGCGAGGTCATCAGTTGATTGTCGGAGATTCAATGCGGTTCCTGTTTTGTGCATGTGAAGTGCTTCTTTTTTTGGTCGTTCGGTTTGTATAATCGTAATATGTGCATCTTCTTCTTTTTCTGTTTCAAGAATTATGAGTTTTTTTGGTTGTATTTTTTGTCCGACAAATACCGTGAGTTTGAGTGGGGTTTCAGTATTGTTTCGATTATGTGATCGTACATACTTTATTGCAGAGAGCGCTGCATTTCCAGATGATGAAATAACAAAAGACGTTTTATTTTCTTTTTGCACATAATGCTCAATCATGTGGGGAATTGAACGTCCCTTGTGCGATCCAAACGCGTGTAGATCTTCACGTTTGAGGTACACTTCAACCCCGAACATGTCGTTTAGATTTTGATATGATTGTTGAGTAGTTTTCATACATTTTTGACTATGGGAAAATATCGTGTTATAGTTTTTCTTGCGCATATACTTTGCGCAACTTTATTTTAGTCCTGCCCCTGCTCAAGCTGTGGCAGACGATGTAAACACTACCATGTATGAGACTTATCTGTCCAGAATGTAAAAATGAAGTCGATATTTCAACATTCCCTAATCTTGCTATTGATCAGGTACTTGAGTGTGATACCTGTGGAATTACACTTGTGGTGATTGATGTGGGCGACGAAGTATTTGCCGAAATTGTTGATGAGGGGAAATAAATTAGTTATTGCATTACGTCATCCCCGCGAAAGCGGGGATCTTGTGTAATAGGAGGGGTATGGAATATTTTTTTGTGTATATTTTAGCTAGTAAAAAGTGCGGTGTTTTGTATATTGGAGTTACGAATGATCTAACGCGTAGGGTTCAGGAATATAAAGCAGGAATTATTGAGGGGTTTACAAAAAAGTATTTTGTACACAAACTAGTATATTTTGAAACGTATACTTTTATTTTAGAAGCGATTAAACGAGAAAAGCAGCTTAAGAAATGGAATAGAGAGTGGAAGATAGGCTTAATAGAAAAGCAAAATCCAAATTGGTTAGACTTAGCTTCAGAGGAAAAAAGATCCCCGCTTTCGCGGGGATGACGTCTTAAATGTAGTAATTTGCTAAGCGTTAGTCGGAATGACGCTGTCACTCAAATAGCATTTTTTTGAATTCGTCCAGTTTTCCTTGGTAATGAAGTTTGAGAATATCAAGTGTGAGATCTTTTGAACGGAAATCCGGATGCATGAGTATTTCCATGAATTCATCGAATGATACTAGACGTGTTCTGATACGTTCACCAGGATCTAGGCGTTGTTCGGTGACTTTTGTACAATTTTTTGCAATAAAACATGAAATAGTCCAGTCCATTTTATTGTATAGGTTTCGTTCACGATATAATTTCCAGTGTTCTGCGGTATACCCGGTTTCCTCGAGCATTTCACGTTTGGCTCCCTCAAGTGCACTTTCACCTTCGTTAATTACTCCACCGATGAGGCCAATACGTTTTGAAATGGTTGGTTGTTCCTCCTCTGCAACCATGATTTTATCTCCCATAATCGGTAGTACTTGTACGCTTCCGAGCCGTGTAAGTCCTTCGAATGTTTCAGTCGTTCCATCAAACATTTCTTGTTCCCATTGATATACATCAAAGATTTTTCCTTTGAATACTTTTTTTGCATGTTTGGGTATGGACATATTATTTTTTTATTCTCTCCACCAGTTCTTCTATCATACCACGAAATCCGTGGCTTCCGAGAAATGCAATCGTGTCTCCTTTTTTTGCCATTTCAGAAAGTTTTGTAATCAAATTACCATCATTATCGAGATATTCAACATTGCGATGGGTTTCCCCAATTACATTTACAAGCTCTGCTCCATCGAGTGGGGTTTCTGAGTTTTTATCTGTTTTGATTACGGTAAGTCGGGGGATAATCACTATATCTGCATCTTTGAACGCATGATCGTATCCTTTTGCAGCACTTGGCTGTCGGTTTCCCGTGTTTGGTTCGAATAGTGCAATTACTTTACCTTTCGTTATTTTTCGAACGGTAGAAAGTGCTGAACTTGCTTTTGCAGGGGAGTGAGCAATATCATCAATGATAGTAATATCTCCTTTCAGTCTTTTTTCCATGCGACGCTTGAGTCCTTGGTGATTGGCTATACTTTTGATAATTGAGTTTACTTCGACTCCAATTGTGTGTGCGAGTGCAAAACAGCCAGTAATATTTTCCGCTTGATACTCACTGAGAAATGGAGATTGAATATTGAATACTGAATGTTGATTTTTTATTTTGAATGTCATGCCTGTTGTTGAAGTTTTTACCTCAAAAAATTGGTAGTCATTATGCTCGCTTAGTCCATAACTCACGGTTTTGCATAATGCGTGTTTTGCATAGTCGTGCGCACGTTCAGAAATTACTAAGAGACCGTTTGCTGGCAGTGACAAAATTAATGTTTCAAAAGTTTCAAAATATTTTTGTTCAGTTGGGTAGATATCAGCATGATCCCATTCAACTGCGGTTAATAATAAATGTGTTGGATCATAGTGTGCGAATTTGGGGCTATTGTCCCATCGTGCAGTTTTGTATTCATCACCTTCGAGTACATTCCATATACCACTTCCAATTACGGCTGAAGGTATCTCATCAATACTTAATCCTCCAAACATGTAGCTTGGATCATAGTTTGCATCAGTAAGAATCTGCGATAGGAGTGCTGCTGAACTCGTTTTGCCGTATGTGCCAGCACAGACAATAGAGTTTTCTTTGAGAAAAAACTTTTTGATTAATTCTGGATAGGAGACGTAAGGTATTTTATTCTCTTGTACAAAAATCCATTCTGGATTAGTAGAGGCTGCAACATTTCCTACGACCACGAGATCAGGATTTCCATTTGAGCACATTTTGGTAGGATGCCATCCTGGATAGTAGGGGACGTCATTATTTTTTAGATATGTTGAAATAGGAGGAAAGAATCCTTTGTCACTACCTGTCACGTTGTGCCCAGCTTTTTTGAGCGCGAGTGCGAGACCTCCCATGGCTACGCCGCAAATTCCGATAAAGTGGATTTTCATACGCTTAAAATTTTCTTTAACTCATCAACATTAGTATTCCATTTCTCCCCATCAAACCATTCAGCTCCGGAAAATTGGAATTTGTAGGTATCAGTAGGACGTTGTGCTGAGCCTAGGTACACATATTTTTTTCCAGTATCTTTCGCCCATACAATTGCCTTCGTCATCATACCGATACCGATATTGGTAAATTGACTTACGTTTGTAAGTTCGTAGAATGGGTATGAGTAATGCAGAATGTCTTTATTGGTATAACAAATTGCGTAGCCGAGTGTTGATACTTCACTCTGATTGGTTGTAACGACCCTCTCTAACTCCCCCTTGTAGGGGGAGGAATATTCGAGAAGCAGATTAAAGTTGCGATTATCCGCGTCGGTCAGCAATTCTTTTACTTTGTTTGCGCTAAAGGTGCCGTCACCAAATTTGGTGGTATAAAAATCTTTGGCAAGTTTGCCAATTGACCAGTGGTAGTCGGAATAGGGAAGGGGAATGGTAACCAGTGTGATTTCATCTGTCTTTTTGAGCACACGTCGATTTTCGCTTGATAATTCAAATTTTGATAAATCAATTCGTACACTGCGTGTCTGATCCATCTCACCTTTGCCTCTGCGTGTAAAAACAAAACCATCAGCGTACATTTTACTGATGTTCTCTGAGGAAAAATCGGTGATTGTTTGTTTTTTCCAGCTTAAGTAGTTTGACATAGAATAGAACACGGATGACACGGATTTAACGGATTGGGACGGATTATATTTATTATTGATCTTGTTATGTTTACCCAATCAGTATGCTATTTAATTTTTGTTTTTTGAGTGTGAAATCTTTTTTCCATCCATCGGTAGATTCCAATAAATGCGCCCGTGCTTAGTATTGTAAAGAATGCCACCACTATATTGAATTCTGAGAAAAAAGCAGCAACGATTCCTCCAATCATGAGAATGTAGCTCCATGTTTTCATCTGCATTGCAGCAAAAAACATATTTGCGGCAGGGTCGGAGAGATGCCAGTATCGGTCGACGAGGAGGATGCTAACTCCAAAAATGAATATCCACATTGGTACTAGCATCGCACCGAGTGTTTCTTCGGGTATCGATGAACCGAATACTGCAAATGCGATGATTGCCCATACAAATGAAATGCCGAATGCGATTGCGCCTGCATAAAGCGCCTTTAGTCTAAACCAGATTAACATATGGTATACTTAGAATACTTAATTTTTTAAATTGTGTAATCTATGGAAGAAAAACCAGTTGCACCTTCGAGTAAAACTCGTTTGGTGTTCAGTATCATAGTACTTGCGGTCGGTCTTATCATGCTTGGTACTATGGAAGCGAAGCAATGGGCTTGGGTCGTGACGGTGGTCGGCGCATTGTCGATTATGTACAACGTGTTTATGATGAAAAAAGGGAAATAGCCTTTTTTGTCTTTCGAAAAATACGTACGTACTGTACGTATTTTTTTAATATAATGCAATCCAGAGACCAAGTAGTACCATCCCTGAATGCACGATCCAGAATCGCATTACGGTCTTTTCCTCGCTCCATCCGCGAATTTCAAAATGGTGATGGATGGGTGCCATAGAGAAAATGCGACGACCAAGTGTGTGTCTGCCGATGATTTGAATCACGACGCTTATAAGTTCAGCAAAGAAGATAAATCCGAATAATGGGAGGAGGAGCATGTGATTGATGACAATCGTATTGATCGCAAGGAGTGCTCCCAGTCCGAGTGAACCTACATCTCCCATCTGGAAACGTGCAGGTTTGATATTGAAATAGGTATATGCAATGAGTGCTCCTGCAACCATAGTATTTAGAATTGCAATTTCTTGGTAGCCCTGGAGCCAGCTTAGTACGCCGAGTGTTGAGAAGGTGACTAAGAGAGATCCTCCTGCAAGACCGTCCATTCCATCAGCTACGTTTACAGCATTTGCCGTAAACATAACAAAGAAAATAATAAGCGGAATAATCCAGATGCCGATATTTACAAATCCATCAAATGGAATATGAATTTCTCTCCAGGTTTCGCCGAGTTTGAAATATACCCACCATGCGGTGATAGCACCTGCGATAAACTGCAATAATAATTTTTCATGTACATGAATACCACGACCTGGGTGTCTCGAGAGCCAGACTGAGGTGCGTTTGAACAGTGACCAGGGGAGTGTGATTGTATACCACACACGCATTTTCCAGTCATGGTGTACGTGAATGAGGCGGAATACTTGGCTTAGTTTTCTACTGCGACGTTTTTGTCCATAGATATTCATCACATCATCAATTCCTCCAAGGAGGGCTGACAAAAGCATTACTCCAATTGGTACCCAGGTGTATTTTCTCTCCCAATTAAAAATCATGGTAAGTATGGCGACCGTGACAATGACCAATAGGCCTCCCATCACGGGGACACCGGCTTTTCCTTTGCGAGCGCCCATCGCTAGGGTTGCGTCGTATTCGGGGCGTCGGGTGAGTTTGTATCGGTAGAGAATTTTGGTAAGCAGAGGTGCCCAAGCAAATGCGGCAAGGCAAGAGAGAAGTCCATAGCCTATGATGGAGCGTAGGAGATCGAGAGAAGATTCAGGAATTACCATAGTTTGTTAGTTTGTAGTCAGTAGAGAAAGCCAATGGTTGGTATAAAAAGAATGGCTTATTTAAGCCACTCCAGTCTACTGCAAAATAAGGAAAAATTCAAGTTATTACGTATCTTTGATTTTTCTTCTTAGTTCATTGATATTTCTGAGGTCATTACCCATAATATTTTCTCTGGAAACTACGCCGGTTTGATCTACTGGCTGTTCTACCATTTTCATTACACATTCAATGAGGCAGTCTCGTAATCCTTGGCTACTCTCAGGTGAGATTTGATCTGGTGTAATTCCACGTTCTTTCATTGCTTGTTCAAGTGTTTCTTCGGTTATAATACCCTTGAATATATCTCTTTGAGCTTTTGGTGTGCCATATTCTTTTACTACTCCTTTAATAAAAGATAGTATTTCATCAATTGTCAGGTTGTTTTCAGGGTCTTTTCCGATTTGTATTCTTTGTACTTGAGCCTCTTTGAGGAGATAGAGATGATCGTTTAGATCTTCAAAATTGTTTTTGTCGAATAGCTTGTCTATGGTGCGTACTGCGTGATCGAGTTCCTCAGTATGTACTGATTCTTGTTCCAATGTTGCACGGCGTATTTTTAATTTTTCTATTTCACGGTCTATTGCCTCTATGTCACTGTCTATTTCAAGAAGGTCTTTTTCAAAAGAGGATTGTATTTGTGTGTATGCAGATCTGTTTTCAGAGCCTACTGTTTGTCGTTTTTCTGCTGAACCACCCCAGAACGGACCTTTTTTAGATTCTGTCATATGTTTAAAATTTATTGATACGCTTTATGATTACTGTATCAGCCGACTTAAGGTATGTCCATGTTTCATTTTTCTCACCATTCTTTCCATCCTCAGTCCATTTTTGTTCAAGAATAGTTCCGTTTGGCTTGGTAATTTCAATTGTACCTCGTCTGATACCTTTGGTGTATTTTCCTTCGCTTTTCCAGGTATATGAATGTGCATATTCTAGTGACTGTACTTTTTCTGAGTCGTCACGAGTGACTGAGGTAATAATAATTACATGATTGTAGTCATGTTGGGGTCCTCCGCCAAGTGAGATTATCAAATCGCTTGGTCTCACCTCAGCGAGAGAAATTTCGGTGGAATTTTCATGAAGTGTAGTTACTCCAGTATTTTCCGTTGTTCTGATTTTTGCAATCATTCTTCGGAGTAGTCTTTTTGATTTGAATGACAGTATTTTTTTGAGTGTTTTTCCTTTGGATTGAAGTTCTGCATCAAGAATGTAGTATGCAAAAGCAGAACAATCAAGTCCGATATGATGTTCGGTTAGAAATTTTACGAGATCGCCTTCATTTAATTCATCGAGTTCAAACTTATCTCGAAGCGAGAGAATGCGTGCTTCGTCAGCAATTTCCAGAGGAGTTCCTTTTCCTACCAGTACTCGAAGTGCTCCCCGGAGATTGGTTGTGCGATTGTTGAAATAGGGGCAATTGATTGTTTTGTTTCCAATTTTGAGGTGTTCGTATGAATCGATCACTGCGAGTGCTTGGTCTGAAAGTTTTTTTGTAATCATAATTGCATTAATCCGTGTAAACCCGTGTTATCCGTTAAATCCGCGTTCTATTAAGTGAATGTTATAGAATAGCACACGGATGACACGGATTTAACGGATTGGGACGGATTTTTATATTGAAATAATATCCTTAATCTCTATTCCGACATCGGTAAACTCCCTATCAGTTTCAATAATGCTTGTGTCTGATTGTATTCGTAATAGATCGCTATTGTGTTCAGTGTTATTATATGGAATCACTTTGAAATTTTTCTCTGTTAGTTTTTTTGACGCTTCTTCAAGTTGTGTAACGGATGTTATCTTTTTTGTTACTCGTTGAATAATCTGTGCTCCGTTAGAAATTTTTACGAGAGTCACTTCGTCCAATGGTTCACCAAGTAGTGCATTCACATGTGCTTCAAGAACGGTGAGCGTACTTTCGTCTTTTTTAATCTTATTCTGTAGTTCGCTTTCGTGCGAAGTACTTGCTGGCTGACGTGCATTGATTTCTATCAGATACCATCGGCTTTCTTTGGTACTCCAGATTGCGTCGATTCCAAATAATCCGACCCAACCAAGGTTACGAAGTGTATTAGCCACCTCTCGTGCTATGAGATCATACGAAGTGCGTTCTGATTCATTTAATATGCGATAGGGAGCTCCCCAGTCATTTCCAATAGTAGCAAATGCACTGTCAGTGAATGGTTTTATTCCCGTAATCTGATAGCTGATATTTCCAGTGAGTGTGGTGTCTTGTGCAACTACAATATTACTTGTAAACACCGGTCCTTCAATAAGTGGTGCAATTCGTGATTCACGTTTTGGAAATTGATTTTTTAGTTCATCTAATTTTTCTGCTGCATCAATAATCATTGTTCCACTTCCCGTGTGAGAATGATTAAATTGAAGTACAAAAGGTGTGTCTAGCCATTGAATTTCTTCAATTCTTTTTTTCTCATATCGGGGCATGAGTTCGCTTAATTTTTCAAGTGTGGTGAGCTGTGTAATTTTTTCTTCAAGCGAAGCTGCTAATTTTGATGCAGGATTTAGAAGCGTATATTCCATTTTTTTACACCATTTTTCTATGAGCGATGTATTTTTGAATACAAGGATTTTTGGTGAGTCAAATGTGCTCAAAAGCTTTTCGGTTTCTTCATGAGCTAGTAGCTCGTGAGTATCAAGTGTATTCGGGCTATCTATAAGGTGTATGCGGTCAGGGTATGCATTCTGAACTGACTTGGCAAACGGTGTTTCATTTGAGATAATGAAAATAGACGGAATGGTAAGGCATCCGATAGCGCGTTCGATGTCACGAGTGATATAGATGATTGTATTTTTGCCAACTTTTTTCATAATTTAGACTCAAGCATACTATTTTTTCTTTCTAATTGCAACGTATGGAAGCACTCGCACCAAAATTGAAACAGTACGGAAAAGTAAAAATAAGTGAACCATTATTCAAACATACGTCATTTAAAATTGGTGGGTCAGCTCGATTTTTTGTGTCTCCTGAAACACTAGAGAGTCATGTGGAACTGATGCAGTACCTCGATGGTATTGGAGTCTCATATGTGATTCTTGGTGGGGGGAGTAATATGCTTGCGCCAGATACTGGTTTTGACGGCGTGGTCATTCACCCTGAATACCAAGAAATTAAACGTGAAGGGTCCAAAGTTATTGCAGATGCCGGAGCGCTCACCGTGTCCGTTGCGCGATTTTCTATGAAAGAACAATTGACTGGTTTTGAGTGGGGAGTTGGGGTGCCTGGTACCATCGGTGGTGCGGTTCGCGGAAATGCAGGTGCGATGGGATTTGAAATGAAAGATTCGGTAACAAAAGTAACCATGTACCAAGATGGAGAAGTGATGGATTTTAATATTGAACAATGTGCTTTTGAGTATCGATCAAGTATTTTTAAACGTAAAGGTGGAGTAGTCTTGCAAGTTACACTTGAGTTGGAACAAACAGAAAATAAAGAACTAATCAAACATGCACTTGAGTATCTTAATTACCGAAATTCTACTCAGCCTCAAGGCCATGCTTCGACTGGATGTATCTTCCAAAATCCTGATGTTGGTAAATACCGTCCTCAGTTAGTTGAGCATTTTGATAAATATAGCGAGCATGTACAGAAATTTCTATCACTGGGCAAGATCTCCGCGGGTTGGCTTATTGAACAAGCGGGGTTGAAAGGTGAACAGGTGGGGCAAGCACTGGTTTCTGAACAACATGGTAATTTTATTGTGAATTTAGGAGGTGCCACTTCTCACGATGTACGCACTCTTATTGATAGAATCAAAGAAACGGTCTATACTAAATTTGGGATCACACTTGAGGAGGAAATATACACTTTTTAGTCAATATTTTATTCTTAATCCGAATTGTATGAACATTTCAATTCATGCTAATAGTACTGAGCTTACTGATGCGCTTCGTGAATATGCTGAAAAGAAAATGGAAGGTTTGGTAAAATATTTTGATGGTATTACTCGGGTGGTTGTAGATATTGGACTTATTTCGACTCATCATCAAAAAGGTAAAATATTTTTTGCCGAGGCAAATGTACATCTTCCTCAGGGTAAAATGATTCGCGTGAGAAAAGAAGCTGAAGATTTGTATAAAGCGATTGATAAAGTGAAAGATCATTTGAAAGTAGAACTTGATGAATTCAAGAGTAAGTTGCGATCAAAAGATCGTGAAGTACTTCGGGATGTCAAAGGGTATCAGGAGTAGGTTTTTTTGGTTGTCTAGTTGTCTGGTTAATGACGTACTATGAAACGTGAAGGTGGAGAAAATGGTGGTGTAGGATTTGAATCAAAATTTAGAGAAGGTGAAACAGAATTTCAGAAAGTTCTTTTTGATGTTGCACGAAGTGCACATTATCTAGTCGAAATACGGAAAATGGCAATGGCGATACGCAATACGCAATACGATTGATGCAGTGTCAAAAAGTACGGCACCTCTCGATGAGGCTATAGAAAAACTGCATACTCAGATTGTTGATTGTCAACGTCTACTTTTGGCAGAACAGGGTAGCAAACCAGAAAATTTAGCTGATTTTTCGCTTTTTTTAGCATCGATTCAAGAAAAAATTCGGGCTGGAAATTACGATTTTTTAGGGTAGACATACATAATTTTTTGTGGTATGATCAGTTAGCTTATTTTAAGAGCTAACTGTTTGTTTTTAGTCGCATTCAATACAAAATATTTTTATGTCATTTCTACACAAATTTTTTCCCGATCAAAACAAAAAAATGGTTAAGAGTTTACAGCCTCTTGTTGACCGTGTTAATAGTCTTGAACCTGAATTTGAGAAATTATCGAATGATGAGGTACAAGGGAAAACAATTGAATTTAAATCTCGACTTGAAAAAGGTGAGACACTTGATGATATATTGCCCGAAGCATTTGCTACGGTACGCGAAGCTGCAAAGCGGACACTTGGTATGCGACATTATGATGTGCAGCTGATCGGAGGAATCACGCTTCATCGCGGACGCATTGCAGAAATGCGTACGGGAGAAGGAAAAACACTTACAGCGACTCTTGCTGTCTATCTGAATGCACTTTCCGGAAAAGGTGTACATTTGGTTACCGTTAATGATTATTTGGCAAAACGTGACGCCGTGTGGATGGGGCAGATTTATGATTTTTTAGGAATGACTATTGGAATCGTACAGAATCAGCGAGTGAGTTTTGTGTACGACAAATCAGCAATTAACAATGAACAATTAACAAAAGAGAAGATGGAAGGTGGAGAATTGGATAAAGAACGAGATGAGATAGGAAGTTTTAAAGTAGAAAATGAATTTTTGAAGCCCATATCACGCCAGGAAGCATATCGATGTGATATTACGTATGGGACCAATAATGAATTTGGATTCGATTATTTGCGCGACAACATGGTGCAGCGGATTGAAGATATGGTGATGCGACCAGGCTCTGAAATGAATTACGCGATTATCGATGAAATTGATTCTATTCTTATTGATGAGGCTAGAACCCCATTGATTATTTCAGCTCCGGCTGAGGAAGCAACTGATCAATATTATCGATTTGCTGATCTCGTAAAAATGCTGATAGTGAATGAAGATTATAATATTGATGAGAAACTTCGAAGTGCGACTTTGACTGATGTGGGAATTGCCAAATTTGAAAAATGGCTTAATGTTGAAAATATCTATGTCGAAGGCGGCATCCGAACCGTACATCATATCGAGCAGGCACTCAAAGCAGAATTTTTGTTCAAGAAAGATAAAGACTATATTGTAGATGGACAAGAAATTATCATTATTGATGAATTTACCGGACGTAAAATGCCAGGACGACGTTATTCTGAAGGATTGCATCAAGCGATTGAAGCAAAAGAAAAAATGCCGATTCAAAAAGAAAGTCGAACGCTTGCCACGATTACATTCCAAAATTTGTTCCGTATGTACGGTAAACTTTCTGGAATGACAGGAACTGCAAAAACTGAAGAAGAAGAATTTTTTAAGATTTATCAATTGGAAGTGACGACAATTCCGACGAATAAACCAGATAATCGAGTCGACTACTCAGATCGAATTTATAAGAATAATAAAATAAAAAATAAGGCAATCGTAGAAAAGGTAAAAGAAGCTCGTGTTAAAGGGCAGCCAATACTTATTGGTACTATTTCAGTTGAGAAAAACGAAGAGTTGAGTGCATATTTATTCTCACAAGGAGTTGAACATGAAATTTTGAATGCAAAAAATCATGAACGTGAAGGAGAAATTATTGCACAAGCTGGACGCCCGGGTGCTGTCACACTCGCAACAAACATGGCAGGACGTGGAGTCGATATCAAACTCGGTGGAGTTCCAGCTGTCGCCGAAGATGTGCAGAAAGTGGTAAGTGCCGGAGGATTGTTTGTTCTTGGTACTGAACGACATGAATCACGCCGTATTGATAATCAACTTCGTGGACGAAGTGCTCGTCAGGGAGATCCGGGTGAAACGCAGTTTTTTGTGTCTGCAGAAGATGATTTGATGCGTGTATTTGCAGGAGATCGACTCAAGCGTGTAATGAATGGAGCAAATATTCCTGATGATATGCCGATAGAAAATAGATTGATTACTCGAATTCTTGAAGGCGCACAGAAAAAAGTAGAATCACATCATTTTGATACTCGAAAACATTTGCTTTCGTATGACGATGTGTTGAACAAACAGCGCGACGTAGTGTACAAAAAACGTCGTGAAATTTTGGATTCTGCAAAACGAGAAATTGATGGTGTACATGTGGTAGATGTTGGTCGCGACCAACATCTACAAGAAGAAATCGCACCGAGAAATTTGCGTGACATTATTCTCGAAATGGTGGATCAGGAAATTGAAACGGTGGTTTCAATGCATACCAATTCTGATGATGAAACCTCTTGGAATGTAAAAGAAATTAATGAAAACATGTCTGCAATGATGCCGTTTGAGAGCGTCGATAAATCGGAGATTGAAGCTATTATCGAATCAGCTACGAAAGAGAATAAGAATCAGATTGAAGTCCGAAATGAAATAGTTGAAAAATTGGTTGCAAAAGCTCGATCGGTGTATGATGCATTTGTTCTGTCCCTCGAAAAAATGCAGCCTGATCCCAAAGCTCGAACACAGATGATGATTGAACTCGAGCGGGGAGTATTGCTCCGCACTATTGATATGATGTGGGTGGATTACCTTATCACTATTGATCATCTGCGCGCAGGAATCGGATTGCAGGGATATGGGCAGAGAGATCCCTTAGTGGAATATAAACAAGAGAGTTTCCATCTCTTCAATCGATTGCTTTCAGGAATTCAGCGTGAAGTTGCAAATACGATTTTCAAAATTCATGCAGGAATTCAGCTCGCACCATCGGTCATGGCTACTGACAAAATGTCATTAGAAGGTGCCAAGAAAACGTCTGATTCGGTTGCGGCTGTAGCACCATCGGGAGCAGGGAAAGCGGCAGAAGGAAAAATCGGAAGAAATGATCCGTGTCCGTGCGGAAGTGGAAAGAAATATAAGAAATGTCATGGTGTGTAAAAATTAGGTAGACTTCGGTCTACCTTTTTTGTTATAGTAAACTAATCCTATATATTAATGTAATTGTTTTACTAAACTATGAAAAAAATTATTTTTCTCTCGGTAGTTTTATTACTTTTGGGGGCTGGGTGTAATAAAGAAACACCTGTAGCACAAATTGAGGTCGAACCACTCGATATTGAGGGCGCTTCAACTATTTCTGACGCAGAAATGTTCAAAGTGGGAGTAACTACCACTTCTAACGTAAGTGGTTTTAGTACCTATATTAATGATTCCTATGGAATTTCTTTGGATTTTCCTAGTTCTTGGAAAATCCAAGAATACGTGGGACCGGAAGGTGTGGAAGGGATTGCCTTTGACCCTGAGATACTGAGTACGCAGACACAATATGAAACACTTGATATGGCTCCCGGTAGAGTATGGATATATTTTTCTAGTGGTGAAGCAGGTCATGAGTCATTTGAGAAAGTAAGTTTAGGTAAAGAAAAAATATTGGTAAGGGTTTTAGAGAGTGATTGTGTTGAACCAGATTGTCCTAATCCTTGGTGGCTTAATCGCACAAGTCGTACGTATTATATTGAATTTCCTTTGGATAGAAAGACTGAGCAACTTAATCATGTAGTATTTGAAGTACAGTATCCAATTGCACTCAAGTCAGACACTAAAGTACAGCAAGAATTGAATAAAATGTTAGACTCGTTTGAGTTTGTGTCGAGTACTGTTCTGAATTAACTTATGCAAGACAAAAAACAAATTTCAATTTTTGTACCATTAAAACGAGTAGGTGATAATTTAGTTGTTTACTTACAGAAACGTTCGGCAGATAATAAGACGCTGCCGAATTATTTTGGATTTTGGGGAGGTCATAGAGAAAATGACGAGACGCCTGAAGAAACTTTGGTGAGGGAAATTAAAGAGGAGACGGGTATTATGATAGACTTGAAATATGTTGAACTTTTTAATCAGTATGAATTTGTACGAAGTATTAAATCGATATATTTATTTCGACCAGAAGACGGTTGGGAAGATTCAATCGTTATTGGAGAAGGGGACTATGGGAAATGGTTTAGTATAGAGGAAGCAATGGCGACCGAAAATATTATTCTCGAGGACAAGGTCGTCCTAAATGATTTAGAGCGAGTACTTCTTAAGAAACCAATTAGATAGAAATAGTATGGCAATAATCAAAAAGAAAATTCAACCTCAATATTTCGATGCAATTGTTTCTGGAAAAAAGAAATTTGAATTGCGCTTGAATGATTTTGAAGTACATGAGGGTGATACGTTGTTACTTGAGGAATGGAATTCTGAAACCAAGGAGTACACTGGAAGAAGTATTGAGAAGAATGTTACGTATGTAGCGCAGTTTAAAATTGATGAGTTATTTTGGCCTGAAGACGAGATTAAAGAGAAGGGTATACAGATTATTTCTTTGGAATAATAAAATCCCTCCATGCGGAGGGATTTTATTTTATACTTCATGTATTTTCTCAAGCAATTTTTGGTGCAAATTATCATGTGTAAAGTTTCCAGGGATATATGACGTTTGCGTATTTTCGATAGTAATCGCTTCGGTTATTTGATTTTTCATATTTTCTGGAGCTGCAATTACAATACCGTGATATTCTCCAGTACTCCAAAGTTCACGAGTTCTTTCAGCTGTTTTGGTTAGATGTTTTCTGGTTTCTTCGTCCCACACCTCGTTTGTTTTGAGGTTGCTACCGCTCGCACCTCCACCTCTCGAATGGCCTTCGTTATCACTGAATGTAGCTTTTTCTTCAATGAGCGCATCAATTTTTTCCATACTATTTGTTCTGACTACTTTGTACCATTGTGTTTCGTGGGAATTTGCGATTATAAGTAAAAAAGGGTGTAATATTTGCATAGGTATGTGTTTAAGACTTATATATTTACTGTACTCCAATACGCTTTATCGGGCAAATTTGCATATATTTATTCCGCAGGGTACCATTAAATAATCTTACATATTATTACAAATTTTTTGATGGTTTGTGTCATTCCGAGCGAAACGAAGTGAAGTCGAGGAATCCCTTGTTTTGTATCAGTTTATGTTAATAAAGGGATTCCTCGGCTCGGGTGCACTCACTCGGAATGACACTAAGAACAAGGTTGTCTGTGTAAAAGTGTATTTATGTTCAAAAAAGTTTTTAGCATAGTAGCAATTGGATTGGCAGTTCTGGTGGTCAGTTTTTTTGCTGCAAATTATTTCTTTTCACAAAGTCGTCCACCCGTAATTTCTCCGATAGTTAGTACCCCAACGACAACTTCCACTCCGACACCTGTTGACCCAGACGAAGAAGTTGTTGAAACACCGACCAAGCCTACGAGTACTCCGCCAGTTACAGAATTACCAACTAAAGTGCTTCTTGATGTCCCCTTTACTCCTCAAGCACCG
This sequence comes from uncultured Gammaproteobacteria bacterium, assembly GCA_964435035.1. Lineage (GTDB taxonomy): Bacteria > Patescibacteriota > Patescibacteriia > Magasanikbacterales > UBA922 > UBA922. The sequence continues at coordinate 81,820 of CAYSXR010000002.1, forward strand.
TTTGGTGATTGGTCTGATCCGCGCCAGCAGGATGGGTGTGAGGAAGCGTCGGTTGTGATGGTATGGAAATGGGCAAATGGGCATAATTTGACTCGCCAAGAAGCACTTGATGAAATAACTAGTATCTCTAATTGGGAGGAAACTGAGTATGGTGGGTATCGTGATACTTCTGCTGAAGATACGTATACTCGATTGCTTAAAGAATTTTATGGGTACAAAGGTGGGCGAGTGGAGTATGATATTACGCTTGACGACGTGAAACGTGAGCTTGCAGCAGGAAGTATTCTTATTATTCCATTTGATGGACAAATTCTCAGTAATCCAAATTTTTTGAATGGTGGACCAGAACGTCATATGCTTGTGGTTATTGGGTATGATGATACTAAGGGGCAGATTATTACGAATGATCCCGGTACGAGATTGGGACAAGGATTTACGTACTCATATCGTAATTTTGAAGCATCACTTCGTGATTATGAGACCGGAGATCATGAGCCGATCGTTGGAAGGCGTACGGCGATGATCGTTGTAGAGAAAGTGGGAAGTCCGTAGCATACTAACATATATTTTTTACTTTTCTTCATTCTGTCTACTTCCTAATTTAGGGTGTATATCTTAACTTGACTCTATAGGCGATCTATCGTAAAATACTGCTCATTCTAATTGATACTGAATACTAGCTTATGAGCCATAGACAAATTGATATTCGATCGAAGATTAAATGGGGGATTGTAGGTATATTCGCGTTGATGATATTATCGGCTGTTTATGTGTATCCTCAACCAGCAAATAGGGTAATTTCATGGGTGAATAATTCAGTAAAATTGGGGATTCCTCAGGTTCCTGAGAAACCATTCCAGTTAGGTCTTGATTTACAGGGCGGAGCACATTTGGTATATGAGGCTGACATGAGTGCGATTCCTGAGAATGAGCGAAGTGGAGCTCTCGAAGGTGTGCGGGATGTGATCGAGCGACGTGTTGGTGGAATTGGAGTATCAGAGCCTCAAGTACAGACAAGTAAAGTGGGTGATTCATATCGTCTTACCGTGGATTTGCCAGGTATGCAGGATATTGAAGAAGCTACTAATCTGATTGGACAGACTCCAATTCTTGAATTTAAAGAACAAAATTTTGAACCTGCACGTGAATTGACTCCTGAAGAAGAAAAATCAATGTCTGCATATAATGTGGATGCAAAAAAACGTGCGGATGTCATTCTTGCACGTGTTAAAAAGGGTGAACAATTAGAAGATATTGCACGTGAACTTTCTGAAGATGAACAGAGTAAAGTAAATGGTGGCTATCTTTCGTACGTCAATACAGTGAACATGTATCCTGAGATCTACACGTGGGCTGCAAGTTCGACTGATGGTGCCATTTCTCAAAAATTAGTTGAAACTGCTGATGGATATAATATTCTCCGACGTGGTCGTGAGCGTGATGGTGGTAAAGAAGCGCTTACGAGTCATATTTTAGTTTGTTATCTTGGTGCTACTAATTGTGATGCAGCACAATATACTAAAGAGGAAGCACGTGCTAAAGCACAGGAATTGTATAATCAAGCAACTGGTGATAATTTTTCCGAACTTGCAGAAGCAAATTCGACCGATCCAACTGTATCCTTAAATAAAGGAAATTTGGGTTGGGTTCCTATGGGCTTGACTGTTGCTCCGTTTGAGAATGCGTTATTTGGTGCGCAAATTGGTCAGATCATTGGCCCTGTTGAGACAGTGTTTGGTTTTCATATTATTTTCAAGCAAGATGAACGTCTTGCAAAAGAATATGAAGTATGGAGAATTTTGATTGAAACTCAAGTAAAAGAAGATATTGTTCCGCCAGCTGAAGCGTGGAAAGATACTGGATTATCAGGAAAACAACTTGCGCGATCAGAAGTAGTGACTGATCAGCAGACTGGTGCTGTACAGGTGGCACTTAATTTCAATGAAGAAGGAACTAAATTATTTTCTGAAATCACTGAACGCAATATGGGTAAGCCTATTGCTATTTTCCTTGATGGGGAAATTATTAGTGCACCTACGGTACAAACGATTATTCGTGATGGTCAAGCAGTGATTACAGGAAGTGGAAATGTACAAGAGGCCCGTACGCTTACACAGAGACTCAATGCTGGAGCACTTCCGGTACCGGTTACACTGGCAAGTCAGCAGACGGTGGGAGCATCTCTTGGACAAGAGTCGGTTGCGATGAGTGTACAAGCTGGAATTATTGGTGTGCTTGCAATCATGCTTTTCATGTTGCTCTACTATCGATTACCTGGATTTCTTTCAGTTATTTCATTATCGCTTTATATCGTACTTACACTTGCTCTATTTAAATTTATTGGAGTTACATTGACGCTTGCAGGAATCGCTGGGTTTATTCTTTCTATTGGTATGGCGGTTGATACGAATGTCCTTATTTTTGAGCGCATGAAGGAAGAGTTGCAGCGAGGAAAGAGTCTCAAAGTTGCCGTAGAAGAAGGATTTAAACGTGCATGGACATCTATTCGTGATGGAAATGTATCTACGCTTATTACCTGTGCATTGCTTATCTGGCTTGGAACCAATTTTGTGAAAGGTTTTGCAGTCGCACTTATCATAGGTATTCTCGTGAGTCTCTTTACAGCGATTACTGCTACTCGTATGATGCTTCGATTTGTGGTACCTTGGTTCAAAAAGCGAAATGGGGGATTCTTGTTTCATAACAGCAATCATTCAGAAGAACAATCGTAATATTTATATGAATATCTCATTTGTCTCAAAACAAAAATATTTTTTCCTCATTTCATCTCTATTTGTTGCGGTCTCTATTGTGAGTTTGATTATCTATGGACTCAAACCAAGTATTGATTTTACTGGGGGAACATTGATTGAACTTCGGTTTACAGGTGAGAGACCTGCATTATCTGATATGCAGTCAGTCATTCCTACAGAGATATATGGGGAGAGCATCACACAACCGGTGGGTGATAAAGGGTATCTTGTACGACTTCGTTTTATTACTGAAGAAGAACATCAAAATATTCTTGAAGTTACTCGGGAAAAATTTGAAACGGTCGCTACTGAAACAGTAGCAGAAAATAAGGTGCTTGAAGAAAGTATTGAGACTATTGGTCCTGCAATTAGTGAATCATTAAAAGAACGTTCAGTACAGGCGATTTTTGTAGTACTTCTTACTATTGGATTATATATTGCATATACGTTTAGAAAAAATTCACGTCCAGTTGCTTCATGGAAATACGGTCTGGCTGCGATTATTTCTCTGTTCCATGATTTGATTATTACAATGGGTATGTTTTCACTTCTTGGACATTTTATGGGTGTAGAAGTAGGTATTCCATTTGTATTAGCACTTCTCACTATTCTTGGATTCTCTGTGCATGATACGATTGTGGTGTTCGATCGTATTCGAGAAAATTTGGGTAAATATGGTACCAATGAATTTGAAAGTACGGTGGATCGTGCATTGAATGAAACATTTGTTCGATCGATTAATACTTCGGTGACTGTATTGATCGTTCTCTTGTCTATGTTTGTGTTTGGTGGAGACTCAATCAAATATTTTATATTAGCGCTTATCGTTGGTATTTTCTTTGGAACGTATTCATCAATTTTCATTGCATCTCCACTACTCGTGGTATCGCATCGTCTGTCAGTTAAAAAACGAGTTCGGTAAATTATTCTAATTGTACTAATTGACCTAATTATTTTAAAAATTAGGTTTTTTAGTTTCGAATTTATTTAGAATAATTAGAGTAATTAGGTCAATTAAGATTTACAAATTTTTAGTTCGCACGTTTTTTTGATTTGTGTTATACTTTTCCTATAACTTTATCTTCTATGACTGATACTTCTACTCGTCACATTATTGCATTTTTAGCCACCATTGCATTTTTGGTGGTATTTTTGGCGGGTTATGTTGCAGGAACTCTCGGTTGGTGGATTTTGGCGGTTGTTGTGTTGATTCTCTATCCGATTGTATACAAACTTGTCGACCCAAATGGTGGTGGTCACCACTAGGATTAGATTTTTATGGAATTTGGCTTATTTACCTTCAATTTTTCATTGATTCTTGATTTTATCGATCAGCCTCCCTTGGTGATCCTGATTCAATTATTTGCGGTCTTTCTATGGGTACCGATTGTTCATTTTTTGTTGAAAGAAATTCTTGAAACGTACCATCATATGAAAGTCCATCAGACTACGCATCATTGGAAATATGTGGTGCTTGCGATTGATATTCCCTTATTGAATGTGCAAACTCCAAAAGCGGTAGAACAACTTTTTTCGCATTTGGCAGGAGTATTTAGTAAGCCTGACTTGAAAGGAAAATTTTATGATGGGTATGTACAAAAATGGTTTAGTTTTGAGGTTATTAGTATCGAAGGGTATATTCAGTTTTTGATATGGACTGAAGCGCAATATCGAGATTTGATGGAAACTGCGGTGTATGCCCAGTATCCCGATGCTGAAATTACTGAAGTAGAAGATTATGCTGCAGCTGCACCAAAAAGTTTTCCAGACAAGGACTATGATGTGTGGGCAGGGGATTTTGCACTTGCAGAAAATGCAGCATTTCCGATACGTACATACGAAGAGTTTGAACACAGCATTTCAAAAGATACAGTCCTCAAAGATCCGATGGGTACCATGCTCGAAAGCTTTTCTCGTATTGGGCATGGAGAACAGATGTGGCTCCAAATTCTTGTTCGACCAATTGATAATTCATGGAAGGAATCAGTGATTGCAAAAATCAAAGAATTTATTGGCGAAGAAGATGGACATGGACATGGACATGGTTCACCTATGAGTTTCCTCACTGATAACTTTCTTGTTACTGAAGGTAAAGGATTGCTTCAAGAAGCAGGTAGACAAATTGCGGGGATGGGTGGTGCTGCACATGAAGAACACAAAGAGGAGAAAGTGGATAAAAATCAGCTCAAGTATATGACTCCTGGTCAAGTAAAATTGGTTGAGGCAATGGAGAAGAAAATAGAAAAGATTGGTTTTGAAACCAATATGCGCGCAGTGTATCTGGCGCGCAAAGAAGTATTTAATCCATCACGTGGAGTGACGGCTCTTATTGGTTCAATAAGTCAGTTCAATATTCCAACTGCAAATTCGATTGTCGTGGGTAAACAAGCATCATCTGACAAAAAGAAGGCGAAGTATGTTGAGGCATATCGAAATCGATCAATGGGTCTCGAAGTTCCTGCGTATGTATTGAATATTGAAGAGCTTGCGACATTGTGGCATTTCCCGATGTCACATGTGAAAGTGCCTCTGCTTCAGAAAGCTGCAAACAAAGCAGCAGAACCTCCATCAGGACTTCCTGTTGAATATATTGAACTACCTACCTTTGGATCTTCCTCGGAGAGTGCAGCACATGTTCCAAAGAAAAAGATTGTTACTGATTCCGGAGAAGAGTTGGTTACGAGTGAAGAGGAGTACGGTTGATTAGTCAAAAAGCCTGTAAAGTCATAAAGTCGAAAGTAGGGGGCTACTAAGGAAATGCAGGAAATTTAGGGATTGAAATTAAGAAATTAGGAAATTAAAATCCCCCCCCCAGTCGGGGGATTTTATAGTATGTATATTGACAAACATCCATTTTTTTGCTAGATTTATTTATCAACTATTGTCTGTTGCGTTGGGTGTATATGATATATATACCTGACGCAGTCGGCAATTTCGCCATCAGAGACTGCAAGGAGAATCGAGATGATTCACATGAAAGCCCAGTGGGTCCATAAAGGAAACACTACTCGGTCCGACGATGCATGTGGCACGGCCACTCATCGTGATCCGATCGTCGATCTGCGTGAGTTCGCTCAGCTCCCGGACGTGGGGAGGTGTCCCCGCTGTGTCCGGCTCCTCCACGACGACATGTGTTTTGGGCAGGAGATCAGTATCTTCCACCTGCTCGCATACGTCGGTAGGCACCAGACGACTGTCTGTGGGAAGTCTGCCGGGATCAATGAGATCCGGGTCAGTGAGTTCGTCCGACTCCCGCACGAGAGGCGGTGCCCTGTGTGCAATGAGATGTTCTTTCAAAGGCGGGCTTCTTTTGTCCGCTAGACACAACGCGAAATAGTGTTGTGATGGTCGCTTTGTTGTATGAGATGCTTATGTGTATTGTGGAATCTGTGTATTGTGAAAAGTATCTGTAGTATAAAAAAGCGGCCGACGGGGAAAATGAGATACTGAATATATATACAAAACCCCGAAGCCGAATATTATTTTGTCCATTACGAAGTAATTGAGGATTAAAAAACCCCGGATTGGCCGGGTTTTTTTAATTTGTAGTGGATTCCTGCTTTCGCAGGAATGACATAATGAAGAGTTTTATATTTCTAGTTTCAGTTTTGAATTTTGCGTTTTTAGTTTTGAACTATGAAATCGTACAGCTTCGATTCCTCCGACCAATACTCCAGTGTAGAAGAAATCACTGAGTAAACTATTTCGGAAGAAGGGGAGTGCTAGGGTGTAACTTTCGAGAAGTCCTGCGAGTGTTCGTGGGTAGAGTGCCCCAAATGCCCAGACCATGGTATTCGTTGCGAAGTAGAATAGCATTGAACTTGCGAATGTGATCCCAACGATAGTCCCAAGGTTTTTATGGTTTTTTGCCCAGGTACCCATGTAGGTGGTGAGAAGGAGACATCCATAGACTGAGACCATAATTAGTGGATGGTAGAAGCCGATAAAGAGGTCACTTGCGAGCATCGCTGCTACAGGCACCATATATGCCATTCTACGGGGCATATAGAGCCCCCCTACAAGTGCAAGGGCAGTGATTGGTACAAAATTCGGTGAGTGGGGCATGAGACGTGCCAAGACGCCGTATGCTGCTAATGCGATGACGAGAATTAGGTATTTTTTCATAGTTTTTTGGTTGTCTAGTTGTCTAGTTTTCTGGTTGAGAGGAGTATATCAGGATTTTCGTTTGAAGACCATGTATCCAATTAGGGTGAGAAATACGATAAGCGAGGTTATGAATATGTATTTTTTCGTTTGTGGATTTTCGTTTGCACTAGTGCTTGTGGAAGTTGTTTCACTGTTTTCTGTATTTTCTTCAATAATTGGTTCATTGGCTATTTCACTATTTTCTTCTTTTTCACCTCGTACTGCTGTTTTCACTGGTTTAGGTTGTGTTGGAATTTGAACGTTTTCTTGAGTTACTTCGGTGTAAGTGTACAGTACTGGCTCTCCAATTATAGTATCAGTCGTAGTTGTTGATGGGGTAGTAGTAGACGTGGGTGTGGAGGTTGGAGTAGTTACGATGGTTGGCGTCGAAGTAGTTGTAGTGGCACTCGATGTTGATCTGGTGGTATCGCTGCCACCTGTGGAACCAGTACTACTATCGGGTTTGCTGAATGAAGATAGAATCGTGTGCCATGGTTTACCTAATACTCCAGGAAGCGTGTATGATGTTGCCCAGATTCTATTTGCATCAGTATCTCCTGCGAGTATTCCACCGTCAGACGCTTGGTTTTTTTGAATATATGTTACTGGTGTGTTTCCATTATTATTCCAATTTGTAACATTTTCACCAATCGCTGCAATTCCTTGCATGACCCAACCTGTTGCATATACATTCCCAAATCCTCCGTCAGTTTGTTGTGCTAATGTTAGATAATTTTTTGCTTTGGTGAGAGCTTCGCTTACTCCTTCTATGTATGACAACTCTGAAAGTGTCTGAACTGCGGCACCTGTCAGATCAATACTTCCGAATGATCCGTGTGTGTCTTGGTTTGCAATAATGTATTTGGTAGTGCTTACGATGAGTAGATCGTTTGTTGAATATCCTGAATGGAGCAGAGGAGTGAGTGCGAATATGTCATCATTGATCAATCCTACTTCACCAAATTGTGTTCCATCAAATTTTTTTATTATTTCACTAATATAATTTGTTTGTGTGCCAGTATAGGGATTTATGCCTAATGCCATCAATGCCATTGCGCGTCGTGCATAGTTCGTTGTTTCACTTGGGCCATCAAGTGGGTTTGGATTGGTGAGTAGATAGTCAGTAAGTTTTGACTCACCAAGAGAGCTACCGGTCCATGCGCCATAGGCAATAGCTGCCCAGTCGCTCAAGAATGCAGTGGTACCAAATGAACCGTTTGTATTTTGCTTTGCATCAAGAAAATTAATCATTCCCTCTATACTGTTACTGTTTTGTCCATTAGAACCACCATTTCCTCCGCCACCCCCAGAACTTGGGGGAGTTACTGGTGTTGGTGCTGCACCTGCGGTGAGTGTGATTTCCTGTGTAATATACCCATTTTTTTCAACACGAATCGTATATGGGGAGGTTGTTGTTATAGGTAGATTGACTGTTGAGCTTGATACAAAAGTTACTTCTTCATTGATAATAAGTGTAGAGCTCGTGCTTGGATTCCAGATGGGGTTCCAGAATTCATCCAGCCCGAATTCAAATACTGACAGGGTGATTGAGTCACCAACTACCGGAGTGGTGGTAGAGAGTTCTAGTCTGAGAGGAATGGTATTGTACTGGATCAATATCTCATCTCCCTCCGTTAGCGTGTATGCGTTCAGTGCGACTGAAGCGTATTCTAGATTTATAAAATATCCCCAGAAATTATTTGTAGCAAAATCATTGGTATATTCATTGACTGAATTGAGGAATGCATCGGTTCCATATGAGTTCCAGGTTGAAGTAAGTCCATCTGCCTGATTAATCAGGCATTTTGCATTGAGCGTGTATTCAACTGACGCTTCATATGGCTTGCACGCAGTGACTTCTACTATATCGTGGAATAGTGTCATGCCATTTGCAACTGCGTATAGTTTTGCTGTGGTGGTTGGTAAGTCGAGAGGTATTTCTAGTACAATATCTTCTGTTGAAGTTGAAACAGTTTCTTCGGGAATTTCTGGTTGATTTTCTGTTACTTCTTCGGGTGTGCTCGTTGGAGTATCTATTACTTCCGGTTGTACAATCTCTGGAACAACATCTTCTGCGTGTACTGATACGGTTATTGAGAAAGATAGGGCAAGGATCGCGAGTAGACTAGAGTATTTCTTTTTCATAGTTCCACATGATTATGTCGTCTGGTTTAAGTTTGAGTATTGATATTCCTTTGTTTGATTTGTTGCCATTAATATAGAGAATCCAGTACATTTTTTCTCTATTATTTTCCACTATTCCATTGATTGATTTTACAAATGTGCCGAGGTCTCCTCCGTATTCGATGCTTTCATACGAGAATGATTCGGGATATCGCGAACGTACTTCTTTCATCACCTCTTCTGCTGTCATATCCTCTTCGTAGGGGATAGGGAAGTTTTTGTTGTTAATTTGCAGTGTGACTTTTGCTTCGAATATTTCTTCTGGGTTTATTTCATCAGTTGTAGGAGTATCTGGTTTTGTAACGGTGTTAGTAGATATTTTTTGTTTTTCATCCTGTAACTTGTAACCTGTAACTTGTTGATCGTGATTGGTTGATTTTTGATCGTTATCATCAATTGTGGGTATTTCAGAATTTTTTTTAATCTCTATTGTTCGTTGTTCGTTGTTCGTTGTTAATTGGTACCCACTTACGAGTGTTGCGGCTCCGAAGAGGGTGATTAGAAAATATAGTAGTTTGTTTCGCATATTTAATTTAGACAAAAAAAATTCCCCTGAGCTGAGGAATGTATATACCAGTTCGTGGCGGTATCAAAAAATACCTATGAACTAGTTCCTGCTCGGGATAACACACATTCTACAAGATCGGACTTTTACCGTTGCGGCACAGTCAGGGAATTACACCCTGGTTCCAGTAGAATAGGTTTTGATTGTAAATGATAGGTTAATTGTATCAAGTGAGCGCGTCGTGTCAAACAGGTATAAAACTCTTGTTAAAATGCCCGTTTTTTGTTACTCTGTGGATAACTTCAATAACCTTGACAGAAAGGCAGATGTGCGATAGTATCGCATGTCTTTTCGTCTCGGTGTCGAGAGGTATCTAGTCTGAAGACAAAACCCGTAATGAAGAGGTGCTATGAAATCTGAGATAGCAAATGGTGTCCACGAAGAGCTACAGACGGCGTTCGGGTCGCTCGGTAAGCGTATCGAGCCTTCGAAGCCTGTCCTGCCTCCACGGCCGCAGGACCCCATCACGACTGTGTATGAGTTCAAGTCGCCTGCGGGACAGATCTACACCGTGAGCTACAAGACTCTGAAAGGTCAGACTCTGATCGTAGTAGATCCTCCAGTAGGGGAGAATCCGATCATCGCGGAGACGTCTGTTCAGGCAGAGATTCTGGTCGCCCAGGTGAAGCTCATGCTCGAGCTCGAGCAGAAGATCACTCAGCCGATCAGGCTAGGTCGAACGGCGCAGGAGAAGGTTCTTGCGTGATGGGTAAGGGGATGGATTGTCCGGGGCATGCGCTTAGCAATAGGCGCACCTCGGACAATCAAGGTATATTTGGTTTACATCTGCAAAGAATTTTTTCTTGGTAGATGTGAGCCAAGCAAGAAATAAGTCTTGGTGAGAGGAGTGAAAAACATGGCAATTGGAGCGGTGGAAGATATGGATACGACTGATCGCATGATCGCGGCTCTCTCCGAGATCCCGGTCTACCTGCTTCGTGCGGGTGCGACCATCATCGGTCAGCTCGGTGTCGACCTCGGTCGCCTGAAATCGGATGTCACTCATCCGAAATTCCTGGCGAATCTCGTCGAGAGCCTCGTCCAGTTCTGGGCGGAGGTCGTCGAGATGGTCGAAGGACTCTTCATGGAAGTGGTTCTGTGACAAGGGGGGGTTCTCATGTTGTTCATCGAAGCGCTGGTCGCCCTGAGTCAGCAACTCCGTGGCGGACCCTGCGCTGTGTTGGTTCGGCTCATCGACCGCGTTGCAGAAGTCGTACTCCTGTATACGCTGTTGATTAACGATTCTCCGTAGTATTCGCGCGCTGATGAGCGCGTGGAGTAGTGCGGTACATGTCAGAGTGGTGGGTGTCTCGGGGGACCGTACGCGTCTTTCTAGCACCCACTGCATATTATCTCTATGTGGATTACAAATATTTTGAAAAAAAATAAAAAAATTCTCGCGCTTTCACCAATGGCTGATATGACAGACTCGGCCTTTTGTCAGATTGTAAGAAATATCGGCGGCGCTGATGTGGTATTTCGTGAAATGGTTTCTGCCGAAGCTCTTATTCGTGATAATGAGAAGACTCTTGGTATGACCGATTTTGTAGAAGCTGAGCGACCAATTGTGCAGCAAATTTTTGGTTCAGACCCACTCACTATGGCGAAGGCTGCTGCAATTGTGATGGAGCACGCTGGCCCCGAAGGTATTGATATCAATATGGGTTGCCCCGTGTACAAAATCACAAGTAATTTTAATGGTTGTGCATTGATGAAAGATCCAAAGCTTGCTCAGAATATTATTCGGGAAATTAAACGAGCGATTGGTGATACACCACTTTCAGTAAAAATTAGATTGGGCTGGACTAATAGAGATGATTTCAAATATTTTATTCCTGCAATTGAGGAAGCTGGTGCAGAATTGATTACGGTACACGGTAGAACCAAGGAGCAAGGATATAGTGGGGTATCAGATTGGAATCTTATTGCTGAAGCAAAGAAAATTGCGACGGTGCCACTTCTCGCAAATGGCGATATTCATAAACCACGACAAGTAGCTGAGGCACTTGAAGTAACAGGAGCTGATGGAGTATTGATTGCTCGGGGAGCTTTGGGTAATCCATGGTTTTTCAAAGAATACTTGAATCCTGATTTTTCGGTATCGCTTGAAGAACGAGTAAAGATTGTATTAGAACATGCAAAACTTCATATGACGCATCAATCGCGTATCCGTGCGATGGGAAAGAAAAATAAAGTTGATGGAATCACTGTAGAAGAAATTCAAGCAAAATCAATGCCAACTTTCCGTAAACATCTTGCGTGGTATTTCAAAAATGATCGAGTGGGGGAGAGAACGGAAGGGTTGAAGGATTTGCGGATGAAATTGATGAAGGTGGAGAGTTTTGAGGAGTTGGAGGAGATTCTCAAAAATTATCCTAATTAACCTAATTATTCTAAAAAAATTCCGTCTCTATTCGTTCAATTCCGTCCAATCCGTGTTCTATTAAGTAAATGTTTTGTGGAACACGGATCACACAGAATCTGACAGAATTAGGACGGAATTTATTTTTTTGAATAATTAGAAATTAGAGTAATTAGAATAATTTCTTCTTCGCTTGTGTCACTGTATTTTTCAAAAGCAGTGCCACAGTCACTGGTCCTACACCGCCAGGTGTTGGGGTGATATGTGACGCTCTTTTTGATACTCGAGCAAAATCTACGTCGCCGTACATTTTTTTATTTTCAAACACAATACCTGTATCGATTACTACGCATCCTTTTTTTATGTGAGATTTGGTAATTAAATCTTTCTTTCCTACGGCAGATACAATAATATCTGCTTTTTTGGTTATTGATTTTAAATTTTTCGTATAAGAATTACATACGGTTACGGTTGCGAGTTTATTCAAAAGCATGATTGCAAGTGGTTTCCCGACCAAGGCACCTGCCCCTACGATCACGACATGTTTTCCTTGTACATCTATATGTAACATTTCAAGAATTTCACATACTGCCCCTGGCGTTGGTGGGGCAATCGTATTGGTCTTCATGACGAGTTTTCCTAGCTGTCCATCAGTGAGACAGTCCACGTCGACCTCAGGATCAATCGCGTTTAGTACTTCTGCTGTAAAGAGTGGTTCTGGAAGGGGTAATTGTACAATAAGACCTGAAAGTTTTTTGTCTTTTTGAATTTTCTTAATATACCCTACAATATCTTCTTTTGAGGTTTCGGCAGGGTATGAATGCAATTCAAAATCAACGCCAATCAATCGGGCAGCTTCTTCCTTTCTTTTGATATACGTTTTTGAGGGTTGATGATCTCCTACGTGTACTATAGCGAGTTTGGGAGTAATCCCTTGTTTTTGTAACTTCGTTACCTCGGTTGTAAGAGAGGTGAGGATTTTTTCTCCAAGTTTTTTACCGTCGATAATTACAGCTTTCATAGTTTTTAGTAACTTGTGGATATGTTATCACTTATGTAGAAAAAAATAAAGCAGTTAGCCAATTTTGACGGTTCAATTTATTGCATGATAAACTTAACTTACTTTTGAGTATCGTAGTTACGTGCTTGTGATTGCGATCCTTATCAGATGCTAATACACAGTACACTCGTTTCGGAAACTTTCGAGACGGGTGTTTGTTTTTTTGATCAGATAAATTATGGGCTGTATTATCGATGTCTTTAATACAAAAGGTGTATTTGTAGGTATCCAAACGTAAGGAACATGAGAAGTAAGAATACACCTTCAACACGGCTTAAATTTTTGTGAGAGTGGTAAAAATATAATAGCATGATAAATAAAATTGGGAAGAAATATAGAATGAGCATGAATGAGCGGTCTATCGTGATTGAGATAGGGCTGAGCAGTGCAATACTGCCAAGTATCAGTGGATTTGCAATCGCTGATCCGAGTAAGTGACTAAATGCTACTTCTTTTACTTTTTTACGCCACGAAGTGAGAGTGACTGTTAATTCTGGGAGATTGGTACCGAGTGAGAATACTATGAGACCAATGAAAAAACCTGAAATTTGGAATTGTTCAAGGAGATTAGTTGTTATGTGTATCATCAGATTCGAACATCCTACAATTAGTAATGTGCCACCAAGAATCAGTGTGATTTCTCTGGCTATTTTTTTATTATATAGTGTGATATGTAATGCTGGTTTTTCTATAATTGAACGATTTTTTCGATACAGATGTGCGAGGACTGCGATGTAGCCTATACATAGAAAAACTCCATCAATAATTCCGAGTTTTCCGTCTAAACCTAAGAGTAGGGGAAGGAGTAATAGCATGAATCCAGGAAGTGGGGTTGTTATTTTGCCATCGGTTTTGACTTTGCGATTGAGTATGAGGTTTAATCCTAGAATTAATCCGAGGAGTACTATAATACCACCTAGTAAATTTCCGACTGATACCTCTTCAACTCCATTGATTGCGGCATTTACTGCGATTGATAATTCTGGAAGGGAAGTGAGTAATCCTAAAATAAGCCCTAATAGAAAAATAGGTATACCTAGTTTGTGTGCAATTTTTTTTATCCCATTTACTACAATATTTGCAGAAAAACCAAGTATGGCAAATAAAATAATTAGTATGAAAATAGATAGGTAGACAGGCATAGTGTGAATATTATAGCATGTTTTTTAAACTTCTACCTTGTATCTATTTGAAATAAAAAAACATCCCGATTGAGTCGGGATGTTTTTTTATAGACTATTACTTTTTCTTTTTTGCTTTAGCTTTTTTTGCTTTTGGCTTTTCAGTAACAATTTCTTCTTTCTTTTCTTCAGATTTTTTTGGTGCTTTTGGTTCCTTCTTTTTTTCTACAGGTTTTTCTTCAGAAAATTCAGAACCTACAGCTTTCAAGATTCTCTCAAGCTTGTTGTTCATGATTTCCATCTGCTGCTTAAGTTCGTTTAGTGTTTTGTTGTCCTGAGCAGGAGCATGTCGAAAATCAGGGCGTTTGTTTTCGAAGCGTGGTCGATCAAAATTTCTTTCTCGTGATCCTCCACCAAAACTTTTGCCTTCCTGGCTTTTCTGTTTGCCAAAACAGGTGCTGCAGAAAATAGGTCTGGCACCGGTAGGTCGGAATGGAACTTCACATGCATTTCCGCATTCACTACATGTAGCAGCATGCATTTCTGATCGTCCACCTTCTCTCCTGTCTCCACCTCGGAAACCACCTCGGTCGCCTCCGCCAAAACTTCTTTTTCCAAATGAGCGTCCACCTCGGTCGCCACCTGATCTGTCTCTACTAAAATTACCCATATGAACAGTTGTGTTAATAAATATAATGAATAAGAGGGGAGTCTATCAAATTTTGCTAAAAATAGCAATAGTTGAGCTGTTCCGCCAAAATCTTCACCTGGAGTGGTGGTTTTGGCGGAACAACTTTCAGGTGCGTCTGGGCCGTTTTGGGGCCACTTTCTTGTCGTAGATTGCGATATCTAAGTCCTCGGTAGAGAACTTTCTTTTAATCGCTGAGACTATGTGTGTGAGAGTGGTATCAATCTCGGGCGTACGTTTGGTTTTCATGATGACTGCCACGTGTATGGTTTTCATATCTCCTTCGAGATTAGTGATCCATGCCCAAGACGAGCTTGCGAACTCTGTTTTGCACCACTTTTTGATCTCTTTGACGACATCTGTTTTTTGAGACATGGCACAGTCCTCCTGTCTATGAGTGCTTTTGTCTTGGCAGTAACATAGACGTATTGTGCTATGTTGTCAATTATATTTGATTTTTTATTAAAAAAACTACCAGTATGAACTGGTAGTTTAGTAGGGCAGATTATTTTTCTAGTATTTCAATATTGGTAATTGTCGTAGGATCTACTGGTTGTGAAAGTTCCCCTGAACCACTCATCTGCACTTTATCTGTAGCTATTAGGTCTACCACTTCCATTCCTTTGATTACGCGTCCGAAAATGGTATATGCTTTTGGTAGGGGATAGTCTGCGTGCATGATAAAGAATTGACTACCATTGGTATTTGGTCCTGCGTTTGCCATAGCGACTGCTCCACGAGTATATTCTCCAGTAAATGGCTCGTCATTGAATTTGTATCCAGGTCCGCCGGTGCCATTTCCTTTTGGATCGCCACCCTGGATCATGAATCCTTTGATTGCACGATGGAAGATGGTGTTGTCATAGAAATCTTTTCTCGCAAGATCGACAAAGTTTTTTACCGTGTTTGGGGTCTGTCCAAAATTTAGTTCAATTTCGATATCGCCTTTGGAAGTATGAAGGATTGCACTGTAGTGTGTTGAAGCATTGAATTCCATAGAATTTGTGGTTGTAGTAGGTGAATTAGTTGAAGTAACTGGTAATTGAGATGGTGGGCTGGGAGCCGTTTGATAGTTGTCAGTAGTTACTGATTCTTTTTTTGCAAATAGTTCCTCTGCGGTTGGCCCATTACGATAGCTATAGGTTTTTTGTTGCTCTGTTTTTGTACAGCCGGTACCTATCGTGACTAGTACGGCGAGAATTAAGAGGATGGTATTTTTTGGACGCTGCATATTTATGGTTGTGTGGTGTTATTTTTTGACTTACGTTTTTTTAAAAAATAATATATTCCCCATATAAGTACTATACCGAGAACTGCGAATAGAACATAATTTTCGCTTTTTTCTACCGTATGAGCAAAGGCACCATACACTTCTCCGACTTTCCATCCAATAATACCGAGGATGAAGGCTCTGAGAAATGCTCCAAGTATGGTGATGGTGATAAATTTGTAAAATGGGTATCGCATGATACCAAATAAACCGGAAATGGCGACACCTGGCACAATCGGAATCATGCGGAGAAAAAATAACACCCATTCATCTTTTTTCCCTTTGCGGAGACGAGTTTCTACTTTTTGCACATCTTCCCATCCGAAGCCAAGCCATTTTTTGGTCCGATCAAGTAATGGTTTTCCACCAAAAAAACCAATCGCATATACACAGGCGGATCCTATTGCAATACCGGTGGTTACTGGTATAGCAATTACAAAAAATATTTTTACGAGTACGTGTGCAAGCGAGGTAAGTTCAGGGGTGATGAGAAAGAAACCAGCAGCAAGGGGGACAATAGGAGAAGGAATTGGTGCAATAATCTCTTCGATCATGGTTGCGAGGAATACTCCCCATGCACCGTATGCTGCAATGAGTGATTGGATGTAGACGACGAGTTGATCAATCATAGGGTAAAATTAAGCATATAGTATATCATGATAATGTAAAAACAAAATACCCATAGATAGGGTATTTTTATTAGCTCGGGGACAAGGATTCGAACCTCGATACACAGGTCCAGAACCTGTAGTCCTACCATTAGACGATCCCCGAATGTGTGGTATGATATATGTGACTAGAAAATTTTACCAAAAATACAATAAAAGTCAAGATTTTATTATTCAGCAGGTTTGTCTGTCTATCTATATCTATGCCTCAAGAAATCACGGTACAGGAGTTACATTCATTACTCGAACATGATGATCCACATCGGATTATTGTCGATGTGCGGATGCCTTTTGAAATTAAGAGTGGCAAAATCAAGGGTGCGCTGAATATTCCTCTTGATCAGATTACACAAGAAAAGGACCGTCTGGTTTCCTATGATCGGGTATATCTCATTTGCCAATCTGGCGGAAGAAGTCTGCTTGCCACGACGCAGCTCGAAATTGCAGGACTTACGAATGTATATAATGTAGTCGGGGGTATGCGTATGTGGAGAGAGAATGGATATCCGATCGAATTGCGGTGATATTTTTTCCACTCTTGCGTACTATGCCACAATCTTTTATACTTTTATTTAGTTTTATTTTTTAATCTTTAGTATTCTATGCACAGTATCGGATACAGACTTCTCTTGGGCGCTTTGGCGCTTGTTCTCGTCGGGGCAGGATGTTCATCTTCGTCTTCTTCGGGGGATATTAGTTCTAATACAGGTTCAGATACGTCTGCAAAAGGTTCAAAGTGCGCACCACTCAAAGTGGTTGTTGATGGGGAAGCGGTCACTAATTTGACCCATGGTGTCGCATATACGCTCGTAAATAAAGAATATCGTACCGAGGAAGTAGATTTGTATAATCATGACCAGGTAACGTGTGAGGATGCTCTGGATTTTGGTTATCAGTCAAAGCCGGGTGAGCAGAAAATCGGAGCTTTTGCTCGAGACGCACAAGGTTTGAATACTGATGCCTATACCTGGTTTGGCGTGCAGACCAAGGTTAGCAAGCAACCAGCCGGAGTAGGTGAACAGATGACGATTTGTGTCGATGAAACTACATTCACTCCAGACACGGGTATCTATACAGGAAAAGAATTGACGATTTCCGGAAGCTTTACCGGAACATATTGTGGAGATAAGGTGTACTCTCAGTAATACGATTGTATATAAAAAATACCCCTTTGATAGGGGTATTTTTTATTGCATGATAGGGGAAGGTCTGTGGTGGTTTTGCATTTTTTAAATAACACTTCCACCTAGTGCTGTAGCTAGATCGTTTAAATCTGCTGCAACATTTTTTTGTTGCATACTTTCATCAATTCCTACTTCAAGTGATAATCGGTAACCGAGAAGAGTAGCGAGATGATCTTCTATTTTTTTTCGTGTGGCAACTTGTATAATTTTATCTTGATGGAAACTATACGCTACGGCAATTTTAAGTACACCCCCTGTTGCAGAAATCAATACTGCGTTTTTGAGTATAAAAATAAGCGAAGGAGTTGTTTTTTCAATTTCTGAAATTAATGCGTTCCATGCTTTTTTTACTTGCGCCATATCTGCATTTTCTGGAGCAGGAGCTGTGTTTTGTTCCTCGACTGCAACTACAGGTTCTACGGATTCTATTGGTTTGGTTGTGGTGGTTATCGGTTCTGAAGAAGTCATTGGTTTTGAAATAGGAGGGGTTACTGGTTTTGGTTGTACAGGCTGTGGGGCAACTGCCGTAGGAGTAGAGACAACAGTACTTGTGGTGGTATTTGTGCCAGCTGACCATTCAACTACGAGTAGTTCAAGCGGGAGATAGGGAAGTGGGGAAGATTTTACTTCGTACATTCGCGCAATTGCACGATCGGTAAGTCGGACAATGTCTCCTCGGGAAATATTTTTTGTAAGAGCGATGAGTGCTGCAAGATCGCTATCAGGAAGGTATGATTCTTTTTTTGCAAGCTTTTCATCAACCGAGGTAATCAAGAGTAGGCGAAGCACTTGGACGATTTCTTCCATGAAAAAATGCGGATGCGTTCCTTGTTCGCTTAGTGTATGAATATCCTCAAGCGCTGCAATAGTATTTTTTTCAATCACATGTGAAAGGAAAGTAATCTGTGTTTCGTTGGTGGTAGTTGGCATGATAAACGAAGCACTGGTGGTGGTAATATGTTTTTCTCCAATTCCAATCAATTGGTCAAGAAGGCTTACCGCATCGCGTGCTCCACCTCGTGCTTTTCTAACTACTGCATTCAATACCGCATCATCAATAGTGACTCCTTCTTCTTTTGCAATTGAAGTGAGGTGTTTTTTGGTAGTTTCATCGGGAATACGAGAGAAAGTGAATCTTTGACAACGAGAAACCACGGTTGCAGGAAGCTTTTGTGCATCAGTAGTTGCAAGAATGAAAACAACGTGTTGAGGAGGTTCTTCGAGTGTTTTGAGTAGAGCATTGAACGCAGCTGTGGACAACATATGGACCTCGTCCACGATAAAAATTTTGTATTTTCCGAGGGTGGGTTTGAATTGTGCATTTTCAATAATATTTTCTCGTACATTATCGACTCCTGTTTGGCTCGCTGCATCAATTTCAATGACGTCAATTGAACGTGAATTGGAGATATCTTTGCATGAATCGCACTGGTCACATGGATTTGGGTTATCAGCTTTTCGATTTTTACAATTCAAAGATTTGGCTAAAATACGGGCAGTTGTAGTCTTGCCCACGCCGTGAGGACCTGAGAATAGATAGGCATGAGCCACTTTGTCCCCCGTAATTTCATTTTTGAGGGTGGTAGTAATGTGCTCCTGATGGATGATGGTATCAAATGTCTGAGGGCGGTGTTTGTGGTAGAGTGCCATATGTATTTTTGGTGTGATTTTAGTCAGTATTTTTTGTATAAAATGTAGGCGTAGTATAACTCAGATTTTCCTATGTTTCAAATCGTCTATATCCGAACCCCCTTGCGAGGGAGTGAGGGCGATGCTATACTAATCTCGCATAGTAATCGTGAACATCTCCGATACCTAGTCGAGAGACTCGCGATGACACTTTTAATAATTTAATCATATCTCTATGCCACGCAAAGCAAATCCAGCGCTCATGAGACCATACAAGCTCTCAGCAGAGCTCACCGCAGTAGTAGGTGCAGGCCCTATGCCTCGTTCACAGGTAGTAAAGAAATTGTGGGAATACATCAAGGGAAAGGATCTCCAGAATCCAAAGAACAAGCGAAACATTCTCGCTGATGATAAGCTCAAAGCAATTTTCGGTGGCAAGAGTGAAGTGACCATGTTTGAAATGGCTAAACTCGTAAACAATCATTTGACCGCTGCTTAATGCACGGTTTGATCGAAGTATTTTAAACCCTGGCTAGTGCCAGGGTTTTTATTAAAACTTAGAAGGCTTGAAAAGTTTTTTAAGCTTTTATGAAGCAATAATATTTTCTACTGCTCCCCATGAACTTTTTGCATCTTTGGGGACTAGAATGACCACGTGGTCACCCGGTTTACCGCGATAGAAGGTTGCCGAGGCA
>CAYSXR010000003.1:0-1400 GCA_964435035.1 uncultured Gammaproteobacteria bacterium
TGCACCAACATAATCAGATACAAAGGAATTTGAAATGAATATTTTTTTGTTTTATGACGAAATAGGCTCATGGCGTAGAGTGCTGCAGGTGTTCCTCCAATGAATGCAAGTGATAATAATGTTTTTTCGCGTATTCGCCTTCCGTTTTCTTGTGAACGTGACTTATCAAACCCAAAAATAAAAATTGTGATTAGATTAATCACAAGTAGGTATGTGAGAATAATAAGTTGAGGATTAGTAAAATATAACGAGATCATGGAGTCGGTGGGTTGTGTGGAGTTTGTGAAGCGTTATGGAATTTTCGATCCTCATCTGCAAGAATGATTAATTCTTTTCGGATATGTTCGGGGTTTGGGACATTGCGAAATACGATACTTGCGGTGATTGATGATGTTTTGAGGGTTACATTTCCGAATTTGAAAAAGGTTCCGATAATTCCAGTGACTTGTGAGGTTACGTCTTGTATATTGTAGAGCTCTAATTCAGTTGTGGTGCGATGGAATAGTCCATGTTGTTCGTTGTCTATGACGCGATCATTGGTAATGATCCAGATATCAAGATAGTAGTCGATAAAGTGTGCATAGAAAAAGAGATAAATAGAGAGGTAGTAAGTACTTCCACCAAGTACTAATAATGGGTATATTTGTGTATTGGTTACCACATCAGGGAATGTGTTACTTGCAATCAAATAGAGTATTACGGGAATTGCAAATAAAGCGATGAATAAAATAATCGTTGGTACAAACGTGATTGGGTGACGACGTAATACATGTATGATTTTTTCGTAACTTTTTTGTTTGATGAAGTGTGAGAGGTGCATATATTAGAAATTTCCACCTTCAAATAAAATAAAAGATTGACTCCAATCAATTGTTGAAGCTTGTTGCCAGGTGATGTAGAGAGTGGTGATGGCAAGCAGACTGATTACTAGTGTAACGGTAAAACTTGCAAGAGTGAATGTGCCGGTGGAAAAAATGTGGTATAAATTGATTGTTGAAAAAATAATGAATATACACAAGAAGACTAGGTAAATGAAGAGGAGGATGTAGAGAGGGAAGGCAATCATAGAAAAAGTTCAAAATCTAAATTTCAAAGTTCAAATAAAATATCTAAATCCAATGTATTTGTATTAAATCCGTGTCATCCGTGTTCTGTTGAGCTTAAGTTTACAAAAGTTTGTTTGGATTCACGATGTTTAGTTTTAGGTGTTCGTAGCTTTTGATGGTAACTTTGCGGCCGCGGGGTGTACGTTCGAGCATTCCGATCTGGATCAGGTAGGGTTCGTATACTTGCTCGATTGTTTCCATTTCTTCTGCTACTGCTGCTGCAAGTGTATTTAATCCTACTGGTCCACCTTCGAATAGGGTAATTATGGATACTAGAATTTTTCGGTCTACTTC
>CAYSXR010000003.1:1500-8724 GCA_964435035.1 uncultured Gammaproteobacteria bacterium
CCTTTTCCAATAATAATGTCGAGTGCATAGTCTTCCATCGCACTATAGAGAACTTCTTCGACAGATTTATTGATACGATGAATTTCATCAATAAACAAAACATCGCCTCGCTTGAGGTTTGAAAGTATTGCTGCGAGGTCACCTACACGTTCGAGCGCTGGGCCTGCAGTGACTTTGATATCCACATTCATCTCACGAGCAATAATGGTTGCAAGTGTAGTTTTTCCAAGCCCTGGGTTGCCATAGAGAAGCACATGCTCGAGTGGCTCATCTCTTTTTTTTGCAGCTTCAATAGAGATGGAAAGGGGATTCTTGATATGTTCTTGTCCTACAAAGTCGAGGAGTGACTGTGGGCGGAGGGTAACATCAAATTCAGCCTCTGGAGTATTCTCAAGGGTTTCTGGTTGTATAATTCGTTCGGTTTCATCTTCTGGAGCGAACCAGTCATCTAGTTCGTTTTGTGTGTCGGTCATATGGGAATAGTGTACCACATACAAAATACAAGATACATGGAAAGAGATATAAATGGATTGACAGAATTAGTTACATGGGGTATTTTTTCCGTTGTTCTTTATATTCTCAGCTTTCTTTGTGCCTTATGTAAATTAAACTAAGGTAGTGAGAAGGTTGGGAAATTCTCAATCAGGTGAGAACAACCACGTTAAGGATGGAGGTATGACGAAAGACTCTGATATTTCTAAGTATCTTGCGCTCTGTGGTGAGCGGGAACGGAAAGATACGTCCCGGGGAAGCATATACCCTGGCACACCTACACATATGGGTCTCACCAGGGAACCTCCACGTGCGAGGACAT
Source organism: uncultured Gammaproteobacteria bacterium (assembly GCA_964435035.1). Taxonomy (GTDB): domain Bacteria; phylum Patescibacteriota; class Patescibacteriia; order Magasanikbacterales; family UBA922; genus UBA922. Next base: position 2,315 of record CAYSXR010000003.1, read on the forward strand.
TCCCGATCTGGCAGACGATCGAGCTCGGAACGGGCCTTCAGACTCCAGACGAGTTCCATGAAGCCGCTAAGCAGGTGGGTAGGTCCATCGATCGGTCGGCTGACATTCTCGGAAGCCCTGACTTCAGCGTGTCACCTCATAGGGTTGAGGTCGATCTCGTCAAAGTTAGAGTCGATGGACTTGGCTTTGACTATGAACCGACTCAACTCATACTCTACGCACGGGCGATCGTCGAACTCGGCCTCGACTTTTGTCCGGCGGAGGTCGGTCCGCAACTGTTGCTACAGTGTCGGGTTGAGTCGATCAACATGTCGATGTCTGTAGGCATGCGCTCGGTCTACCTGCCGGTGTTCCTGGGCATGCACCCGATCGCTGATTCGGGTGGTGGTCTGAATCTGTTCGGTATCAGCCGGTCCATCGAGGATGGGCTCACGCTCATCGCTGGCTATGGTAGTACCTGCTGCCATTGGCCTCTACACCAGGAGATGGTGTTCGTCCAGACTCGTGAGTGAGTCCCTCGCTTGGTAATCACGCCACACGTTTTCCAGTTAACGTATGTAACTGGCAACCCCGCATCCATAAGAGCGGGGTCTTCAATTTTATAGATAATTTTTTCTTATAACATATCATCAACTCTATTCAACGATTGACAAACTCGTTGCACGGGTATATATTTCTCTCTTGTCGTAATTGTGGTGTCTCTAGAGTCAGGCGTTCTGATCCTATAAGGGAGGTGAGTGATGAGTGGGCATCTGTCGTTTGTGAATAGAGAGACAAGTGGTTCGTTCCCTGATCGTTCGGTGAGTGACCTCAGGTTGAACGCTCACCAGTGTTTCAAGAAGTCGGTCCCCGAACAGTTTTCCCACATGCTCGGTGGTTATACGATCACCACCAGTGTGTCGGTGGAAATCTACGGGAGGGTGTTTGTTCCTTTTCTTGCGAGCGATGCTCATGGCACGCTGGTGTTCGGCTGGCTGAGCTTTGAGCGTACCCCTGCCTGATCCTCAGGCACTGTCGCATCCCCCTATTTCCATGTGTTGGAGTAGGGGGTTTTTCATATATTTTTAGTTACGTACAAGAGAGTTACTCACAGCTTTTCCCGTACTATTTTTTTATTGTGTGGATAAGCCTTTTTTTTGCCTCAACCACGCTCACTTGGTGGGTATTTTTTTATGTGTTATACTATTCTATACCATAACAAAAACACAACAGGTTGTGGTGTAAAATTCTTTACAGCACTATATACAGTAAACCTCCGGATAGAAAACTTCTATTAGAACGGAGGTTTTTTCTCCTACGCTTATATCGTATGATACGAAAGTTTGGGAATTAAAAGGGGGATGAATTTTGCGGTCAATTTATTTTTTTTACATTATTACTATGGGGCCGACTGATTCAAAATTTGTTCAGGGTTTGCGACTCGGACAAGCACAAGATACTCAATTTTTTTATAATGAAAATGGACTTCGATTCAAACGTTTGTTTAGTGAAGAAGGAAAGAGTCCATTTGATTTGATTGAATACGAAAAACGCACGTCTATTATTCGCGAACCAGATGGAACCGTGGTATTTGAAATGAAAGATATTGAAATCCCAAAACAATGGTCACAGGTGGCAACTGATATTATTGCTCAGAAGTATTTTCGAAAAACGGGTGTCCCTCAAATGAATCCAGATGGATCACAGAAAAAAAACGCGGACGGGTCTCCTATGCTTGGACCTGAAACCTCGGCAAAACAGACGATCCATCGATTGGCGGGCACCTGGAGATACTGGGGAGAGAAATACGGATATTTTGCAAGCGCAAAAGACGCTGAGATTTTTTATGATGAATTGGTAGTGATGTTGCTTCGTCAGATGGCTGCACCAAATTCACCACAATGGTTCAATACCGGGCTTCACTGGGCGTATAATATTAATAGTGGAGCACAAGGACATCACTATGTAGACCCAGACACTGGAGTCATGACCAAGGCTAAGGATGCGTATTCTCATCCACAGCCACATGCGTGCTTTATTCAGTCGGTGCGAGATGATTTGGTGGGGGAAGGTGGAATCATGGATCTTTGGACTCGTGAAGCCAGACTTTTCAAATACGGATCAGGAACAGGAACTAATTTTTCTCATCTTCGAGGAAGTGGGGAACCTTTGTCTGGTGGTGGAAGATCAAGTGGGCTCATGAGCTGGCTTAAAATCGGAGATCGGGCAGCAGGAGCTATCAAATCTGGTGGAACCACAAGACGCGCGGCAAAGATGGTAATTGTTGACCTCGATCACCCAGATGTTGAAACATTTATTGATTGGAAAGTAAACGAAGAAAAGAAAGTAGCGGCCCTTATTGCTGCTGGATACCCATCAGACTACGAAGGTGAAGCATACCAGACGATTGCTGGGCAGAATTCAAACAATTCAGTTCGTGTGCCACATAAATTCATGGAAGCAATCAAGAATGGTTCTTCATGGAATCTTACTTGGAGAACTGATGGAAGTGTGTGTAAGACTCTCAAAGCACGAGATTTGTGGGACAAAATTGCATTTGCCGCATGGGCATGTGCTGATCCAGGAGTGCAATATGATGGTACGATCAATGAATGGCACACCTGTCCAGAATCGGGTAGAATCAATGGTTCAAACCCTTGTTCTGAATACATGTTCCTTGATAATACTGCGTGCAATCTTGCATCACTCAACCTCAAACATTTCTTTGATCCATCAACTAGTACATTCGACGTAGACGGATTCAAACACGGCGTTCGTGTATGGACGGTAGTTCTTGAAATAAGTGTACTCATGGCACAATTCCCAAGTAAAGAAATTGCTCAAGGAAGTTTTGATTTCCGAACACTTGGACTTGGGTATGCAAATATTGGTTCAGTGCTCATGACCTCAAGTATTCCTTATGAATCAGAAGAAGCGTATGCATTTGCAGGATCAGTGACTGCAATTATGACTGCAGAGAGCTATAAAACTTCAGCTGAAATGGCAAAGTTTTTGGGAGCATTTTCCAAATTTGAACTCAATCGAGAACACATGCTCCGCGTCATGAGAAATCATCGTCGTGCAGCATTCAACGCACCAGATAATGAATACGAAAAATTAGTGGTGAAACCAATTGGAATCAATCCTCAATACGCTCCAGCATATTTGCTCGCTGCAGCTCGTGAGAGTTGGAATGAAGCAGTCGACATGGGAGAGAAATATGGATATCGGAATGCTCAGACCACACTTCTTGCTCCTACCGGAACTATTGGATTGTTAATGGACTGTGCTACTACTGGTGTAGAACCGGATTTCGCATTGGTTAAATTCAAAAAGTTGGCGGGCGGAGGATATTTCAGAATTGTGAATGATGCAGTGCCTATGGCATTGCAGCAGCTTGGCTATACTCCAAGTCAGATGCAAGGTATCCTCAATTATATGCGAGGAACCGCTGATATCACGAATGCTCCTCACATTAATGCCACCACTCTTAAACAAAAAGGATTTATTGATGCTGATATCAAGGCAATTAATAAAGCCCTTGAGGGAGCATTTGATATCAAATTTGCATGTAATGTGTGGACCCTTGGAGAAGAAGCGATGAAGCGTGCAGGATTTAGCGAAGCACAATATAATGATCCAAAATTCAACATGCTTGCAGCACTTGGATTTACTGATAAAGAAATTGAAGAAGCAAATGACTATACCTGTGGAACCATGACGATCGAAGGTGCTCCCGGATTGCAAAAAGAACACTATCCAGTGTTTGATACGGCAAATAGAAATGGGAAGAAAGGAAAGCGATTTATCCATTACATGGGACATGTAAAAATGATGGCAGCAGTACAACCATTCCTTTCCGGAGCAATTTCAAAAACAATCAACATGCCTCATGAAATCACCTTAAATGAAGTGAAGCATGCGTATGAAGAATCGTGGAAAGTAGGGTTGAAGGCTGTTGCCCTCTACCGTGATGGATGTAAACTTTCTCAACCATTATCATCAACAAGTTCAACAAAGAAGGAAGAGAAAGCTGAAATCGAAGAAAAAGCATCAGAAGTAGTGGTGACCGCTGAATCTGTAAAAACAACGGCAGCATCAGTTGCGAAAATGACTTCTAAAGTAGAAATGAGTGATGCTCTCAGACATGCAAGTGAAATTCTCAGTCAGCATGCTGGAGTATCGAGCCCGATGGAATCATATACGAGAGACGGAGAAGTGGCAGAAAGACGCGTATATCTCCATGGAGAAAAACGTAGACTTCCTGCAAAGCGCGGTGGAATTACGGTGGCTGCTAAAGTAGGAAATCAGCAGATCTGGCTTCGCACGGGTGAATATCCAGATGGAAAACTTGCTGAAATATTTATCGACATGTACAAAGAGGGTGCAGCAGTACGAAGTCTGCTCAACATGTTTGCAGTGTCTGTATCCATGGGATTGCAGTATGGAGTTCCACTTGAGAAATATGTAGAAAACTTTGTCTTTACTCGATTTGAACCTAGTGGATTTACTGATCACCCAAATATCAAGAACTGTACTTCTATTATCGACTTTGTATTCCGCGTATTGGGAATGGAGTACCTTGGACGAACTGATTTTGTGCAGGTTCCACCAAAGGGAATCCAGAAAAATAAATTTGAGAATCTCGCTCGTATTGCATTACCTCTTCAGGAAACAATGCCTCTCGAAGTTGCGTCTGTCAAAGTTGCTGATGCAGCAGAAGCTCAACCTCAACTTCTTCAAGATGAAACCGTAAAAGGTCCGGTGAATCAGGCTGATGCTGCACTTGGAACGATGATGGGAGACGCTCCAGCGTGCCCAACGTGTGGACATATCACGGTGCGTAATGGTGCATGCTACAAGTGTCTGAATTGTGGAGATTCACTTGGGTGTAGTTAAACAGTAACGAAAATAAAACGAGGTGCGATCGCACCTCGTTTTTGTTTTGTCATCCCCGTGAAAACGGGGATCTTAGAAATTTTAGATTCCCGCTTTCGCGGGAATGGCGTACTGAAGTGTATATTTTATTTTCCTCTTTTCCTCTCCTGCTCCGTAAACCATTGGATTGCTTTGTCTAGTTCCTCTGGTGAAAAGTCTGGAAACATAAGATCGGTATAATATAATTCAGCATAAGTGGTCTGCCAGGCGAGGTAACCAGATAATCGCTGGTGTCCTCCTGTGCGAATTACCATGTCTACCTCTGGCATTCCTGCGGTATCAAGATAGTTTTCAAAAGTTGTTTCTGTAACTTCTTTAGATGTTAGACCTGCTTCAATAATTTTTTTTGTTGCACGAACTATTTCATCTCGTCCACCGTATGCAATTGCAAGATTCAGCGTTAATCCAGTATGGTTTTTTGTCTCTTCTTTAAGCTCGGAAAATTTATTTTGCACATTTTGAGGAATTCGAGACATATCACCGATAGTATTGAATCGTACATTATTTTTTTTGAAATCACCAAGGTAATCAGTGATTTTACTCATGAGATCAAATAAATGTTTCAGCTCTTCTTCTGATCTTTGTAGATTTTCAGTCGAGAGTCCCCATGTTGTAAGATACTCTATTCCTCTTTCATTTGCTGCCTCAACTAGTTTTTTAAACGCCTTTGCTCCTTCAGAGTGTCCTACTAACTTTGGTAATCCGCGCTGTGTGGCCCAACGTCTATTTCCATCCATAATTACCGCTAGATGCTTGATATTGTGTTCCATAGAGAGGGTGATATACTGTGTAAACTGTTTCATTACTATATAGTGCTCTACAGTTAAAATCAAGATTATATACACATATGAAAATTTATACCAAAACTGGGGATGCGGGGAAAACTTCACTCTTGGGTGGAGGTCAAGTCGATAAAGATTGTATGGAAATTGATGCGATTGGCGAAGTGGATGAGCTGAATAGCTACATTGGGGTATTAGTAGAAGAAGCGCAAGATGAATCATATGCGCGTGTACGCAATAGATTGATTTCTATTCAGCATAATTTGTTTACATTGGGGTCAATGATCGCTGCAGTCCAGACAACGAGTGTAAAAATTCCGGTACTCAAACAAGCAGATATTAACAAACTGGAAAAATGGATTGATGCTATGACTGACGAACTTCCGCCGCTTACCCAATTTATTTTGCCTGGTGGGGGAGAGTGTGCTGTTGCTGCTTTTTTTGCCCGAGCAGTATGTCGGAGAGCTGAACGGAGAGTGGTAGAGCTCAAAAAAGAGAATTCTGCACTTAGTCCTGTTGCAGTGCAGTATCTCAATCGATTGAGTGACTTTTTGTTTGTTCTAGCGCGTTGGTTTAATCACAAGGAAGGTATTAAGGATGTTCCATGGGAAAAACCTCGTACTGTTACTAAAAAGCGCAAGAAGGCTTGATTTTTGGCTTTGTGCGTGGTAAATTTGAACAGGTCTGATATATTCATATGGAATTATTTGC
>CAYSXR010000003.1:8824-95498 GCA_964435035.1 uncultured Gammaproteobacteria bacterium
ATGCCGCGGTGATGGAATGGTAGACATGAGGGACTTAAAATCCCTTGATCGCAAGGTCGTGTGGGTTCGACTCCCACCCGCGGTACGAATTTAAAAAGCCTCCCAGATTTGGAGGCTTTTTAAATTCTTTATTCTTTATTCAACTGCCTGTTGTAGTAATGATCATAGATTGTGAGCACAGATAAGTAGAGCGCTGCAATGACTGGTCCAATGACAAATCCAGAAACTCCAAAGATGATAATTCCACCAAGAGTACTAAAGAAAATAACGAGAGGGTGCATCTGGGTGTCACGTCCGACAAGCATTGGGCGGAGGAAATTATCAACCACACTGATGACGCCTGTGCCGCTGAAGAGTACTATTGCCTGCCAGAAATTACCAAGAGCAAACATAATGATTCCAGCAGGAATAAGAATAAGTGGGGTACCCATTGCTGGAAGAATGGCAACGATTACCATAATCACACTCCAAACCAGTACCCCTTCAATTCCGGTAATCCAGAATAAAATTCCCCCGAGGAGACCCTGGATGCCGCCGATGATGAGGGTGCTTTTCAAAGTTGAACGAACGGTTGATGTAAATCGATTATAGAGCATGTCCTCATATTCACTACCGATTGGTGAGATGTGCCCTAATCTTTTGAGCATTCGTTTACCATCTTTGAAGAAGTAGTATAGAGTGTAGAGCATGACAATTGCCATGATAACAAAAGTCACTGAGTTTTGTGTGATGTTTTTAAGGCCATTAAAGAGGAATGAACTCACTGTTTGTGTAATTTTGCTTGCATATTCTGTCCAATTGGTTCGGATAGTGTCTAAGTAGGGTGCGAGAGGAGTACTTTCGAGCCATGATGATACATTTTGTGGACTATCAAATACTCCAGATTCTGAAATTTTTTGATATAAATTAACTGATTCGTTGACTACGAGGGCTGACAGTGTGACGAGTGGAATAAAGATGATTACAATGATAATAAAAACTGCGATTATTGAACTTAATCCTTCGCGTCCTTTAGTGCTGGTGAGAATTTTTGTGTACATCGGATAAAATACTGCTGCAGTCACTGCTGCCCAGAATATTGGATACGCAAATGGTCGGAAGAGATAAAGTATACCAAGGCTGAGAAGCCCAAGGATTCCAAAAAAGAAAGTAGCTTGTATTCGATCAAAGCTCACGGTTGATCTAGCAGAATTTTTTGGCATACAGGTGTAATAAGAAGTTAGTGTAACTTGCTATATGGTAGCAGGAGTCAGGTTTACTTGCAATAAAATAGTTCATAGCTAATAGTAAGAAAGTTAATGGGGAAATTTAAATATGTATTTTCTATTAGCTTTTTCGCTATGAATTATTGGTTGTTAACTATCTTCCATCTTCCAATTGAGAGCACGCCAAGCTTGAATTTTCCAATACGAATACGTCTTATACTTACTGTGTGGTATCCGATTGCTTTAAACATTTTTTTAATTTCGATATCATTAGTTTTGGTAGAACTGGCACGTACCACCGAACGTTTGCCTTTGTGTTTTTCTTCGATTAATTTAATTCCACTATAGTTTTTTCCGTCAATATTCATGCCTTTGGTAAGAATATTTTCGGCGGCTTTTGAAAGGTAGTCATCGATGGTTATTTCATATTCATTTTCATATACTTCCGACTCGATGGACTGATTTTCTGACATGAATACTACAAGTCCTTCTGAATTACTATCTAGATTACTTATAGAATGAGTATATGTGGTCTTTTTTTCTTCAAGTAGTTCAATTGCTTCAAGAACGCTGTAGCCCACTGGTTTATTGAGGATAATAACGTCTGTCTTTTCTTTCATAAAATGATACTTGATTTTTTATAATTCCTTGGCTACACTCCAGGCATAGTGTGCTCCTTATTTTACTACAGTATAACCTCTTTTTTGTAACTTGTCTTCTGTCCCTGTATACTTACTACCCCCCCCCTATGAGACAAGAAACATCAATATTGCCAAAAGTTGTGATACTTGTTGGCCCTACTACTAGTGGAAAAACTGAGTGGGGTTTGAAGCTTGCAAAAAAATGTAATGGTGAGATTATTTCTGCTGATTCACGGCAGATTTATCGGCATATGAATATTGGTACGGCAAAACCAGTAGGTAAGTGGGAATTTTCAGGTTTACGACGGGTATTTTTTGTAGACGGCATTGCACATCATCTCGTGGATTTTCTTAATCCAGGAAAAACATTCACTGCAGCAGAATTTAGAGATCGTGCCATGAAACATATAAAAGAAATTACGAGAGCGGGGAAGGTCCCTATCGTTGTTGGCGGGACCGGTTTGTATGTCGAGACATTGGTGAGTAATTATTCGATTCCCCGTGTTCCTCCGAATAAGAAATTACGCGCTGGCTTTGAAGAAAAAACTGCAGCTGAACTTGTTTCCTGGCTCGGGCAACTCGATCCTGATGCAGCAGCGACTATTGATATTCATAATAAGCGCCGCCTTATTCGTGCACTTGAAGTTTGCATACTTTCTGGTAAACAGTTTTCAAAACAAAAGAAAAAAGGGGACCCCGTTTTTAATATTTTGAAATTAGGAATTTCAGTTCCGAGAGAAACCTTGTATGGTCGCATCGATACTCGCATTAATGACATGATTGATGCAGGATTAGAAAAAGAAGTGGCTAATCTTACCAAGCAGAAGTATGGGTGGAATTTGCCTAGTATGAGTGGTATTGGGTATCGACAGTTTAAATCATATTTTGAAGGCACAGAAACGTTGGATCAAGTTATTGCTCATCTGAAGCAAGATACTAAGAAATATGCAAAGCGACAGATTACCTGGTTCAAGCGTGATCAAGAAATTTTGTGGTATACTTCTGTGAAAGATGCAGAGAAAAAAATTGTTGCGTTTCTATCTTCGTAATTTTGTATGTCTAGTCTGTCAGCGAGTTCATCTCCTATTTCCTCCATCAATCGTACCGTGAATACGGTTCGGAGTAGTGTTTTTTCCAATAATACTCCAGCCGCATCATCAATTTTGCATGTGGGTACAGCCTATACTCCTGCTGCAAGCTCAGTGTATCGGATAGGCGTAAATCATGTTACGTCGACTTCGTCGGTATTTCATCCCGGAGTTCCTGCACAAACCTCAGAGGATCTGGAAAATGATGCAATTCGAGATCGAATTCGGTATCAGTATGCACGAAAGAAAATTAGAGAAAAACGTGAAGCAGAGGCTCAAAGTGACCTGGGAATTTCAGTCGGAACGGGAGGATCATTTAGTAGTAAAAAATTTCGTAAGGGCTTGATGCATATGAAATATTCTCGTCCTGATAAGTATAAAAATTTGAGTGCTGATGATTTGAAATATTTTGAAAATTTGGTAACAGGGCATGCGAGGAGTCTTAAAACTGGTGGAGGATTTAGTAACAATACTAAACTTCGAATGAAGCGACAGGTCTGGAAAGATAGAAGGGCGGGCGTGGTAAGATCACGATCAGATCAGAAAGATATGGAAAATTTGATCAATGATTTGCCAGGATGAGGACGCTAAATAAAAATCCCCAGTAGGGGATTTTTTTATGTTTTATTTTCGCAGGATTCTCCTCGTCATCACTCGTCAGTATTAATTCCGCAGTGTGTATATTGACCATGCCTGTGAATCCAGATAATTTGTTTTGGTTGCGACGAAGAGTTTGGTGTTGTTCATGCTCTAGAGAGCTTTTATTTTTTCACGAAGTAATTCTTCAAGCATTTTTGGATCAGCGCTTCCTTCTGTTGCTTTCATCGCCATACCGATCAAGAATTTGAGAATCGGTTCTTTACCAGCTTTGAAATCAGCTACTTGTTTTGGGTAGCTCTTGATAACTTCATCAACAACACTGCCCAATGTTTCTGAATCACGGACTTGTCCCAAGTTATGTTCTTCCATAATGTGACTTGGGTCGATATCTCGATCATGGTCAAGCATGATATTCAGAATTTTTTGAGCATTAGTTGAATTTACTTTTTCGGTATAAATAAGTGAGATTAATTCAGCAAAATTTTCGGGTGTGAATTTTACTTCCGTGATTTCTTTGTTTCGTTCAATCAGTCCGCCCATAAGCTTGCTCGTAATCCAGCCACCTACGAGGCGCGCCACTTTTGATTGCGCCTCTTCATTATCTTCAATCCACTCAGACGCTTCACTCATGACCGCTTCAGTGAAATGTGCCCATGCTTTGTCTTGGGAAAGAAGGGTTGCATCGGTAAGTGAGAGAGCATATTCTTCTCTGAATCGTCTTCGTTTTGCTTGAGGAAGTTCGGGTAGGGAAATTACGCCTGCAATTTGTGCAGGGTGAAATGGTGGAATATCGGGCTCTGGAAAGTAGCGATAATCTGCGGCATTTTCTTTGGTTCTCTGAAGTACAGTTATTTCCTCATCCTCATTCCATCCACGTGTTTGCTGTACCCACACAACTCCATCTTCAATCATTTTCGTTTGTCTCTCGATTTCAAATGCAATACCTTTTTCTACAGCTTTAAACGAGTTTAAATTTTTTAATTCTACTTTTGGATTTAGTGTATTGCCATTGAGCGGCTTTACTACCCCGTCAACGATTTCAAAACTTCCAGTTTCTTGTAGTGATATATTTGCTTCGCAGCGCATATGCCCTTTTTCCATATCAGCATCACTCACTCCTAGGTTTTTCAGTAAAGTGCGAAGCTCTTGGCAGTAGGTCTTTGCTTCAAGTGCTGACATAAAATCAGGATCAGTCACAATTTCTACGAGTGGAGTGCTGGCTCGATTGAAATCAACGAGTGTTCCATTGTTTCCGTGAAATAATTTTGCGGTATCTTCTTCAAGATGAACTCGACGAATTCCGATGGTCGCTACATTGCGTATATTTTCTTCAGGTTGAAATTCAAGAGTAATTTTGCCGTATTCACCAATCGGTTCATCGTATTGTGAAATCTGGTAGCCTTTGGGAAGATCAGGATAAAAATAGTGCTTTCGGTCGAATTTTGAGAGCTCTCTAATGGTTCCACCGAGTGCTTTTGAGATTTTGACGGTTGAAACGATTGCTTCCTTATTTGGTATGGGGAGTGTTCCTGGCTGAGCAGTGCAGATTTCGCAAATATTGGTGTTCGGCTTGATTTCATCTGGATTGTTCGCGCACGCACAAAACATTTTTGATTTTGTATTCAATTCGACATGTACTTCCATTCCAATGATTGGGGTAAATTTTGACATAACATTTAGTGATAATAGGTGTAGAGTATCACCCTTTTTTCCAAAAGAAAAGACCCTATTCAACTTGGGTGAACAGGGTCTTATAAGAGACGATGGGTCTATTTTAGAGGAGGAGAAAGTGGGTCGTTTGATGCAAGCTTTCCTTTCTTTAGATCAAGATACATGATTGTTGGAATCGCACTTGCAAATGGGGTAAATATTGCTTGTATTGCTGCCGTTAGTAATGTTATTACAAATGATAGTACGGTGAGTGTCTGGAATGTTAGAAGATTGAGATCTCCTGGGAAGAAGCTATTGAAAATAGTTTCAACAATACTCATACATATGGTTACGATAATGGTTGCAAGTACAATGCGACCAAACACCCCCCACCAGTTTCCTGCAACTAGTGATTTACTTTGACTCAGTGCTGAAGTTCCTTTTTTTTGATCCAGTACTCGAGCTTGGAGTGTGAATACAAACCAGATACTAAAAATAATACCAGGTATGAGTAATAAGATAAATCCTCCGGCTACAATAAGACTAACAACGATGGTAAGTCCAAATGTGGGAAGTATTAGTCCTCGGGTTTTTTTTAGGTATGTTCCTATTTTTTCAGGCATTTTGTTACTATCAATGTCTGCAAGTGCTAGCATGTATGCAAGTGTGGACCATAATGAAGCGAGAGACATGAGGACTGATCCGATAATCCAGAGTACTGAATTGAAACTAACTGTTCCGTATACTAAACCGATAAGATCGAGTGAAAATTTGGTCATTCCAATAAATAAAACGGGTAAAAACATGAGGGCTATAAAACCTGTCATTAATTTTGGGAATTTGTGGTATGGTGCGAGTGCACGTTTGAACAGGTCACCGACTGTTGGAAGCATAGGTTAGAAAGTTATCCGCCCAAGGCGGATCCGCCTTGGGCGGAAAAGGAAAAAGTCAAAAGAAAATATTTAGTTCAGTATATCACAAAAAGAAGATTTTTTAATGTGATATTTGATTAAGGCGTAGTGCTACCATACTCCAGAGTTTTTCATGAATCTCTTCAATCGTCTCATTTGCATTGATTCGTATCCAGCTGTTCTCTGCCCCTAGTGTGTCATGGGCTTTTCGTACTGTTTCTATTAACTCATTGTTTGTTTCATGTTTGTGCCCGCTTTCAGTAGCTTCGGTAAAACGACTTCCTTCAAACAAAAAGGCAATATGTTCTTTGAGTAGATGACTGTTTATTTTTTTGAGAAATGTTTCATCAACCCCGGCTCCGATACCCCAGCTAATTCCAGTTCCTACATAATCTTCAGCTACAATATGAATTCCCTGGTTTAATTTTTTCTTGAGTGTCGGCTCATATTGCGTGCGGTCAAGTACATACAGAAGTTGTGCTTCACGTGGTGTTAAATGGTGGGTGTTTCCTTCACGAAGGTAATTATTGATGATTGGTCCTATCGGTTCTTGGGTATAGATAGGGTATTTTAAGTATTCAGTTTTGTATCCTTCTGAATTCATGCGCTCCACCAGTTTTTTTGCCTGAGTACTTTTGCCCAGATTGTTGATTCCGTAGAGAACAATAAACATACTTCGGTTTATTTTTTATAGGTAACAAAAGAAAAATGTTCATGATCTTCACGTTCGGTTTCTTTCCAGACTGTCGAGTCTATCTTTGGAAAAAAGGCAGTACCGTCTTCGATAAACGTATGTATGTGTGTGATATATAGTGTATTTGCGCGTTCGATTGATTGAGCGTAGATTTCAGCTCCGCCAATTACCATAATGTCACCCTTCTCATAATTGAGGGCTTCCTCAACTGAGTGGTAGAGTACTACTCCAACGGGAACTGGATAGTCTGTATTTCTCGTAACTACAATATTTTTTCGATTGGGTAATGGACGAAATTTTTCAGGAATTGATTCCCATGTTTTTCTGCCCATAACCACGGTATGTTCATCTGTAAGTTTGCGGAAACGCTTCATGTCCTCGGGAATATGCCACGGGAGTGTTCCATTTTTTCCAATACAGTTGTTTTCGGAAATTGCAGCGATGAGAGCTATCATACGGCGATTGGAAATTTAATGGTTGGATAACTTTCGTAACCGAGTATTTGGCTGTCAGTATATTTCCAATCAAAAATTGAAGTAAATTGAGGAGTTTCTATTTTTGGAAGTGGATATTTATTTGAGTCGCGGGTGAGCTGTTCTTTTGCACCCTCAACATGATTTTCGTAGATATGTACATCGGCCAAAAAACCAACTAATTTTCCTTCTTGTAATCCTGTTTCCTTTGCGAGGAGGTGAAGGAGTAGTGCATAGCTTGCTATGTTAAACGGAAGTCCGAGCATTACATCGACTGAGCGTTGATTCCACAATAGATTTATTTTATCTTTGATTACGGTTACCTGAAAACCATAATGACAGGGAGGAAGTCCCATATCAGAAAGCATACCTGGGTTCCATGCCATGACAATCATACGACGATCGTTTGGGTTGCTTTTCAGTTTTTCTACTATATTTTTCAGTTGATCCACTCCTTGTCCTGTGTAGTCAGTATCATATGAAATATATGGGGCATTAAAATGTCTCCATTGAAATCCATAAATAGGGCCCAAGTCTCGTTCTTCCATCATTCTTTTTTTACTTGCTTCATCATGTCCATATGGAGCTTTGCTCGGTCTCGCCCATTCGTCCCAAATGTGATTATTTCTTTCTTTCATCCATTCTTTATCAGTAATTCCGTTTATAAAAAATTCAAGCTCGCTTGCGATTAGGCGGAAGGGAACTTTTTTAGTTGTAAGAAGTGGAAACCCAGTCGACATGTCGTGCTCAAACATTGCTCCAGCAATTGCAAATGCATCAGTACCTGTACGGTTTGATTTCAATACTCCTTCGTTGAGGATTTTCTGGACAAGGTCGAGGTAGGCTTTCATATTAGTTTGCTAGTTTTCTGGTTGTCTAGTTAGAATTGCCCCGTAGTTCCAAATCCTCCACGGCTTTCATCTGCCATTTTACTCACTTCATTCCAATTACCTTTTTCTATTTTTACAAATATTCCTTGAGCCAAGCGTTCACCTTTTTCTATGATTATCTCAGTATCAGTGAAATTGTAGAGCATCAATCTTAATTCATCGTTTTCGCCGCAGTAATCTTGATCAATAATTCCCACATTGTTTGCCATCATGAGCCCTTTTTTCTTTGCAAGGCTCGATCGGGCAGCAATCATGAGCATGTATCCCTCGGGCGTTTCAATAATGAGATTTGCAGGGATGAGTTTTATTTCTTTTGGTTTAATTGTGTCATCTACTCGTGAATAGAGATCAAATGCGACTGCACCTTTGGTTTTGTATTCAGGAAGCGGGAGTGAGGTGTCAATTCGTTTGATCTTAATTTCCATACTGAGATACTAATTTTTCAAGTTCTTGATAAAATTCTTCGTAGCCATTATTATTTTCTATTTTTCTCTCTGCTGTTGCGCCTAATTCTTTGATCATTCGATCAGCTTCAGCATTCTCATCTTTTGAAAATTCCTCAAATGTTTTTTCACTATCTCCCGGATTTTCTTTTCTTTGAACCAGTCTTTGCCATCGAATTTCTGGCTTTCCGGTAAGATAAATCAAATGAAATCCTTCCAATTTTTTTAAGTATTCAATATCACTCGGGCGTCTGATTCCTTCGACAATGACTAGATTGTTCTCATCTCGTGCAACATCTTCCGCAATGACTCTGCTCATGACGTCTTGTCCGTATGATTCTCTGAGAAATGTAGAGAGATTTTGGAGATTTTCTCTAGTTTCTGGCACGTACACGCGCTTCAAAATATCTCGGAGCATGGTTGAAAAACGATAGGTCGTTGATCCATATTTTTCATGTAAGTATTTTGCAGCAGTCCCTTTTCCGCTTGCAAGGTCCCCTACGAATCCGAGAATTATTTTTTGCATATCTGGGTTATTGATTTTTGTATTGTTCTAGAGAACCGTCGAGATATAACATTTCGATTCCTAGTTGTAGGAACATTGCTTCAGTTTCTCCACCTGCGTGGTATCTTTTGTTACATACGACTCTTTTGATGCCTGCATTTACAATCATGCGTCCACACGCGGAACAAGGTGTCATTTTGGTATAGATCGTTGCTCCTCCAATTGCTGTTCCTTTTCGTGCGGCTTGTACGATTGCATTTTGTTCAGCGTGAGTAGTTCTTACACAATGTTGGCTTTGTGAACCATCCTCGTGAGTTACAGTTTTCATCTGATGACCAACTTCGTCGCAATGGGGCATCCCTGCTGCAGAACCAACATATCCTGTCGCCAAGATTACTTTATCTAACACAATTACCGAACCACATTTACCTCTATCACAGGTAGCACGATGCGCGACTGTTTCGGCAATTTCCATGAAATACTCATCCCAAGTAGGGCGTTTGAATGGAGCCTCTTGTGGTGCGACAGTAGGTTCAGACATACGTAACAGATAAGAGTGATAAGGTGAAGTGTAGCAAATGGGGTAGGGTACAGTCAAAAGTCTAAAAGTCCATAAAGTCGAAAGTCGTATAGACTGATTTGTATTATTTTATAGACTTTATGATTTTCGAGTTTTGGTTAAAAAACCATCGATTTTGTCGATGGTTTTTTTGAGTGTTTTTATTGAGGAAGTTCTACTTTGATGCTTGGACCCATACTGCTCGTGAGGTATATACCTTTGAGGTAAGTTCCTTTTGAAGAGCTTGGTTTCGCTTTCTTCAAAGCTTCAATCAAACTTTCATAATTTTCTTTGAGTTTTGTAGTATCAAAGCTTACTTTTCCGATTGATGCATGGAGATTTCCTGTGTCGTCATTCTTGAAAGCAACTTTACCTTTTTTGAGCTCGGTTACCATACGTGAAACATCTTTATCTACCGTTCCAGTCTTTGGATTAGGCATCAGCCCTTTTGGACCAAGAACTTTTGCTGCAATTGCGAGCTTAGGCATCATTTCTGGGGTTGATACTGCGATATCAAATGCAATTTTGGTGGTTCCAGTCTGGATTCCTTTGATGTCCGGTTCGCTATAAACGAAGTCTGCTCCCGCGTCTTTTGCAGCTTTTTCATCGTTTGCTCCTACAAATGCTGCAATAATAGTCTTTTTTCCTGTACCATGAGGAAGAGCTACCGTCGAGCGGATTTGCTGGTCACTCTTGCTTACATCGATTCCGAGGCGAACATGTACTTCTACTGAAGCATCGAATTTTACGGTACTCGTACTTTTGACGAGTGTAAGAGCTTCGTCTAATGAATACACTTTGTTTGCGTCGACCTTGGTTTTAAGGTCATTCATGCGTTTTGACATAGTCAAAATGTGTTAGTGGTACAAACCCCTCGGATGAGCCAAGGGTCCCACGTGAATAATGGGGAAATAGTACCATGTGTCAGGGGAAAAGTCAAGGTAGAATGCTTAAAATGCTTGAAAAGCCAAAAAAGCTTGAAATGCAGAAAAGATACTCTTTTAAGCAGATTCGTGATGTGCTGCAATCTCGGCAAATGGAATAATTGCAATACTCCAGGGGATAGCAGATATGATGATTGGAATAAGTACACTGTGATCAGGAAAGAATGCAGTTGAGAGGTAAATTGCCAGGGTAAAGTTCATGTACGCGATAGAAACGGTCGCTGCGACTCTTTTTTTGAATTTGAGCCAAAAGAACACACTGTATCCGATCACATGGGTTAGGAGGAAAAAAATGGCAAGAGGGATGAGGAATTTTGCAGGCTCGGTGAGGACCGTATTTATAATTGTTGATGCATGTACTGCTGTCACACCGGTGAGGAGTAGGCCTAAGGCTCCGAGAGATCCTGCACGTGCGGCAGACGTAACTTTTTTTGCAATGCGTGGGGCGAATTTTTTTATACCTTCGGCTAGGGCGATGGGGAGGAAAATAATCAAAATTAGGCGTATGCACATGTCTATAATATCAACTGATATCGAGGATTTGACGAGAAATTGTATTATGAGAGGAATGGTGAGTGGTGCTAAGAGTGAAGTGACAATAGAGAGGACTAGGGAAAAACTTTGTTTACCATGTGCCATGGTAGTAAATAAGGGTGCAGTCATGGCTGTTGGCATGGCGGCAAGAAGTAGGAAAGGGATGGCAAGTGAGGGGGTTATTATAAGTGCGGTGTAATAGACAACTATTGGTAGAATAATCAGTTTCAAAATTACCGCAAGTGAAATTGTTTTTATGTCATGTGCACTTTCTTTTATGTCTTTGAGGTGTAATTTTAATGCTGAAAAAAAGAAAATACATCCTAGGAGGAATGTGATAAAGGGGAATAAATAAATTCCGTATTGGGGGAATCCTAGTCCGAAACTCAGTGAAATTCCAAGAACTAAGATATAGAGATGTGAGAGAGAGGTATGGCCTTTTTTTTGTATTGCCATACGTCTATTTCACTAAGTTACTTGGGGATCCTGCAATAACATTTTTGATATTTTCAACTGCAGTTGTGATAATTCGATCAATTGCTTCAACACTATTGAATGCATTGTGGGGTGTAATAATCGTTTTTGGATGATCAATGATTGCATTTTCAATTAGGCTTTGTCGGATATCTTGAGGTTTCTTGAGTGTCAAAATATTCTCTGGAGTTTTGAATATCATTTCTTCTTCGAGTACATCGAGTCCTGCTCCTGCGATCGTTCCATCTTGAAGTCCACGAAGGAGAGCTTCAGGTTCTATCAACCCACCGCGTGCAGTATTGATAATATAGACACCTTTTTTCATTATTTTTACTGCTTTTTGGTCAATGATGTGTGTCGTAGAAGGTAGGAGGGGGAGGTGAAGTGAAATAATATCTGATTCTTTGAACAGGGTATTTAATTCTGTGTATGAAAATCCATATTCTTTTTCAAGTGCCTTGTTTGGAAATGCATCATAGGCAATGATACGTGCTTCAAATCCACTGAGGAGTTTCATAAAATGCACGCCGATATGTCCTGTGCCGATAACCCCAATTGTTTTTTCTTTGATATCAAAACCTTGTAAATCATGATAATCGTATCGACCTTCTTTCACTCGCTTGATCGAAGGATATAATTTTCTCGAAAGTGAGAGGAGAAGTGCGAGTGCGTGTTCCGCAACGGTGTTTTCTCCATAGGTTGGTACATTTGAGACGGTAATTTTTTTCTTTTTGGCGTATGCTAGATCTATGTGATCGTAGCCGGTAGAAAATGTCGCAATATGTGCGAGGTGTGGCATGGAATCAATCACCCTTTTTCCAATTGTTGAGTCTACAAATACTCCGAGAATAGTGGTATTCGGATCAAGGTGAGTATTCTCAACAGTGGTCGGAGAAATTGCAATATCGTGCGACTCAAGTGAGTGTAATATCAGGGATTGGAATTGTCGGTCAATGCTAGTGAGGCGAATGACATGTTTCATAACATTGATTACGCAGATTAACATTGATTACGCAGATTAAACTGGATCATCTTTTCAGTCTAAATCCATTTTAATTTGTCTAAATCAATGTTAGGTGTTTTTAAACGTACTTGCAACGTAATACAGTAGGTCTTCGAGTTCGGTTCCCCTGGTGGTGTTTTGACGTATCAACCCTGTGAACATATTGTTTTTATAGATAAAGGTTATTCGTTTTTCGGTTATACCATTGCTGTATTCTTTGGTAGTGACTCGAGTGTGACCATATACCCCATTGCGGTAGGTATTTCCTGATGATTGAAGTATGGTAACTGAGCTAGGCTGTTCAAATCCGGTAGAATAGAGATGTGTGTCTGAAATGAGTTTTTCTTCTTCCTGTATGGTGTACGAAGAACTTTTTCCTGGTACTGGTGACACGGTCAAATAGAGTGCTGACGTACCATCTTGTGGTGGTGTGAAAACCACTGAATATTCATCTCGGAAAGCTCCGCCATACGAAAATCCTCGTATGACTTTGAATTTTCGTGGATATTCAAAAGAAACCCGTTCGTATTTTTCATTTCGTAAGTAGGCTCCGTTGTTTTTTGCTGCTTGGCGTTCTTCGATTATTTCTTCAAAGACTCCTTGATAGGAAATAGTTGAATTGCTTCCTAGGTCTGATCCAATTCTAAAGGTAGTTTTAGTGTTTACTCCGATCAAAGCAAGGTCAGGTATTTCCGCGATTGATACTGTGGGAATTCTGTCTAGGCGATATCCTATTTTTCGGAGAGCTGTTTCATTTGAAATTTTTCTGAGTAATTGGTATTTCGGGTCTGTGCTACTAGGTTCTACACGATATATGGTACTTCCATTTCTATCTTTAAAGAGCATAAAATTTGGAGCTGCGACACTCATGATGCGGGAGTTTGGGTACATATTGAGAGACGTACCTGTGGGAATTGCGTCTATGGTCTTTTGAGCTACAATTTCGATCCAATTTGCAGGAATACCAAGTTCTCGGAGGGTATCACCATTTTCAATATGGAATTTTACATTATTGATGACGAGATATACTGCAGATCTTTCGCGAGATTTAATGACTGATCCATCGCGTACGATAAGACTACTTGATCGATCATTTCCACTATTGCCGCTACTAGATCCTGAGCCACTATTACTTCCCGTGTCAATTTTTATGTCCAAATCAGTATTTTTGTCTTCAGTTCCTTCGAAAGGGACGTATTTTTCAGGATCGTTTGGAATAAACCTTAGAGTCAGGTCATCAATTAGTATTACTTTGTCCCATGATTTGAAGTATGAGAAAAAAATAGTCTCATTTTGAAAAATCTGTTTGGTACAGTTTTCTGTAATATAATAGACCTCAGGATTTATTGATGATTTGTATGGGTTTTTTTTTCGTAGTGCACATGAATCTGTTATTGCATTACTTGTGTTTGGGAATAATGCGATTGTAAGGATGAATAGTGTACTGAAAAAAAATATCTTTTTCATATGGAAGAAATTAATGTTCACAGTATATCCTATTTGTACACATAGTTCAAAATTTTATTTGATTTTTGGTTTTTTTGTCATCTATTTTGTGGTATACTTCCTTCTCTATTAATATAGTTTTTTTGCATGTTTTTTGTAAAATATACAATCCGTTCAGTATCTGTCAAGACAGACACTTTTGTTTGTCGTAGGTGCTCTAAGGACACTTACTTTTTTTGATTTTTATGAATGATGAGATTAAAGTATCACGATCTTCATTTGTCGTCCCACCTGACATTTCTTCTCGCCGATTTTTTGAAGGCAGATTTGTACGTTATTGGTCGTGGCGTACACTATTACAAAATTATTTTATTCTTAGACGTGCGCCATTGGCACAAAAGGATTTGCAAGAACTTGCTAAGTTACGTAAACAAATTTTTTTGACATACCTTAAGAATTTTTTGTGGTTTCCATTACTTTTCCTTAAGCTCCTTACACCTTCCTATATGAAAGGGGAAGTAAATGTCTGGACTAATCTCCGTACACTCTGGCAGACGCTCACGAGTAGGGAATTTCGTCCCCTTCGTATGGCAGTACTCATGCAGTTTGTTTTTCTCTACGTCGTAGGCCATCTTGGATATATTGTATTTCATAATTATGCGGCTCCTGCCTATGCTGCTACCTATACCTGGATACAGAATAGTTGGGCTGGGAATGCAAGTACAACAGCTACGGGTGTCCACCCGGGAAATCAAACGGGGTGGAATTATTTTGTATCGAAAGACGCTGAAATAATTATTTCAGGCGGGGCGGTAACACTTGAATTACCATCATCTTTTCAGATTGAAACGACCGATACTCATTTTAATGCGGGTACTAAAACTAATGTCTTTACCTCAAGTACGGGATCGGGTGCTTCTATTGTACTACTCAAGCCTGGTGGGGCCACCTGTAGTTCAGGTACTCAATGTACGAGTGGTATTTGTACAAGTAATTTGTGCTATGTTCCTCCTTGTGGTGTCGGAGTTACTTCTACTCTCTATTCTTCGGAAACCTATCCATTGGTGAATATTGGTACTCAATGTTGGTTTGCAAAAAATCTTAATGTAGGCACGAAACTCGCTTCAGCTGCTACGGTCCCTTCCAATGGCGCTCTTATTGAAAAATGGTGTTATGACAATTCTGATGCGAATTGCACCACCTATGGTGGGCTCTACACCTGGGCTGAGACACTTCAACTTGATCCATCGTGTAATACGAGTAATAGTGGTGGGTGTATTCCTGGTGCTAATCGTCAGGGTATTTGTCCGTCTGGCTGGCATATCCCTACTGATACTGAGATTAAGACTATGGAGGTATATTTGGGAATGTGTACCGGTGGTGGTGCTGGATGTGTTGATACAACTAGTTGGCGTGGTACTGATCAGTCGACTCAGCTGAAGACTGGTGGATCTTCAGGATTTAATTTACCTGTTGGTGCTGGTAGACGTAGTACAGGTAATGCGTTTCAAGGACAGAGCACATACACATATCTTTGGTCTGCATCTGCGTCTACCGCTACAGATGCTTGGTATCGTCAGTTTACAACTCGTGCAGATATTTTTCGTGATGTTCTCAATAAGGCGTATGGTTCCTCAGTTCGATGTATTAAGGATGCCTGAATTTGAGCTATTATTTTTTATAATAGTATGTTTTTTTACAAGCCGTACCATTCTAGTATATACCACGCATAAGTTATGATGCGTTTATTGTTGAAAATTGGATTTTTTTTGGGTGTAGTGTTCATAGTATTTTGTACGCCCTCATTGGTTCGAGCCGCTGATCCTGCAAGCGGTACGTTTGTTTCTCAAATTATTGATTTGGGTGGTGAAATGGTTTTTGGTGAAATTACTTGGAATGATACAGTGCCTGGGGGCACCTCTATTGTGATGGAGGTTCGAGCGGGGAATAGTATTGATGTGAGCGATGGAGTTTGGACAACAGTAGTAAAAAATCAAGAACTTAATGAAAATTTTGATGATCGAAGATATACACAGTATCGAATAACTTTTGAAACCGAGGATGGTGATTTTGTACCGAGTGTGAGTGATGTTTCAATTGAATATGTAGCAGCGGGTACTTTTTCTCTCATTGGTTCCCCGTATGACGCAGGCGATCTGAGTAATGTACTTGCTGGTATTTCGTGGGTAGCTACGACTCCTACGGGCACGTCTGTGCGCTTTCAGATGCGTACGAGTCCTGATAATAATTCTTGGACATCGTGGAAGGGTCCTGATGGTACTAATAGTACTTATTTTACCGCATCAGATGGTTCTCAGAATATGCCTGCTGCATTGGGGGATGGCGAAGACGATCGTTGGATTCAATATCAAACATTTCTTTCAACCGAGGACGCTGTGACCGTCCCCGTGCTTTCTTCGGCTACGATTACCTATGTTGTTAATGCCCCACCTGAAATCTCTGTTACAGGTACTCCTATTTTGCAATCCAGTGAAGGTCTTGTTGAAGTTACTTATGAAGTAAGAGATTTTGACACCTTAACGGGTTTTACACCAGGTACTGTTGCAATTGACCTTCAGTACTGTACGAGTAATTGTTCTTCTGTTGGTAATGAGGTCTGGGAGACGGCTGTATCCTCTAGTCTTACTGGTAGTTATGGCGCTGGTATTGTGGTGGATGCTGAAGATTATACAGAATACTCACTCATTTGGGATCCAACCATTTCTCTTCCGAGTCATTATAATGGTAGTAATTTTAAGATTCGTATCCGTGCAAATGATGGTGAAGCTGCCAATAATTATGCCTATGATGAATCGAATACTTTTACGCTTGATACTGTTGACCCGGTTGTAAACTCGTTTGTTATCGATGCGAGAAGTAATGCTAATCCATCACTCACTCTTTCTGTCACCGACAATACTGTTGTGGGTCTTTTGATGAAATTGTCGAATAACAGCAATCTTTCTCCTGATGGGCTCAATGCTCAGTCGGGTACGTGGATTCCGTATACTGCTACCTCCAGTTGGGTCTTTGCAAGTGGACCTACTTCGACAGTGTATTATAGTATTTCCGATGCGTACGGTAATCTATCGAGTGGTGATGCAATTTCTTCGGCTCTTTCACCTCGTACTCCAATAAATATAGTGATTCGAGATATTTCAAATTCAGAAATGTCTGAATGGTGGGAATTTATTGCGTGGGGAGTGGTGCCTGAGCCCTTACCAGGTTTTAAACAGTATACGATTTATCGATCAACTGATGGTTCCAATTATTCAGTTCTCGCTACACAGACTGATCGAACTATTAATTATTATCTTGATGATACTCTTGATACTGAAACTACGTATTATTATAAAGTAGTCGCAGAGGACGATGATGATAATATTTCTAAATACTCAAGTGTGGTTTCTGATGCACCAAATGGACAAGGTGGCAGTGATAGCACTGGTCCTACTATTTCTGCGGTTTCTTCTACTGCAGTTGGTACTGAGAGTGTTACTATCACCTGGAATACAGACGAGCTTTCTGATTCAACCGTTGACTATATGACTAATACGGGAGGGGACTTCAGTCTTGCTGACAGTGTTGGTCTTACTGCTATGTTTGATAGCTCTTCTGGTTTTGGACAGCATGCGGTTACTATCTCTGGACTCACTCCTGCAACTACCTACTATTACCGTGTTCGTTCGGAGGACCCTCAGTCAAATGAGGGGGTTAGTACTGAATCCCCTAATGGTTATACTTTTACTACTCTTTCTGGCCCTGCGATTACGGATGTGGTAATTTCACATATTTCCAATACAGAAGCTACGATCACCTGGGCTACTGACCAGTCGAGTGATTCATATATCTATTACTCAACTAGTACTATCCTCGCTTCGCCTACGCTTGTAGGACTTGCAAATAGTGTACAGAACCATGAGGTTACACTCGGTTCACTTTCACCTGGAATCACCTATTATTTTTTTGTTCAATCAGGTGTTGGGCAAGATAAGAATGTGGTCGACGGGGAGAATCAATACTACACTTTTACGACAACGATGGATGTGGCAGTCCCCATTATTACTTTTGATGCTGGAGATGATGTAAGTGTAACTGAGGATAGTGTCACCATATCATGGGTGACAGATGAGATTGCTACGTCTACTATTGAATACGGAACGAGCGATTCATACGGAACGAGTGTTATCAATAATAATTATAATACGGATCATTTTTCTGTAATTAGTGATTTATTGGGTGGCACACTGTATTATTTCCGCTTGTATGCTACTGATGAGAATGGTAATCGGTCGGTTGCAACTGAATTTGTAGCAACTACCACTGATAGCGTTGATAATACACCACCTGTTATCTCTGATGTTGAAGTAACGGTCGTAACCGATGATGAAGCTCTTATTGTGTGGGATACTGATGAGGTCGCAACAGGGCGAGTATATTACGGCACAGCTACTACGCTCTACACAGCTTCAAGTACTCTAGTGTCCACCTACAATCGGGCGCATGCGATTACACTTAGCGGTCTTACTACTTCGACGCTCTATTACTATGTTGTTGTTTCTCTCGATTCCAGTGGTAACTCTACTACGTCCTCTGAATATACGTTCACCACTCTTGAAACACTCTCTGAAGAAAGTGAAGTTGCACTTCGTGAAGAAACTGCTCGAGCTGAGGGAGTTGCCCAAGGTTCTTCAAGTGTAAGCTCTGGTGGTGGGGGAGGTGGTGCTCGGGTGGATCGAGTTGCACCTATTATTTCTGCGGCAAGTGTTGCCGAAATTTCAGGATCACGAGCGAGTGTGTCGTGGACTGCAAACGAAGCGTCTGTTGGTATTATGGAATTTGGTACTGCACCTGACGAATATACCAAGAGTGCGGTGACGATGCCTCTTACTTTCAAGACAGATCATCGTATTGTCTTACAAGATTTGGATCCACTCACTACGTACTATTATCGTGTGAGTGCTGCTGATGCATCATTTAATGTAAGTAATCTGCTGACTGGTTCGTTTACAACTCTTTCAGAACTCGAAGTTCTTGATGAATTGGTTTCTTCTACTGAAAATACGTTGATTGGAGAAGAGACTGAAGAAGTGTTCGTTTCTTCAATTGAAAAAGCGAGTGAACTCATTCGATCGTTGTCTACTCGTGTAGGAGTCGGGGCACTTGAAGCAACACTTACTGATCAGGCGGCATTTATTCAGGAATTATCCGCACTGCTTCCACTTCCGATTATTGGGGGGCAGCCACTAGTTGAAGTAGGATCGAATTATGTGCAGGTGTCTTGGACTACTGATAAGTACTCCAATTCGTTAGTGAAATTTGCACCCGAAGATGTTTTTGAGACACTCGGTCAAGAGTATGATCAGACGGTTGGAGATGCTGCAACAATGGTTCTCAATCATCGAGTTGAGATCAAGAATTTAAAACCAAATACACTGTATCATTATCGAGTAATTTCGCGTACGATTGCTGGTGCCGAAACGGTATCTGCTGATTTTACTTTCCGGACTGCAGCTGAAGTTACTGAAATAAATACCTATAAATTTGATGTGATTTCTGCGAATGAGGCTCGTATTAGGTGGGTCACGAGTGCACCTACGGATTCGTCGGTCGCCTTTACTCCTTATCGAGGAGGGGTTCCTGATCTTGATTCAAAACAATTTGTAAAAGATGCAAGTTTTGTTACACAACACTCGCTCACACTTTCTGAACTTGAGGCAGGTGTCGTGTATGACATTGAATTGTTTGGGGCGGATTATGGAGGAAATACGGTGAGGGAATTAATCCAAGGTTTCAGTACGACTGATACGGATTTGCCACCGATTATTTCCCAGATACAGACTGATTCTGCAATTATTCCGGGCAGTACCGAAAAAATTCAGACGATTATTTCATGGAACACCAATGAACTTTCGACGAGTCGAGTATATTATCGCAAAGGATTTGCAACTAATGAATCACCGTTTACTGAGATGACTATTCTTGATCTTGGGTATGTTAAAAAACATATTGTGGTAGTTTCTAATTTTGAATCAGGACAAGTGTATCAATTTGCTGTCGAGAGTACTGATTCTAGTGGTAATACTGCACTGTCAAACACTATTACCATTCTTACTCCGCGTAAAGAAGAGTCGGTATTCCAGGTAATTATGAGTAATTTTGAAGATTTGTTTTCGTGGGTTGGGAAAGTACGGAGGTAGTGGTGATGGGTAAATATTAAAAAAACCGCTACATAATTCTGTAGCGGTTTTTTGTTTGGATATATTATCCTTCAATCGTGACTCCCATTTGTCTCGCAGTTCCTTCGATAATTTTCATTGCTGCGTCGATGTCGTTTGCATTAAGGTCGGGCATTTTTTTCTCAGCGATTTCCCGTACTTGTGCCTTGGTAATTTTACCTACCTTGGTCTTCAATGGGTTTCCTGATCCTTTTGCAATTTTTGCAGCTTTCTTGATAAGTTCGCTCGCAGGAGCTACTTTCATGATGAAGCTGAATGTGCGGTCTTCGTATACATTGATGATGACTGGTACGACGTCACCTTTTTTATCCTGAGTTGCTGCATTGAATTTGCTGCAGAAGTCCTGGATATTCAATCCGTGTTGTCCAAGAGCTGGTCCTACCGGAGGTGCTGGATTTGCAGCTCCACCCACGATCTGAAGTTTGATTTGAGTGGTAAGTTTTTTTGCCATATATGTTATTTACGATTTTCAATAAGTGACTGTATTAGGGTGAGAAGCGTCTTTTGGACCACCCTTATTTCAGTCACCTATCGATAGTGTTTTTAGATTTTTTTAACTTGCAATGCATCGAGTTCCACCGGAGTTTCGCGGCCAAACATGTTGACCAATACTTTGATTTTTCCACGTGAACTATCTACTTCGCTTACTTTTCCTTCAAAATTCTTGAATGGACCGTCAACGATTCGGACTGGAGCGTTTACCTCGACATCGATCTTGTGAGTCGGGTCGTCCACATTCATTCGTTTGGTAAGTGATAACATTTCTTTGGCATCAATTGGAGTAGGTGTAGTTCCTGTTCCGATAAATCCGGTAACATTTGGGGTATTTCTGACTACATACCATGAGTCATCGGTCACCATCATCTCAACGAGTACATACCCTGGGAAGATTTTTTCTTCTACTACGGTTCGTTTACTGTTTTTGATCTTGATCTTTTTTTCTTTTGGTACCAAAACCTGAAAGATTTTATCTTGCATATCAAAAGATTCGATACGCTGTTCGAGATTGTGTTTTACATTTTCTTCGTATCCGCTATAGGTATGGATTACATACCAGCGTTTTCCGAGATTACTGTGCTGCTTTGCCATAGGATAAAAAGGCTTGAAGTGGGTAAAAATTAGATAAGATTTTGGAGACCGATATTGAAGATCTGATCGAGAACAGAAAACAAAATTGCCATACCGATACTCATCACGAGTACGATTATGGTATACATCGTAGCCTTTCTTTTGGTAGGCCAACTTACTCTTTTCAATTCACTAATTGAATCTTTGACGTAGGTAACGAGTTTCATAAAAATCTTCGCTATTTTAAAAACGGCCTTGAGCCGATTTGATGAAATCACTATATCAGAACATATCTTGGTTGTCAAGTTTCTTTATCTATGGACATATCTACTTTATTTCTATATTCTATTTTTAACCTGGTCAGAGAATCATACTTCAACCCAGGCCGGAGGATTACTCATGAATCATCGCTCGTTCAGAAAGGCACTTCTGGTCGCTAATCCTGATGGGGATGGGACCGTGGTCGTGACCTTCTATAATAATATCGCGGCTGTCGTTCTCGGATCGGCTGTGGATACGACGGATACGTCGGAGTTCCGCTATCCGGATAGCGGCGGTAGCACGAAGAGTGGTCGGTATGAGGATGTGTGGATGGTTCTGCCGTATCATTCGTCCGTGCGTGTTCATCGGTGATGTTTTGTCCTTTCTACACTTCGTGTTCGCCAGCCTTCAGGTTTGGCGAACACGAGTGAACAATACTTATTTTTAGATTAAAAAATAACCCTCCGATTCGGAGGGTTATTTTATTTTTAAATATCCAAGTTTTTTACATTTTTCGCATGAGTCTGGATAAACTTCTTGCGAGGAGCAACTTCTGAGCCCATGAGAATGTCGAATGTCTCAGCTGCTTTCTCAGCATCCTCAATCGTAATGCGTTTCAATACTCGGTTTTCAGGATTCATGGTGGTTTCCCAGAGTTGCTCTGGGTTCATTTCTCCCAAACCTTTATATCGCTGTACATTTAGTTTTGATTTTGCATTTTTTTCTTCTACTTTTGGAGTTTCAGCTATTATTGCTTCACCTTGCTCATCAGTTTCTTCTTCAACTACCTGCAAATCTTCTTCAGTAATACCGTACTTTTGTTTGTAGGTGGTTAATGCTGCTTCATTGTATATCCAGGTCATTTCTTTTCCTTTTTTGATACTGAATAGGGGAGGTTGTGCTACAAAGATGTGTCCTTGATATATGAGATCTGGGAAATAACGGAAGAAGAGGGTGAGAAGAAGTGTGCGGATGTGTGATCCGTCGACGTCCGCATCGGTCATAATAATGATTTTGTGATAGCGTAGTTTTCCGATCTCAAACATTTCTCCAATATTTGTTCCCATTGCGATAATAAGGGATTTCAACTCATTATTGGTAAGAATTTTGTCGAGTCGGGCGCGCTCTACGTTTAACACTTTTCCACGAAGCGGTAAAATTGCTTGAGTATTACGATCACGACCTTGTTTAGCTGAACCGCCTGCAGAGTCTCCCTCTACTATATATAGTTCGCAATTTTC
Organism: uncultured Gammaproteobacteria bacterium; assembly: GCA_964435035.1. Lineage (GTDB taxonomy): Bacteria > Patescibacteriota > Patescibacteriia > Magasanikbacterales > UBA922 > UBA922. The sequence goes on from CAYSXR010000003.1 coordinate 31,694, forward strand.
TGGTTTTCTACTTGAGCAGTCGGCGAGTTTTCCAGGGAGGGTAAAACCTTCCAATGCACTTTTTCGAAGTACGGTGTCCCTGGCCATTTTTGCCGCAGCCCGTGCTTTTGCTGCGATCATACATTGCCCAATGATAGCTTCCGCATCTTTTGGATTTTCTTCGAGGAAAATAGTGAATTGTTCAGAGAATACTGATTCTACTGCTGGTTTTACTTCTGGATTTCCCAATTTTGCTTTGGTTTGTCCTTCAAATTGAGGGTTTGGAATTTTTACCGAAATAATAGCTGATAATCCTTCGCGAACATCTTCTCCCGAGAGATTAACATCTTTTTCTTTGAGCATTCCTTTATTTCTCGCATATGTATTGAGTGTGCGAGTGAGAGCTGTTCTGAATCCTGACACATGCATACCCCCATCTGAGTTGATGATGTTGTTTGCAAATGCATGGAGCGATTCAGTAAAGTCTCCAGTATACTGAAGTGCAATTTCAACGATTACGTCCTCTACTTTTTTTTCTGTATAAAAAATAGTTTCATGTTTTGGTTCTTTGTTTTTATTGATGTGGCGGATGTAACTTTCAATTCCACCTTCAAAAAAGAATTGGTGTGTATTTTTTTTGAATGGAAGTGCTGTTTTATCTTTCTTTTTTTCTTCTTCACTTCGCTCATCAGTAATGATGATTCGGACTCCTTTATTGAGGTAAGTTTGCTGGCGTAAGTGGTCAATAATATATTTCCATTCGAAATCAATGGTTTCAAAAATACTACTGTCTGGTCGGAAGGCAATGATGGTACCTGTTGTTTTGGTGGTACCCACAGGTTTTACTTTGCCTTGGGGATCTCCAATTTTGTATTTTTGTTCCCAGATTTTTCCTTCACGGTGAACGGTGGCAGTAAGATCGGTTGAAAGTGCATTCACGACAGAGACACCTACCCCATGTAGACCTCCTGATACTTTGTATCCTCCATCTTCTTCACCAAATTTACCTCCAGCATGGAGGGTGGAGAGTACGATTTCAAGTGCACTTACTTTTTTTATCGGGTGAGGATCGACGGGAATACCACGTCCATTATCGGTGACTTCGATCCAATGGTCGGGGAGGAGGCGAATGGTGATCTCGTCGCAATAACCTGCCATTGCTTCATCAATCGAGTTATCGACGACTTCCCAGATGAGATGGTGAAGACCTGCAGCACCAGTTGACCCGATATACATACCCGGGCGTTTGCGCACTGCCTGCAGACCTTCAAGAATTTGAATATTTTTTGCACTATATGATGAGTTTACTTTTGCTATTTTTGTCATAGACCACAGATTTTAAGACACTAATTTCACAGATACATACAAATACTTTCGGTGGCTAGTTTAGCATACGCATATACGAAAGGCAAGCTTGCTTTGAATGAGACTGAGTAATAAAAAGTTAAGTAAAATTGAAATTTTGTGTTATACTAATATACATTATGCAGTCTAAAAAACCCTCATTACTTAGCCGCTACGAAGATCCTACTGGAGAATTTTCGAATCAGTCTTTACAGATGGCTACGTGGTACGCGCGACATCAATATACACTCAAGAAAATTTTGATGGTATTTCTGGTTGTCTGGAGTGGTGCGACGCTTGGTACAAGTTTGTTTTTTGTAGGTAAATATTTTGTTTTTGATTATTCAAGAGACCAGACAAATCTTAAAAATTTATCTTTTTCTTATATTTCTCCAGATGTTATTGAGCGCTTTGAGCCACTACCTCTCGCTTTTACTTCTCCACAAATATTTTCAGGTATTGAGAATCGGTATGATTTTTTGGTCACTGCGGGAAATCCGAATGATTCCTGGATTGCAACCGTGCGTTATCGATTTGAATATCCGAATGGAGAAACAACAGAAGCAGAAATGGTACTTTTACCAAAACAAGAGTGGCCACTTGCAATTTTTGGACATGAAGTAGCTACTCGACCAACTTCTGCTGATTTTCGCACCCTTTCAGTTTCTTGGAAGCGTATTGATCCACATCTTATTTCTAATCCTTCTTCATACATTTCGGAACGTATTGATGTGTCTGTTGATGGTTTTGTGTATAGACCTGCTGCCACTTCTCCTCGGCAGGGGGTTCCCACGGTAGAATTTGCGATTACCAATCATTCACTTTTTGATTATTGGGAATTCTCAGGTGTGGTTGGTCTGATGCGGGGAGGTGAAATAGTAGGCTATTCTCCAATTGTGGTTACAGAGTTCAAGGGCGGTGAAACACGCACTGTGTCACTCGGTGTTCTTTCGTCGGTTTCCTTGGTCGATTCAGTTACCTTTATTCCACTTTTGAATGTGTTTGACTCGGGTATTTTCATGACACAATAGGTCAATAGATAAATTTTATAAAACTCTGGTGAGTTTATTTTTTTTGTGTAATCCTGTATTGTGTTGAATACTACATCATATGATTAATTTTATAGCCAAAACATTTAGAGGGTACGACGTCATTCTTTTGTTTACCGCAATTGTGCTGTCATGTATTGGGCTTGCCGCAATCTATAGCGTCGATTTGTCTCGTGGTGAGGGATTATCATTTTTTTCACGGCAAGTTTTGGCGTTAGGAATCGGACTTGTAGGACTTGTTCTATTGTCGAGATTGCATATTACCTTCTATGAAGCACATTCGCGCGTGATCTATATCACTGCTTTTGTTCTGTTGGTATTAGTTTTGTTTTTTGGGACTACAATTCGTGGTACAACAGGGTGGTTTCGTTTTTTTGGATTTTCATTTCAGCCTGCTGAATTTGCAAAAATTGCGTTGGTTATTTTTCTTGCCTGGCGGATCGATCGGCAAGCGAGGCGGTTTCAAACTTGGCAGTTTCTTCTCGTGATGACTATTCTTACCGGACTTCTAGCGGGCCTCATCATGCTTCAGCCAGATCTTGGGTCTTCGATGATTCTTGTGGGGGTATGGTTTGGTATGATGCTTCTTGCTGGAATTCCCAAACGATACACATTCGGGCTTGTTTTTGTGGGAGTTAGTGTTATTGTGATTTCATGGTTTTTTTTGTTTCAGGATTATCAGAAAAATCGTATTTTAACCTTCATTAATCCTGAACGAGATCCGTTGGGTTCTGGGTATAATGTGACGCAGTCGATTATCGCGATTGGGGCAGGGGGAATATTTGGTCGAGGTTTGGGATTTGGTTCACAAAGTCAACTCCACTTTCTTCCTGAAGCACAAACTGACTTTATATTTGCGGTTATTGGGGAAGAACTTGGTTTTGTTGGCACTTCCCTCCTTCTTATATTGTATGCAGTACTTATTTTTCGTTTAGCAGTCATTGCTCATCAGGCCAGGGGAGAGTTTGCTTCCTATATTGCTCTTGGTATTGCACTTATTTTTCTTCTGCAGGTAACTATCAATGTGGGGGCTGCGATTGGACTTTTACCTGTAACTGGTGTTACATTACCTCTGGTGAGCTATGGAGGCTCGTCACTTATTATCAATCTCCTCCTTATTGGAGTTGCTGAGAGCGCTGCTCGAGCGAGCAGACGTACGCTCTTGACTTGAGTCTATTCATTTGCTATAGTATTGCAGCTTTGTATGGGTCAACCAGCACCACAATTTTCTCTTGACTCGCTTCGCTCCCACTTCAAAGTAATGCGGGAATGTCCCGTATGTGCCACGGGCTTTGAACTCGAGCAGATTCGTACGGTCGAGAGTATCAAAGGATCTCATGTGCTGCATGCGACTTGCTCCACCTGCTCAAATTCACTTATTTTCCTTGTCGGAAGTACTCAGCTCGGCATTGGGCTTATCGGAATGGTATCTGATCTAAGTTTCGATGATAGTGTACGATTTCGACGGAAAGAATCTTTGACCGAGGATGAGCTAATCGAGTGCTATCAAGCACTGGGAGAAACTTCAGTCCTCAAACAATTACTTGGAAATTAATTTTATATATATTTTTCACCCGTTTACTGTATTTATATGACGTATTCACTTACACTCAAAAATCGTTCAACAAAAAAACTTGCTGAACTCCGCCTTGCAGGATTCTTGCCAGGAGTAATGTATGGTCCACATCGAGAGCCAATGCCTGTATCTGTTTCTTTGGTTGAATTTGGTAAATTATACAAGACCGCTGGAGAATCAAGTTTGGTTGATGTGATGATAGAAGGTGCGAAAGATTCAGTAAAAGCTTTGATTCAGGACGTACAATATGATCCAGTCAAAGGATCATTGATCCATTTTGATCTTCGTGAAATCAACATGAACGAAGAGATGACCGCAACTGTACAGCTTGTATTCGTGGGCGAAGCTGCGGCTGTAAAAGAACTCGGTGGAACGCTTATGAAGCCACATGGAGAAGTGGAAGTAAAATGTCTTCCTAAAGATTTGGTAAGTCAGCTCGAAGTGGATTTGAGTATTTTGAAGAGTTTTGAAGATGCAATATTTGTAGGAGATTTGAAATTACCAGCTGGATTGACGATTGTTGATAATAAAGAACAGTTGGTTGCCAAAGTTACTCCTCCACTTTCTGAAGATGAACTTAAAGCAATGGAAGCCGCACCAGTGGCAACACCTGCACTTGAAGAAATTGAAGTTGAAAAGAAAGGAAAGAAAGAGGAAGAGGGGGAAGCTGGAGAGACTGCCGAGAAAAAATAATACACTTTATAAAACCGCCAGTACTGCTGAGCGGTTTTTAAATTATTCTAATTGTTCTAATTATTCTAAAACTGAGATTTATTTAGGGTACTTAGGTTAATTAGTATAATTAGAATAATTTCTCTGGTAATCGGTATTCTGTTGCGCTATACTTTGAATTATTATGAAAAAAATAAGTTTCTATATTGGAAAACGTGAAATACAGCTTCTGCATATTGCTTCCGCCGTATTCTTTATCTCGGGGATTGCATTATTAGTGTGGTTTTTTGTGCATGCGAATTATCGTGTATCTGCATGGACTGATGAAGATTTTGTTCCAGAAGAAGCTCGTGTGGTTTGTGCACCGCGTATTATTGATGGAGAATGTATAACTCCTGGGAATGAGAAACCTAAGCTGGTTGCAGTCATGATTGAGAATCATCTGGATGCTCGACCTCAATCAGGTTTGTCTCGTGCTGCTGTAGTATATGAAGCGCCTGTGGAAGGAAATTATTCTCGATTTATGGCAATATTTCCTCTTGGTGAGGAAGTAGAAAAAGTGGGGCCAGTTAGAAGTGCACGACCTTATTTTCTTGATTGGGCGCGTGAATTCGGAAAACCAATGTATATGCATGTGGGAGGATCTCCTGATGCACTTCAAGAACTTCGAAGTAGTACTTATTTTGATTTCAATGAATTTTCTCGGGGCAGTTATTTTTGGCGCAGTCGTGATCGCTATGCGCCACATAATGTATATACGTCGAGTGAGGAATGGGCTCGTGGTTGGGAAGATTTTGGGTCTGAGACGTTTGCTGTTTCAGAAGAAAGTTGGTTGTATGATGAAGTGGTATCATGTACAACTGATTGCACTACGTCGATTGTTGCTTCATTTGCTCCGCCGGTATATCGAGCAGAATGGAGATACTCAACTACAACTGAAAAATATACACGTTATCAATTGAATAAACCGCATGTAGATCAAGATGGTACTCAGATTAGTGCTAATACGGTGGTGGTACAGTACGTACAGACCAAAGTGTTGGATGCGGAACTTCGAATTGAAATGGATACAGTAGGCGAGGGGAAGGTAATTGTTTTTACTAAAGGAAATAAGGTTGAGGGTACATGGAAAAAAACAACCAGAGATAGTAAAACGAGATTTTATGATTTGAGTGGAGCTGAAATTCCGTTTACTCCAGGAAAAATTTGGATTGAAGTGGTGAATCAGGTGGGGGATGTGGAGTGGGAGTAAAGTCTGAAAGTCAAAAGGGAATCTAAATAAAAAATACCCCTGATTTATCGGGGGTATTTTGTTTTTGAATGGAAGCCGCGGTTGACTCGAAACCGCGGCTGGTCTAACCCCCGTAGAGTGGCGGATCAATGTAGGGTTTGGTGTCTTCTCCCCTCGAAGCGTCTGCCGTCACGATCACGTGATCGGCTTGAACTCGAAGAGCTCCACCCATCGCCTTCATGAGCGCCTCAACCGCTTCTCTTCTGGTGGCTGAGTCGTACTGCTTGGTGAAGATCACCTCGATTTCGTATTCTCCGATATTCACCTTATGAACACCTTTGATTTTGAGCAGTGCTCGAATGAGTTCTCCACCTGCAGGTGCACATTTCGCCAGTTGTTCCTCGAGACGCTTCTTGCGTGCTCCTTTCTTGATCTCGAGAGGTCTGTCGGTCAGGGGGATGTTCAGGGTGTAGGTGAGTACCTTGTGTTGCTCGTTTACATCAGCGCGAGGCTTCATCTTTTGCTCCAGTATGGTTGGTATTTTTGTACTTTACTCAATCGAGTCTTTGAGTTAAGTCAAAGAGACTTATATCGTGAATATTAGGATTTGTCAATCGTGAATGATGTTTTAATCACACGATCATTTCCCATTCCATCTTTGTACACTTCTATTTTTGAATTGGGAAAATTATGTTGAATGTAATTAGAAAGTTTTGTGGTTTGCGAGGGGTCGATTTCGAAAAATGCAGAAATTTTGAAATTAGAAAATTGAGAAATTAAATTTTTAATTTGATCGAGTAATTCTTTGTATAATTTGAGTCCATCCTCTTCTGCAACAAGCGCTGAAATAGGTTCATGTTGTATTGTGGGCTCAGTATCAAATTGCTCTTGCGTGAGGTAGGGGAGATTGGCAGTGAGTATCAATGAACAATTATCAATTATCAATGAACAATTTTTGATAATAGGTTCAAGGAGGTTGCCTTGGAGAAAGGTAATATTAGCGTTGTGTTTTTGTGCATTTTTGCGAGCGATTTTAAGTGCATGTTTGGAGATGTCAGTTGCGTATGTGAAGATTGAAGATTGAAGATTGGAAGATTTTAGAATTGAGATGGGGATGCAGGCTGAACCGGTGCCTACGTCAATCAAAATTATATTTCTTCGACCCTCAACCCCCTCCTGTCCTCCCCCTAAAAGGGGGAGGGACGCTACGGCATGTTCAACCAAAACTTCAGTTTCTGGACGAGGGACGAGTGTGTATTTGTTTACGATGAAGTCTAATCCGTAAAATCCTTTTCGTCCGGTGAGATGAGCATAGGGGATTCCTTGTGATCGCAATCGGGTAAGACGATTCATTTTCCAATATTGTATTCGGGTGACTTTGTATTCTGGATGTGCAATGATAAACTCACGAGGCTTTTTGAGCACGTGCGCCAGTAAAATTTCAGCGTCGAAGCGGTCGATTTTTTTTGTCGCGTTTTGTAGAATTTTAGAAATTTGATGAGTCATAGAAAAATAAAGATTATAAGATTGTAAGATTTATTATAACTAATCTTTTAATCTTATAATCTTTTAGTCCTCGGTTAATTTAGGTGTCCAGTTCTTTGTAATCCTCAGTGCGAATCGCTTCTATTACTGGCTCCAAATTTCCATTCATAATTTCTGGAATATTGTTCCAGCTTTGGTGTATGCGATGGTCGGTGATTCGGTCTTGAGGAATATTATATGTCCGTATTTTTTCACTGCGGTCGCCGGTTCCAATTTGGCTTTTTCGTTTTGCATCGAGTGCCGCTTGTTTCTTTTCCCGCTCCATTTCATAGAGACGTGCACGGAGTACGTTCATTGCTTTGATTCTATTTTGAATTTGCGATCTCTCGTCTTGGCACTGTGCGACGAGTCCACTCGGGATGTGAGTGATGCGCACGGCACTGTAGGTAGTGTTTACACTTTGTCCACCTTTTCCACCTGCACAAAAGGTATCGATTCGAAGATCACTAGGATTGATTTCTACTTCAGTTTCTTCAATTTCAGGTAATATTGCAACACTTGCAGTCGAGGTGTGGATTCTTCCACTTTTTTCAGTTTCTGGGATACGTTGTACACGGTGTACACCCATTTCATATTTCATGTCTTTGTATACATTCTGTCCTTCCATTGAAAATATGACTTCTTTGTATCCACCGATTCCGATTTGGTGTTCATCAATCAAAAATGTTTTCCATTTTTTATTTTCTGCATAGCGCATATACATACGAAGTAGGTCACCTGCAAATAGTGCAGCCTCGTCTCCACCAGCTCCGGCGCGGATTTCAATAATAACGTTTTTCTTATCCATCGGGTCGCTTGGACGTGTCGCCTCAGCAAGTGTTTTTTCGAGTGATTCTCTTTGTGTAATAAGCGTTGGAAGTTCGGATTCTGCAAGAGTTACTAGATCAGGATCTTCGGCTGCTTTTATTAATGCTTCGTATTCTGTAATTGTTGATTCATTCTTTTCTAATTCAGTAATATGTTCGACCGCAGATTTCAATTCATTATATTCTTGAGACACTGATTTCAATTTTTTTTGGTCACCAAGAATAGCCGGATTTTGTAGATCTGCTTCGAGTGAGAGATATTTTGTTTTTAAGTCGATGTATTTTTGAAGCATAGGACATGCGAATTACGAATGGTACGAATTTACGAATATGAGAGAAGAGAACTAATCCGTTCCAATCCGTTAAATCCGTGTTATCCGTGTTCTATTAAACGTTAGTATACTCATAAACAGTAAACAAAAACAGGCCTAAGATGACCTGTCTTTTTAATTACGATAGCTAGGCTGCTTTTGGTTTTGCGTCTTCTTTTGCTTGTCTGGCAGTTGCTCGTGCAGCAGTTTTTACTTTCTTTCCTTTGCGAGTTTCTGAGGCAGCTTTTTGTCTTTCTGCTTTTTCTTTGAATTTTTCTACGCGGCGTGCAGTGTCTACAAACACCTGCTTACCCGTGAAGAATGGGTGAGAAGCAGATGAAATTTCAATATTGATTTCGTAATGTTTTACACCATCAATTTCTCGGGTTTTTTCCGATTTGAGGGTTGAAGTGGTGATAAATTCAGCATTTCCTGAATTATCGATAAATACCACTGGATGTACGTCTGGATGAGTTTTTTGTTTCATACCTTTTTCAAGTCAAATAATAGTAAGCCGGAGTATATCAGTAGACTGTTAGATTGTCAAGGGCATGTTAAGACATATTTCGTCTTGACAAAAAATGCTTAATTATGTACACTTTGGCTACTTTTATTAATCCCTCAGCTGGGACATATTTTCCTCTGGTGGCCATTCCATCGGTAGTCTCCGGCGAGGTTAAAGGAAAATGTTTATGAAATACCCTAGCATTCTCGAAATGCTTCAGTCTGGAGTTCATTTCGGACACAAGAATTCACGATGGCATCCTAAGATGAAGCCATTCATCTTTACGGAGCGCAATCAGGTGCATATTATCAATCTTGAGGAGACAGAGAAACAGTTGAAAGAAGTATTGCCTCTCGTCAAATCTATGGCTGCAGAAGGTAAGAAGATTTTGTTTGTAACAACGAAGCCTCAGGCGCGTGAAATTGTAAAAGCTGCGGCACTCGACTGTAACATGCCATTCCTTACTGAGCGATGGCTTGGTGGAATGATTACCAATTTTTCTGAAATCAAAAAGCTTATTCGCCGCTACGTAGAAATGAAGGACAAACAGGCAAAAGGCGAACTTGGACACTATACTAAAAAAGAACAACTTGAGATCGCGAAAGATCTTGAGAAAAAAGATGGATATTTGGGAGGTTTGGCTACACTTACTCGTATGCCTGATGTCATCTTTATCCCTTCAATGCAGCGAGAAAAAACTGCGGTGACTGAAGCAAACAGCATGGGAGTTGAAATTATCGGAGTTTGTGATACGAATGCAAACCCTGATAAGGCAACGTACGTAATTCCTGCGAATGATGACGCGGTCAAATCAATCGAAATGATTGTGGGGCTTGTGCGTGATGCGATCAAGGAAGGTAATGTTGAATTCGAAAAAGCAAATGCAGCACGAATTGCTGCACAGCCAAAACCAGTAGTAAAGAAAAAGGTTGAAGCTGAAGCAGCGCCTGTCGTTATTGCAAGCTCTTAAATTTTTCTTTAATCGTGTATACTAATGGAACACGGATTGAGCGGATTGAGCGGAATTGGAACGAATGAATTCTGTCCAAACTCTGTCAAATTCTGTGTGATCCGTGTTCTATTTGATTTATAACCTAATATAGTATGTCTATTAATGCTTCTGACATTGCAAAACTCCGTGCGCAGACTGGCGCCGGCATTCTTGATTGTAAAAAGGCTCTTGAAGAAACAAATGGAGACTTTGAAGCAGCGATTGATTGGCTTCGCAAAAAAGGCGCTGCCAAGGCTGCAAAGCGTGCTGATAAAATAGCTGCTGAAGGAAAAATCTTTACCTATCTTCATGGTGCTGGAAAAATTGGTGTCATGCTTGAGCTTAACTCTGAAACAGATTTTGTTGCAGGAAATGAAAAATTTATAGAACTTGGACAAAGTATCGCGCTTCATATTGCTGCAATGAATCCAAAGTATCTTTCACGAGAAGAAGTATCTACTGAAGATCTCGCTCGCGAATCTGCCGTGTATCGTGATCAGCTGGTAGCTGAAGGAAAACCAGCGGAGATGATTGAGAAGATTTTGGTAGGTAAAATGGGAAAATATTACTCTGAAGTTTGTTTGCTTGAACAGGCCTTCATCAAAGATGAAGAAAAAACAATTGAACAGCTTCTCACTGCTGCAACGGGAGAAATTGGAGAGAAAATTAGTCTCAGACGTTTTGCACGATTTGAAGTAGGAGAAGGAATTGCAAAGAAGCAAACTGATTTTGTAGCAGAAGTACAGGAACAGATGGGCGGTTAAACTATAGATTTTTTATGAAGAATTTTTTCTTTGTTTTGTCGTTTTCATTGCTGGTGAGCGGATGTTCAATTACCTCATCTTCTTTAGTTTCTCGGAATAGTGCAGATACTAATACATCTGACTTGAATCAGGAATACTTAATGGCTCCTGCTTCACTTTTTGATCCTGATGCAGAGGAAATCGTGCAAAAAATTAATCCCCAAATGAATCAAGGGTCGCTTGAACAGTATATGGGGTACGTTTGGTGGATTACTCCGGATGAATTTAATATTTTTATCCAAAATACACCGGGCACTTCTATCTCAGTGTCTAATCAATCTGCTAATGACTTTGAGACTGTCTTTCAGAGAGTAGTGGATAATACTGATAAGATTCTTTTGGAAGAAGGTTTTATTGTTAATACGCGTAATTCTTCGGAGAATCTGAAGGATGATATTTTTTATGATTATGTACGTGGATATGAAAATACGAAAAAAGGGCTTGTTTGTACGCTAACGCTTGATGGAGATACATATCGACTTTCAGAATCAGTAGCTCCTACGGATGGTCAGGGTTTTACATTTAGTTGTTCAACTAGACTCCAAAGATCATATAATGAACAAGTTCCATTGTTGCGAGGATTAGACAGAGATCACTCTGGTCTGGTAGTGACTCAAATTGATAAGATGATTGGAGATTTTGTTGTTGTGAGTCTGCACGGACGAAGAGCTGGAACTCAAGCTGTATTGAAAAAAGAGAATGGTGCATATCACTCAATTTTTTATATGCAGGAGCCACCTTCTTGTGAAATTGTAGATAAATATAACATTCCAGAAGAAATATACGAAGAATGTTACTTGCCTGATAATATTAGTATCCGAACTCGACAATAAGATAAAAAAGCAAGGGAAACCTTGCTTTTTTGTTTTGGAAATGATACAAGATGCTAGAATTCCTCAATTACAATTTCATACCAGGGGCTGGATCATGAGTACTCAGGCTGCGAATTCGTCGACCAACAAGAGTGCAATGGAGTGGAATCGTGCATTCCTTCACGCGGGTGTCATCGGGGTACTCGCCATCGTGGTGGGACAGCTTCTCCCGTTCACCGAATGGGAGAAGATCTCCTGGGCTGAGAGGGTCGGATGGGGGCTTACCTTCGTCGATGTCCTGGTGCGCATTCCACTCTACCACTACTTCGTAAAAGGACGGGAGTGTGAAACACGTCCGTGGCGGGTGAGGGTGAAAAAGATTTTCCTCATACTGGAGGCGCCGTTACTACGCTTCGGTCTGATTCGTGAAGACAGTGAGCGTGAGTTTCCGACGACAGTGGTCCATGCCACGCTCGGAATTCTCCTTTCGATCGGTATCGGGCTTCCGCTATGGTCTGTCGTCCCCGCTGTTCTCATTTTCGGATTCGGTGACCCTGCCGCTCGCCTCGTCGGTGTGCGTATTGGGGGGCGTCTTTTCTGGAAACGTGGGAGCAAGAAGACGTGGTCGGGAGTTCTCGGGTATTTCTATGTAGGAAGCTTTGCTGGGCTGCTTACAGCATTTCTTCAACCGGAATATCCTCTGTATCCTCCTGAAATTTTTTCTGGAGCACGAATCGCAGCTGCTGTGCTCGTCACTGCTGCGGTCGGCGCTTTCTTCGAGTCCATGTGTGAGAAAGACGGTACGTGGTTTTCGAAGATGTTTGATGACAATCTCGTCGTACCTTTTGTCGGTTCAGTGGCATTCTATGCCATCGCGACTGCTGGGGTCTGAACGATTCGTGCCGGACGCTACCTCAAGAGGTTCGTCCGGCATTCGCTTTTTGTATGCATAACTCTACCTTGACGAATCGACCTTTTTATGGTAGACTGAGTTTATATTAATTCATCCCGATTTATCGGGACCGGACCGCAAAAGACATGCCTGCTGCGCGCCCGATAACGAATGCATGTATGCTATCAAAACTAAAGAAGCAGCGTTTAATCACCAAGTATCAGACTCATGAGGGAGATACTGGTTCTACCGAGGTACAGATCGCTATCCTTACTGCAGAAATCGAGGAGTTGGCGTCACATTTGAAAACACACGCAAAAGACCATTCAAGTCGCCGAGGATTGCTCCGAAAAGTAGGAGAACGTCGCAGATTGCTCAAATATTTGCAGCGTGAAAACATGGCTTCATACGAGCAGTTGGTCGTGAAACTCAATTTGAAACAAGCAAAACAGTTTATTGAAATAGAAAAAATCGAAGATGAAGAGGAAGTAGAAGTAGAAACACATGAAGAATCCGAAAAAACAGCTTAATTATAATCCTTTGAAACACCCCGATCAACGCGTTGGGGTGTTTATTGATGTGCAGAATATGTATTATTCTGCCAAAAATTTATTTCAGCAGAAGGTAAATTTTGGAGCGATTGTAAAAGAAGCGGTAGGGAATCGCAAGCTTATTCGAGCGATTGCTTATGTGGTTCGTACTGAAGCTCAGGATGAACAGCCGTTTTTTGAAGCATTGTATAATCTTGGAATCGAAACACGTGAAAAGGATTTGCAGATTTTTAGCAGTGGAATGAAAAAAGCTGATTGGGATGTAGGTCTTGCGGTTGATGCAATTCGTCTTTCTCAGAGTCTTGATGCAATTGTTATTGTGTCAGGAGATGGAGATTATTTACCGCTCGTTGAATATTTACGAAGTATGGGTAAGCAGGTTGAGGTTCTCGCATTTGGAGAAACCACTTCATCACTTCTAAGAGATTCGGTTGATGATTATATTGATATGAGTGAGAATAAGGAAATGTATTTGATTGCTAATTTTCGAAAGCGGGTAAAACCATAACATTGATTTAAACTGATTAAGGACAGATTACGCAGAAAATGCGAAATCAAATCAGTTTAAATCCGTATTAATCTGTCTAAATCAATGTTTTAATTTAAAGAATGATGGTCGTAGAACATCTAGGTCAGTAAAGTCTATGTCGGACTTCACCAGATCTATCGCTCTATGATCATCGTTCGCTAATTATATAGCGACTATGTTACAGCCAAAACAGTGGTCAATTGAGTGGGGTGGTAGAACTCTCACGATTGAGACCGGACGATTTGCACTTCAGGCACTTGCTTCATGTACCGTAAAATACGGTGACACACTTATTCTTGCGACTGTCATGAGAAGTACTGAGCCACGAGATGGAATTGATTATTTCCCCCTCATGGTAGATTTTGAAGAAAAATTGTATGCAGCAGGAAGAATTAAGGGCTCTCGTTTTATCAAACGAGAAGGAAGACCAAGTGATGATGCAATTCTTACTGCTCGATTAATTGATCGTGCAATTCGACCGTTGTTTAATGATGCTACTCGCACTGATGTACAGGTGGTGATTACTCCTCTTTCAGTAGACGGAGAACATGATGCGGCAATTGTAGGTATGATCGGAGCGTCTGCAGTACTGTCTCTTTCATCGGTACCATGGAATGGTCCGATTGCAGGAGCACGTATTGGAATGGATGAGAATGGTACATTTATTTTAAATGTTACTTCAACACAAATGGAAGCAAATTCTATGCTTGATTTGTTTGTTGCAGGGACCCCTGAAAAATTAGTGATGGTGGAAGCTGCTGCGCGTGAAGTTCCTGAATCAGTCGTACTCGAAGCTATGAAATGGGGGAGTAATGAATTGAAACCGGTAGTGGAACTTATTACAAAAATTCAAAAAGAAGTTGGAAAAGAAAAAGAAATATCAACTCCAGGAGAAATGAGCGACGCAGACCGAGCAAAACAAGCCTTCAAAGAGTACGTCACTTCACAGGTAGAAAGTGTCGTATTCAATTCTCCAAAAATTACTCGAGCTGATCGCTATGGAGCACTTGATGCACTCAAAAAAGGTGGAAAAGAACATTTGCTTTCACTTGGTTTTGAATTAGATGTAATTAAAAAAGCGCTCAATCAAGTAAAGTCGTATGTTGCTGAAGAAGTAACTGCTGCTATTCTGAAAAAGGGCACTCGACTTGATGGACGATCACTTACTGAAATTCGTGAATTACAAACTGATATTGATTTGATTCCTCGTGTACATGGTAGTGCCATGTTTATGCGTGGAGATACTCAGGTACTCTCAATTGTAACTCTCGGAGCTCCGGGCGATGTACAGACACTTGATAGTATGGAAGAAGTGGGAACTAAGCGCTATATGCATCACTATAATGATGCACCATATACCTATGGAGAAGTTTCTCCTATTCGTGGACCTGGTCGCCGAGCTATTGGACACGGTGCGCTTGCAGAGCGTGCTCTTGAGCCTGTATTACCTACACAAGCTGATTTCCCCTATACCATTCGTGTGGTATCAGAAGTAATGGGATCAAATGGTTCGAGTTCAATGGCTTCAACCTGTGGATCAACCATGTCTCTTATGGCAGCGGGAGTTCCAATTAAAAAAGCTGTAGCTGGAATTGCGATGGGTCTTGCTTCAAATGACAAGGGGGATTGGAAAGTTTTGACTGATTTGCAAGATGTAGAAGATGGTCCTGGTGGAATGGATTTCAAAATTGCAGGAACTGCAGACGGTATTACTGCTATTCAGATGGATACCAAAACCAATGGACTTACCTGGGATATTGTTGATACTACTATTGCACAAGCACGCGTTGCACGACTTGAAATCCTTGGTGTCATGGCTTTGAAAATTTCTGCTGCTCGACCAGACTTATCTCCATTTGCTCCTCGCATTGTCACTATTACGATTAATCCAGAACGTATCCGAGATGTGATTGGTCCTGGTGGAAAGACTATTAATAAAATTATTGATGAAACGGGAGTACAGATTGATATTGAACAGGATGGACGTGTCATGATTACTTCAAATGATGGTGAGGCAATGAAAAAAGCTGTTGCAATTGTTGAACAATTGACTCATGAAATTACTGCAGGGGAAAAGTATGAAGGAAAAGTAAGTCGACTCGAAGATTTTGGAGCATTTGTTGAAATTCTTCCTGGCAAAGATGGGCTTGTACATGTGAGTGAAATCGCATGGGAGAGGACCAATAAGCCAAGTGATGTTTTGAAACTTGGTGATACGGTGAAAGTACAAGTAAAAGAAATCGACAATCTTGGGCGCGTGAATCTTTCAATGAAAGCGTTGCTTCCAAAACCAGAAGGATATGTAGAGCAGCCACGTGAAGAGCGAAGTTTTGCTCCTCGTCGCGGTGGGAATGATCGAGGTGGATTCCGTGGAGGAAACAGTCGTGGACCTCGAAGACCATAATGATTTTAAATAAGCAAAGCCCCGTCGTATGGCGGGGTTTTGACTTTTGCGTTATTTTTGAGTATTGTTAGGGCGGGTGAGGTGGATATCAACGTATGTAAGCCGGAGCTCTTCATTGAGTGACGGCGGTGATAGGGTAACGACTCATGTATTGAGGTGTCCACCCCACCCACTTCAATCAAATATACGCCGCAGTGGTGTCACGTAAAGCGACGTGGTCGCCACGTGACAAAGATTATTTTTTACAATTTAATATACGCCGCAGTGGTGAAATTGGTATACACGCGTGCCTTAGGAGCACGTACCTTCGGGTGTGAGAGTTCGAGTCTCTCCTGCGGCACTATTTCAAATAAAAAGCTTTAAATTAAGGCTTTTTATTTTTGTTTGTTATTGACAAAATACATTATTTGGAATATACTCTTGCAGCTTTGAGATAGGTATGTCTCGAGTAATCACGCGCAATCAGGGTAGGAGTTACCACCGTGTCTAAGTTTCCGTCACAGTTTCTCTGTTCCCTCATCTACTTCTTCTCGTTCAACCTGACCGGGTGCTATGACCCGCTACCCCTCGAGCAGTCTCGGCCATCGATGATCTCGATCGGGGGCTCGATCGATCCTGTGCCTTCTTCTTCAGAGAAAGGCATCATCAAGTCGGAGGAGTATGTCTTCGCCGAGACCAACGTGTCGGAGATGTTCCTCGAGACCATCACCGGCTCGAACTCGAAGGATGAGACCACCTGTCTCACCAAGGATTTCCTGGCTGTGTCTGAGGAACTCCCTCGAGGTCCTCTCGCGTGCGAAAAAGATGAGCTCGTGTACCGGGTCCGCATCATCAACTGCGGCTCGGGTAAGCTCACCCTCACGGCACTCAACTTCCTGTTTGAGATCCCCAAGATCATGAACGGCGAAGATGCAGAACGTCGACTCTTTGATGGTGAGCAGAAGCGTACTCAACGACTGCGCAGCATCAGTGTGTGCGACATGAACAACACGGACTGGTGCCGTGATGCTACGGTGGAACGTATCAACGGGAAGAGCGCACAAATCTCTGTTGCCCTGAACGATGAAAAGGTTGTCGTTCTTGAGCCGAAGAAAGATTGGGTCTTCGACGTGAAGGCAACACGTCACTGCACCAGAACTACAACGAGCCTTCTGCGGCTGGACACCCGGCTCATCGAGGTAAAGGGTATGAATGATGCAGTCCAAGAGGACGAGAACATCGTTGGTGGGATTCTCAATCCGCGCCAGAAGAACGTGATCTCGGGGTGGGAATCTCCACCTGTCTATCGGCCCTGATATTAGCCAGTTCTTTACGGGGATGATCACCCGAGCAATTCCATGCTCGGTGCCGTTCATCAAGGAGACAACCAACCTGGTTCCCGCGCAACTCAAGTGCGGGAACCGGATGTCTAGTGAAAATCATGCGTTGGTTTTTAGTAAACATCTTGGAAATGAAAACACAATTATTCTAATTGTTCTAATTTCTAAATAAATTCAAAATTCAGTTGAGTTTTGAAATTTGTATTTGGTATTTTATTAGGTTAATTAGAATAATTAGAGCACTTAGGTCAATTATTTTTTTATGAATCGCATCGACACACAATTTTTTGAACACATGCAGAATATTCCAGTCATCGATTTGCATGGTTTACGTGCTGATGAAGTGCGGGAAACATTGAATTTTGAATTGAATAAACTAGTTGTGAATAAGTGCGATTTTTGTCGTGTTGTGCACGGGGTAGGGGAGGGAGTTTTGGCACGTATTATTGAAGAGGAATTATCACAAAATCCCCTGGTTGAGGCATTTTTTCGTGACTCTCATGGGGGTTCGACAACGGTACGCTTTTATCCACACCGGTAAAACTTGACAGGGCATATAAAACCTTGTACTATGTGCGAGCGTGAACAAGTCCCGAGTTTTCTCGGACCATGTCCAAAAACACACGCAATTCAGTTTGGACCTCTGGGTAACACAACTATCGTACTTCTACATCCTGAACACATGGTGTACACAAGATACAACTCGTTGTTACTCTAAGTATCCAAGCGGATATAAACATGATCTATGTTTTGAACCGCTGACGCGGTTCTTTTTTTATCAAAAAACTCTTACGACTTTTAGATCGCAGTCTGTACAATAAAAAATATTGCATAGACTGCGCGCCGAAAGGTACTCGCGATAAGTGATCATTACAATTGAACCAATGAAAGTAATAAAGCAAAATTGCGAATATTTCGGCTACGGTTGAAATACGCAATCTAATTGTAAGTTAGCATCTTTGAATATACATGAAACACAATTGCGTGTTTCTGTAGTGCACAAGAGCGCACGGTGAATGCCTTGACACTGTTTACGATGAAGGACGTTGCAGGGTGCGATAAGTCTCGGTGAGGTCCCAAGCAACCTTTGACCCGGGAATTTCCGAATGGGGGAACCCATCTCGATAATATCGAGATACTATGTACTGAATAAAATAGGTGCGTAGAGAAGACCTGGTGAAGTGAAACATCTCAGTAACCAGAGGAACAGAAAATAATAAAAAGACTTCTTTTTTCCTTCTTTATTCCTATATCTTCGGATGTAGAATAAGGAAGGTGAGAGAAGTTATGATTCTCCTAGTAGTGGCGAGCGAACGGGGAACAGTCCAAACCACATATGATGTTTTTATCCATGAATATAGAGTTCGTAAGAATTTTAGCTTCGGGGTAGATTAAAGGACAGGCCGTTGTCTATGTGGTGTTGTAGGATATAGCGTCGACTACCTGTGATGTCGGCTGCGTCTAGTTTATGTATAGCAGAATACTCCTGGAAAGGAGAACCATAGCGGGTGATAGTCCCGTATGCGAAATGTATAAACTACGTGGTGTTATATTCCTGAGTAGGGCGGAACACGTGAAATTCCGTCTGAATTCGTCGCGACTATGCGATAAGACTAAATATTAACAGTGATCGATAGTGAACCAGTACCGCGAGGGAAAGGTGAAAAGTAGCCCGGAAGGGCGGTGAAATAGATCCTGAAACCGTGTGCTTACAATGAGTTGGAGCCCTATACCTTTATTGGTATATGGGTGACAGCGTTCCTATTGAAGAATGAGCCTGCGAGTTACTATATGTGGCAAGCTTAAGGACGTTAACACGTCTGGAGGCGTAGCGAAAGCGAGTCTTAACGGGCGTTAAGTCGCATATAGTAGACCCGAAGCCGGGTGAGCAATCCATGGACAGGTTGAACTTCGACGAGAGTCGAAGGGAGGACCGAACCCACATGCTGTGCAACACATGGGGATGATTTGTGGATAGGAGAGAAATTCTTATCGAACTCGGTAATAGCTGGTTCTCCTCGAAATAGCTTTAGGGCTAGCTGTGTATGTTTGCTTTGGTGGTAGAGCACTGGATGAGTCTTAGGCGGTTTACCGTACTAATCTCAATCAAACTCCGAATGCCAAAGTTATAAGAATACGCAAGTCAGACTGTGGGGGCTAAGCTTCACAGTCTAAAGGGAAACAGCCCAGACCGCCATTTAAGGTCCCTAAATTAACACTAAGTGTAAAAGGCGGTGTTGATTCTCAAACAACCAGGAAGTTGGCTTAGAAGCAGCCATCTTTTAAAGAAAGCGTAATAGCTCACTGGTCAAGAGTCTCCGCGCCGAAAATGTACCGGGGCTAAGTGTTATACCGAAACTGCGGATTATACTAACGTTTACGTTAGTCTAGTGGTAGAGGAGCATTCTGAACAGCTGCGAAGCTGAACCGTGAGGTTTGGTGGAGCGTTCAGAAGAGAGAATGCAGGCACAAGTAGCAATAATGAAGGTGAGAGTCCTTCACGCCGAAAACCAAAGGTTTCCAGGGCCACGAGAATCGTCCCTGGGTTAGTCAATCCTAAGGTGAGGCCCTCGCAAGGGGGCGTAGCCGATGGAAGAGCAGGTTAATATTCCTGCACTTGGTATTGTTTGTTGCGCTATGCGCATCTTATATGGTTTGAACGTATTCAGGTAATGTACGTCCCGCAAGGGGCAGACCGAGCCTCCGGGTAAGGTCAATTCAAGCTTGAAGGGTGCCTAGAAAAGTAGCACAACGCTAGGCAATATCAAACTGTACCGCAAACCGACACAGGTGGGTAGGTCGAGAAGACCAAGGCGAACGAGAGAAACATGGTTAAGGAACTAGGCAAAAAAGCGGCCGTAACTTCGGGATAAGGCCTCCTGCTCGTAAGAGCAGGTCAACAAAAGACTCCATGCGACTGTTTATCAAAAACACAGCTCCCTGCGAACTCGTAAGAGGATGTATAGGGGGTGATGCCTGGCCAGTGTCAGAACGTTAAGGGGAGAGGTTAGTAGCAATACAAAGCCTTGAACCGAAGCGCTGATGAACGCCGGCGGTAACTATAACCGTCCTAAGGTAGCGAAATTCCTTGTCGGGTGAGTTCCGACCCGCACGAATGGCATAACGATGTGGAGACTGTCTTGACCATGTCCTCGGCGAAAATGCAAGTGTCGTGAAGATGCGACGTACCCGCAGTTAGACGAAAAGACCCCATGAAGCTTTACTACAACTTGACATTGGTACATTGTTTTACTTGTTCAGCATAGGTGGGAGCCTTCGGGCGCCGGTGAGATACCACCCTTGTAATGCGATGTCCCTAATCTTATGCCCTGAATCGGGTGTGGGAGACAGTGTCTGGTGGGTAGTTTAACTGGGGCGGTTGCCTCCCAAATCATAACGGAGGCGTTTACAAAGGTCGACTTAGCTCCGATGGAAACGGAGCTGGACGTGCAAACGCAAAAGTCGGCTTTACTGCAAGGGCTACCACCCGAGCAGTCACGAAAGTGGAAGTTAGTGATCCGACCATTCAATATAGGATGGTGGAAGCTCAACGGATAAAAGCTACTCTGGGGATAACAGGCTGATCGCGCCCAAGCGTCCATAGCGACGGCGCGGTTTGGCACCTTAACATAATCGGGGTGCTTAAACAGTGATGTTTATCCAATATCTTTTCGTATAAATTATTAAATTAGATAGATAAGACCAAAAGAAAAAAATCTGCTTATAACGGAGAACCCGTAGTGTCCAGTTGCAAAACTTGGATAACCGGTAACCCCGTGGGAAGTCTATCGACTAAATCGGTATGACCCCGTAACGACTGACCCGAAAGGGAAGACTTGTGGTTTCGATCACAGGTAAGACGCAGACTCTTGTTACAGTCAAAACTGAGATCATGCGGTTCACGACCAATTATGTAATTGGTTCCGCTACCATCCAGAACAAGAAGAAGATATAGTCTACGCCACACGAAATTGTGGAACAAAGTACGATGTCGGCTCATCGCATCCTGGGGCTGGAGAAGGTCCCAAGGGTTTGGCTGTTCGCCAATTAAAGCGGTACGCGAGCTGGGTTCAGAACGTCGTGAGACAGTTCGGTCTCCTATCTACTGTGGGCGCAGAATATTGAAAGAACTCTTTCCTAGTACGAGAGGACCGGAAAGAACGAACCTCTGGTGTACCAGTTGTGTGCCATGCATTGCTGGGTAGCTAAGTTCGGCATAGATAAGCGCTGAAAGCATCTAAGCGCGAAGCTATTCTTAAGATTAATATTCGTTTGAGATTCGTCAGAGACTATGACGTTGATAGGCACTAGGTGAATAGCCAAGGTGTACTAATATATCGAGCACTACAGAAACACAGAGTTGTGTTTCGAAGAATGCTACTGCAATTAATGCTTGTTACTTCAAAATTATAACTGAGTATAGAATCTAGGTGCTTTTTGCGAAGGGGGTCCACCCGTTCCCATCCCGAACACGGTAGTTAAGCCCTTCAGCGCCAATGGTAGTCGCAAGGCGAGAGTAGGTCGGCGCCTAGATTCTGTACTCAGTTTTTTGTTTGTCAAAAAAACCGCTTAATTAGCGGTTTTTGTATTGACAAACATGAGAATACCTTATATACTCTCGACTCTGTGCGACAACTGTAAATAAGGGGTAGTCTGTGAAGTGTCACATTGAAGCTCTGATTTCGCTCATTCTTACCCGCTCGCTTGATGAGGCTGATGCCTATCGACGTGTCAAAATCGCCAATTCGCCTACTGTCCCTGATGGGATCAAGTATGTGTCGAGTCCTGAAGTGCGATTTACTGACGGGGGGCGTGTCCGTACGGCGAAGTTCCAGTGCAAAGATCCATATGACCGGGCAAAGATCCATACTCTCGAGGTAGTGGTGGGAGTGGAGAATCCGATCAAAAAGGATTCCACTGATCATGCTTTGTGCGGGAGGTAACTTCTCATGGTTGGGCATTCGATGCCCGACTTTACTGAAAGGATCTGTCTTAGTGTCCATCGAGCTGTGTTCCAACGTCCGTCGCGTGTCGCTATACAGGCGATTGTCTGAACGATCCACCCGTTCAAACGAAATAGCCCGACATCTTTTACTAGATGATCGGGCTTTATGTTTTTTATGGTGAGTAGATTTATCTTTGTAATTGTATCGTCTCAGCAATCTCCCAATTTTTTGTTTCCAACTCCTTCATGATTATAATTTCGTCTATAGGATACGTTAGTGGAAGATTGGGCTTAAGTACTGTGCAGATTTCATTGTACACTTCAGAAAATACTGTTTGATCTGGTACTTTTGCAATAGTTAGGTGTGGGGTAGGATTTTGAAATTCTCCATTGTATGGTTTGCATTCAGGAAAAGCGTCGAAGATTTTTTTCATGATTTTTTGTATCATCTCTACATTTTTACAGGCTAAAAAAATGGTACCATTTTGAAAATATTCTATTTTATCAAATGTAACAGAGAATGATTTAGTGTCTTTTAGTATTGTTTTTAAGGTTTCAATATCATTAGATTGTATCGGAGGATTTTTCCATGGCCACAGTAGCGTTATGTGCGGTGGAATTCCTTTTTGAGCAGTTTCTAATTTTGAATGCCATGGCGAAATAAGCTTCTTTAATTCTCTAAAATGTAGATCAATAGAGCTTTGTAATTTTTCCATATTTATTTTTTATATCTGATCTTCATGATCGAAGCATTATCTGCTTCCCCGAATGCTGCTGCGTGTATTGCGTAGAGATATTCATCAATTGCATAGGCGTGTTGTCCTCCTGTTGTATCTGCTGCTGGATCATTGATATGGATTTTCTCCGTGTCTATTCCAGTAATCACATTAAAGTGTGAGTTAAAGCTTACATATTTGGTGGATAAAACACTTGAAGTGAGTTGTGCAAGCAGAGGTCTTTTATTTTTTATTTCTTCTTTAATGTCTTTTACATTTGGAACATGTACAGTCAATTTTCCTCCAGCTTCTATGAACTTAATAAAGAATTCAACACATCTTTTCATTTCTGATTTCTTTATTATTTCGTATTTCTTTATTAGGTGTGAAAGTATTTTATTTTTGTCTGCGTTTTTGAATGATACGTTGAAGAGATGAGGATTCATGGTAACGATTTCTACGTCGAAATTTTGTGACAAGAAATAGCTTCCAAGCTGGGGCATATAGGTCCCTACATTTTTAAATACCTCTATATCTTTCTTAATTTCTTCAATAGATTTTTTGACTCCGTAATATTTCAAAACCATTGCAATACATGCAACTCCGCAATCGCTTGAGCCTTTTTCTTGTCGTATGAGAGGTACTGGGAGGTTCATATTTTAAAAGGATTAAAATCAGTCGCCAGGACATTTACTATTGGAAATTTTTCCATATTTTTTACTTTTGCGTTTTTACTTTTAACTTTCTATATAGCCACCATCCGCTCCATACAACGAAAGGAATACTAAGCATCTGACCAGTGGTGAGAAAGAAACCTTCGAGGTTATGGGGTTCTTTGGTAAATTCGAGTAGAAATCTGGTAGTAAAATAAGTTACAAGGAAAAAGTAGAAGGTCAAAAGACGAGAGTGGTTTGGTTGTATTTTTTTGTATACATATAATGTTATACCGAAGATAATAAAGCAGGTAAGTGCCTCATACAGTTGTTGCGGATGACGCATAATTACTTGAGAATCAACTCTGGCAAAATATACGCCCCATGGAATACTCGTTGCTTTTCCAATGATTTCTGAGTTAAAAAAATTTCCCATTCTGATACATCCAGCGAGAAGGGGGATGGGCACTACCATGAGATCGAGATAATTTTTTAGGTCTACTTTTTTTATCCTCTGATAGATCCAGGCAGTAAGAAGTAGTCCAATAGTGAGGCCATGACTCGAGAGTCCACCGTGATTGATAAATATTATTTCGCTAGGATGAGCCAAAAAATAGGGTAAATTGTAAAATAGGATGTGTCCGAGACGCGCACCAATAAGCCCTCCGATAATGAGCCAGACTGAAAGATCATAGATAGTGTTCAATTTTTCTTTCTCATTTTTGGTAAGCCAATAATACGTGACAAGACATGCGAGGACTCCAATCCCGAGCATGAGTCCATACCAACGAATCGTGAATGGTCCGAATTCAGCGAGTATTGGGTTGAGGTTATTGATGAACATATTTCAAATTCAAAACTAAAAATTCAAAACTCAAAACTACAATTTAAATCTTATAAATTTTTGTAGTATGGTGAATATTGCAAAAATGGCAGAGCCAACGAGAATAATCAATGCGCCAGATGGTAGATCTAGATAATATGACAATACGAGTCCTGTGATGGTCATGGTGAGTGCAATTATCATTGCGATTTTTTGGAATGATGAGAATGATGGTGCAATTAATTTTGCAGCAGCACTGGGGGTAACAATAAGTGCGCTAACGAGAATAATACCCACAAGTTTTACACTCGCGATAATTGCAAGTGTGGTCATGATATAGAAGACGAGGTCATATCGAGCAGGTGAGATTCCTGAGAGGTATGCTCCGTCTTTGTCGAAAGTGATAAAGGTCATTTGGCGATTGAATATCGAGAGAAGCAGGAGCACTCCCACACCTACTCCACCAATAGTCCAGAGATCGACGGTGTTGATTGCGAGGATATTTCCAAATAAGTAGCTCATCAGCTCAGGCTGGTATCCTTCGTGAAAATGCATGAGGATGATACCTACTGCCATAGAAGTCGTGAAGAGAAGTCCAATCGTAGTATCTTGGCTTAGATCTGTTTTCCGTTCGATGAAGAATAGGATAATCGCGAGCATGACTCCAAACACTAGTGCCGTAGGTAGTGGGGCGATTCCTAGGATGATGGCGAGGGCGATTCCCCCAAGAGAAGCATGTGCAATTCCGTCTCCAATAAAGCTCATTTTTCGGGATACAAGGAATGTTCCAATCCAGCCCAATACCAAGGAAATCATGATTCCAGATAAGAGTGCACGTTGCATGAAGGGGTATGAGAGTAGTTCAAGCATATGGTATTTCGTCATCCCCGTGAAAACGGGGATCTTAGTTTGTCTCTAGATTCCCGCTTTCGCGGGAATGACGTTTTAAGAATGATTATGTGTATGTTGGTACACTCCTGCATCTGTTCCGTAGAGTTGCTTCAGTACTTCAGGTGTAATAGTTGAAGAGGGGGTTCCTTGGCAGATTTTTTTCTTATTGAGGCAGATTACTGAATCTGCAAATCGGTGCACGATTGCGACATCATGGGAAATGATAATACACGTGGTTCCATGTTCATCGTGAAGGCGCTCGATCAATTCATAGAGACTGTGTTCTCCTTCGATATCAATTCCTGCTGAGGGTTCGTCTAATACGAGAATATCTTTTTCATGGAATATTGCGCGTGCAATTAGTGCTCGTTGGAATTGCCCTCCAGAGAGAGTTCCAATTTTTTGGTTGATTTGGTTTTTGAGTCCGACTTCTTTCAGTACTTGGGCAATATTTTTGTATCGATGTTTCTGGTCTTTGCATTGGTAAGTTTTGAGGAATTCATTAACTGTAATAGGGAGAGTTCGGTCAAACTGTAGGTGTTGAGGTACATACCCGATGTGGGTACGCATTTCAGACGGCTTTTTGCCTTCAATAGTGATGGTTCCTACAGTCGGGGAGAGAAGTCCAAGTATTCCTCGAATGAGTGTGGTTTTTCCTGAGCCATTGGGTCCTATTATTGCTGTAATTGACCCTTTTTCTATACCACAGGACACATTATCAAGCACGACTACCTCATTGTAGCGGTGACTTACTCCTTTTACTTCAATATAGGGTGTTATACTTTGTTTTTGCATACGGTACAGAGTCCAGTGAGTATAAATGAGTGGCGAACTTTCGAAAAACCTGGAATTTTTGGTAATTCTTCGTGAATGCATCCAACACATTTTGTTTTTTTGCAGTGTGTACAGATGATGTGATGGTGGTGATCCTCGTCTCCATTTTTTTCGTAAAATTGTTGACCATCAATATTCACCACTGGATTAATGAGCTCCAATTCTTTTAGAGTGTCGAGTGTTCGATAAATTGACACTCGGTCTACGGTGGTGAGTTTGCGTGCCATGGTAATCGCACAAAATAATCCTTCTTGTTTTATGAGATACTCGGTGATCACTCGGCGGGGGGTAGTTGCTTTGTGGTTGTGCTTTACTAGTTCGTCTAGTAGCCAATTTTGTTTCATAGCGTAATTGCAAATGTTGTTGCAAGTATAGCAGGAATAGGCAATAAAGCAACTGTTTATCCACAGCAATCTATTTGCAATTGAGAATGAATTGCATTATTATAGGCTAGTCGAATAGTTATCTAATCCTTTACTAATATGCATAAGATACGTATTTTTTTATTTTTTGTGGTAACCATTTTGTTCGTTGGCGCGGGTTGTAATATCACTGCTTCCAATAAGCCAAAAGTTGCTGCAACTATTTTTCCTATTTATGATCTCGTTAGAATTATTGGTGGTGAAGATGTTGAAACGGTACTAATTGTTCCTGCTGGAGCAAGTCCACATACGTTTGAGCCTACACCATCTTTAATCAAGGAACTTAAAAACACGTCGCGTATTTTTCAGATTGGTCATGGACTTGATTCGTGGGTTTCATCAATTGTCACTTCTATTCCCGATGCTCACACCATTACTCTTGATCGAAATGTTCAATTATATCCTACGGCTGAATTTGATGGTCATGAACATAAAGAAGAGGGTGGAGATGTGGAAGAAGATCATGAACATGGACCGGTTGATCCACATTATTGGATGGATCCCACGAATGCGTATACCATGGTTGATACTATTGTTGAGGAACTCACCCTTATTAGCCCTGACCATTCTGAAGACTTCGCACTTCGCGCAAAAAATTTCAAAGATGAACTTGAGCGTAGAGATTGGGAATGGTTGAAGATGATGAAAGGATTGCAAAACAAAAAACTAGTTACGTTTCATGATGCATTTCAATATTTCGCACGTCGCTTTCAGCTCGAGATTGTTGCAACATTTGAACCATTTCCTGGACGTGAACCAACACCACAATATCTTATTGATTTGAAAGAAGAAGTTGATGAACATGGGGTAAAAACTTTGTATATTGAACCACAACTATCAGCGGCAGCAATCGAAACATTTGCTCGCGATAATGGACTTACGATTGCTACTCTTGATCCTGAAGGGTCGGAGGATCATACCACGTATCTCGACATGATTGGTTATAACGTACAGACAATTTTAGAGAACCAGCAATAAGTTTATAAGCAGGTAAGTAATAAGCAAAATACACATTTTGCTTATTTGCTTATAGCTTATTTTGCTTACCAGCTTCGTGATTATTATCCACATCTAGGGAGGGCTTGCAAAGTTCAGTCAGTGTGGTATATTGTAACCCGCTTTGATTATTTAAAATTTTCTTATGTCTGATTTTCAATACGACACCGTCAAAACCGCTATCCTTGATCATGTTCGAGAAACGTTCGAAGAAATCGAAGATGGACTAGCTCGGTCGCATGAAGAGAAGTACGCACTTCTCGAAGATGCCCTCGAAAATGCATCTGATGTCGATGAATTGAAAGTCGCTTTTGAACAATGGTTTGCCGATCATTCTGACGAGCTTCAGTTGGAGTATGAGTTGGATGAAATGTGGGCACATGCTATTGCGCGTGTCGAAGATGTTGAATAATATTGCACATTTTATTTTGTAGAAAATGATAAAAAATGATAGTATATACGTACTATCTTTTTTTATGCTCAACATTTCTCGTATTTCTGAAATTCTTGGAGACGAAGCTGAAAGCTTACTCAATTTTTCAACTCCAAAAATTGCTAAAGAAAAATTGCACCTACCTTCGAAACATTTTTTTTACAAAACTTTTTCTATTTCTGATCGGTCACATAAAGTGATTGATAATTTGATTCACTTGCGAAAGTCTGGAAGACTCAAAAAAACGGGATATTTATCAATTCTTCCGGTAGATCAGGGGATTGAACATACTGCGGGTGCGCGTTTTTCTGCAAATCCAGATTATTTTGATCCAGAGAATATTGTGAAGCTCGCACTCGAAGCGAAATGTAATGCAGTTGCTTCGTCGTATGGTACGCTTGCGATTCTTAGTAAGAAATACGCGAGTAAAATTCCGTTTATTGTAAAGCTGAATCATAATGACCTGTTTCGATTTCCTAATGACTATGACCAGACCATGTTTACAACTGTAAAAAAAGCGCATGAGATGGGTGCGCGTGGAATTGGTGCAACGATTTATTTTGGTTCTCCTGAATCCAAGCGACAGATTACGGAAGTGTCTGAAGCATTTGCAGCTGCACATGAAAAAGGAATGTTTACGGTACTCTGGTGCTATGTGCGGAACGCTGGGTTTACGGTGGGTAAAGTAGATTATAGTTCGTCAGCTGATCTCACTGGCCAGGCAAATTATCTGGGAGCGACTATTGGGGCTGATATTGTAAAGCAAAAATTACCCACTCTCAATGGTGCTTATATTGCACTGAATAAAGGGAAGAGTTCATTTGGTAAATATGATCCTCGAATGTATACCGAGCTTGCGAGTGAGCATCCTATTGATTTGTGTCGGTATCAGGTAGTAAATAGCTATATGGGACGAATCGGATTGATCAATTCTGGGGGAGAGAGTAATGGCGAGACCGATTTGCGAGAGGCTGTTCGTTCTGCTGTGATCAATAAGCGTGCGGGTGGAATGGGATTAATTCTTGGTCGCAAGGCTTTTGAAAAACCTCTGAAAGAGGGAATTGAAATATTGAATGCGGTGCAAGATGTGTATTTGTGTAAAGAGGTGACAATCGCCTAGTTGTCTCATTTTTAAAATAAAACAGCTTAATCTAGCTGTTTTTTGTTTTTATCAATAGATTATTAACAGTTTGTGTCGGTAAAAAGTTGACAAGATTTAAGTTATAAATTATGCTAAATCTATTGTATTTATGAATACTGAAATATTCAAAAAATTAGGAATGTCTGACAAAGTAGCACAAATCTACCAATCTTTGCTTTCTTTGGGGCCTAGTTCAGTACGTTCTATTGCTCTCCATAGTGGGTTAAATAGGGGAAGTGCGTATGATGCGCTTAAATGGCTCGAAGAACATGGCCTGGTGACCTTCTATCACAAGGATACTAAGCAGTATTTTGTGGCTGAGCATCCAGATCGTCTCATGTCACTCGTCCGTGAACAAAAGCAGATGGCTGACCGGGCTGAGAAAGAGCTTGAAAAGATGATACCTGAACTTGCGGCGTTGCATCATAAAGGTGGAGATAGGCCGGTTGCACGCTATGTTCAAGCTGATGAACTTAATAGCATTCTTGAAGACGTACTCACCACGTGTGAACATAGTGAAGACAAAATGTATCGTATTTATTCGGCTGAAGGAGTAAAAGAATTTTTGTACGAACAATTTCCTACCTTTAGTGATGCACGAATTGCAAAAGGAATTTCGGTTCGAGCAATTGCGATTGGAGAGGGCGGAGAATTGCGTGGACTTGATCAACGCAAACGACTTCCTTCAAGTGAGGAATTATCTACGTATATTATTATGTATCCTGGGAAAACTGCGTATATCTCGATTGATGCAAAGAAGCAGCCGGTTGGGGTGGTGATTGAAAACGAAGGAATTTACCGGACCGAAAAAGCAGTGTTTGATTCATTGTGGGAAAAAATTTAAGTGTATGTTTATCATAGATTTTGATGATACGCTTTTTAATACTCATGATTTCAAGAAATCGCGGATTGAATCATTGTTGAAAGCTGGAGTATCTCCGCATGATTATCAGGAAACCTATATCGAAGCCTTGAAAAAGAATGATGTATTCTCCTATTCCAATGAACGACATGCTGAATTACTTACCGTTCGAGGATATTCAAAAGAAAAAGTGTTCGCTGCATTGCAGGAAACTACGGGAGAACGATTGCGTGAGTTTCTATTTCCTGATACGGTAGAATTTATTCGGAAACTTAAAGATACAGGTTCTGCAGTCGTTCTTTTGAGTCTCGGGGAACCTAGTTTTCAGGAGCTCAAAGTAAAAGGAAGTGGAATTGCTCACTTTTTTGATCGCATGTTTATGGTTCAGGATAGTAAGGAACACATACTTCACGAATTGGTTTCAGTAGGGGAAAATTCTGAAGATATGTGGTTTATCAATGATAAAGTAGGTGAGAGTTTACTTATCAAAAATGCATTTACTAATCTGAGTATTGTTCTCAAAAAATCAGCATCGATTGATGAAGAAGAATATATACACAGTAATTTACCGTATTTCAAAACACTTACCGAAATATATGGATACATCGAACAAAAAAATAGATAAGGTTGGAGTAGTAATCCTTGCAGCGGGAGATGGTAAACGTATGAAAAGTTCACTTCCTAAAATGATGCATGAGCTTAATCATAAACCATTGGTTGAGCACGTGGTACAACACGTAGAAGAAGCGGGAATAGGAAAGCCACTTATTGTGGTATCTGCAAAACATACGATGGTACAGGATCATCTTGGGGATCGCGCTGAGTATGTGGTACAACGTGAGCAATTGGGTACTGGACATGCAGCGTCAATGGCGGAAACAATGCTTAAAGGTGCGGTCGAGCATGTGATATTTCTTAATGGAGATATGCCCTTTGTTTCTGCGGAATCAATTAAACGCCTTTTGGCCCGACATACTGAGAGAAAAAATACGATTACTATGATGACTGTGAGTGTTTCTAATTTTGAGAATGAAAATCAGGCTTTTGCAGGATTTGGTAGAATTGTGAGGGGGGATAATGGACATATTGCACGGATTGTAGAAAAAAAAGATGCTACCAAAGATGAGCTTGGTATTCTTGAGCTTAACCCTTCAGTATGGTGCTTTGAAGCATCATGGCTTTGGAAGTCACTTAAAAATCTTAAGAATGAAAATTCTCAGAAAGAATATTATCTGACAGATTTAATTGGAATGGGGATTGACGAAGGAGTACAAATTTCTTCAATCTCAATTGAACCCAAAGAAGCGATTGGAATTAATACTGCTGAAGATTTACAGACTGCTCGGAGTTTATAATTTTTTTTGTATGAATACTATTAATGCACTGACACTCGACTTGGCACAAGAAGGATGGGAAACGTCTCGGGGATTTTTCAAGAGACAGATTGCTCGGCCAGAACTTAATGAAAAGGAAAATGTGCGTGATGCACTTTCGGTTATTGTAAAAGTTTCGTACGCGGGTGTGTGTGGGTCTGATCGAGGTATTTGGACCAGAAGTGCTTTTACTGAAATGTTTAAGGGTGCACTTGCAAAAGAAGATAAAACTCTTCGTGTCCTCGGACATGAGTTTGTGGGTGAAGTGGTAGAAGTAGGTTCACTGGTTGAAACAACGACCTATGATATTCGGGTGGGAAGTATGGTTTCTGGAGATTCTCATGTAACGTGTGGAAAATGTTATCAATGTCGGCTCGGAGAAGAAGAGGTGTGTCAGGATCAGGCGATTTTGGGAATTAGTATTGATGGGATTTTTGCAGAGTATGTGAAGATTCCTGCAAAAAATTTGTGGGCAGTTGATTTTAATCGTGTACGACCAGAAATCTGTGCGATTTATGACCCCTTTGGTAATGCCGTGCATGCTCTTACCAAAGTTGATATGCGTGGTAGTCGTGTTGCTATTTTTGGTTGTGGCCAAATTGGTTTGTTTGCGGTACTTTTGGCGAAACATTTTGGTGCTGCAAAGGTAATTGCGATTGATACGAATCCTCATAACCTTGCTATTGCTCGAGAGCTGGGGGCACATGAGACAATTCTCATTGACTCAAACGCTCATAAGAAAAATAGCTATGATAGTGATGTTTCGGTGATTGAACAAATTAAGACGTTGACCTACGGAAAGGGAGTGGATGTAAGTCTTGAGATGGCTGGGTTTAATTCTTCGGTGAATAATTGTATCGAAGCAACGCGATATGGTGGACATATTATTCTTTTTGGTATTAAAGATGGTGATTTCATGATTCCCAATTTTTCTCGCATGATTGTGAAAGGTTTTACGTTGCATAATGTTATTGGTCGTCAGATTTTCAAAACCTGGCAGATTGCTCAGCGAGTATTGTCGGATAATACTAATGGTATCCAGGAAGCGATCTGGAAAACGATTCTTAAAGAAGGCGGAGAAACTATCATCAAGTTGTCTGAGTATACACCTGAACTAATGGAAGATCGTATGAAGCATCATCCTAAGATATTGTTTGATATTCAACATTAATACATATGAATTCACTACTTACTACTGTTGCGCAAGGAATACTTGATGAGATTGTAACTAATGGTCTGATCAAAAAGCAGCGTATCATTACTTCCAGACAAGGTGCAGTGATTGAGGCTGATGGGAAGAGCTTGATTAATTTTTGTGCGAATAATTATCTTGGTCTTGCTGGCCGTCAAGAATTAGTGGATGCTGGGAAAGAAGCGCTTGAAAAATACGGATACGGGATGTCATCAGTCCGTTTTATCTGTGGAACTCATCAGGTACATATTGATTTGGAAAAAAAATGTGCTGAGTTTTTACACAAAGAAGCGGCAATTGTTTTCACTTCATGTTGGGATGCCAATGAAGCAGTGTTTGCTACCTTACTCACTGATGCTGATGCAATTATTTCTGATGAACTAAATCATGCGAGTATTATTGATGGTGTGCGTCTGTGTAAAGCAGAACGACTGGTGTATAAACATATGGACATGGGTGATCTCGAGGAACGATTGAAGGGGACACAGGGTAATCGTATGCGATGTGTAGTGACTGATGGAGTATTTAGTATGGATGGTCATATCGCTCCACTTAAGGCAGTGTGCGATTTGGCAGAAAAATATAATGCATTTGTAGTAGTGGATGATTCTCATGCCACGGGATTTATGGGGGATACTGGTCGAGGAGCGGTTGAGGCATGTGGGGTACTCGATCGAGTGGATATCATCACTACTACTTTTGGTAAAGCTCTTGGTGGTGCGAATGGTGGGGTGATTGCCGGATCACAAGAAGTGGTTAATGTATTACATCAGCGTGCTAGGACAACACTTTTTACCAATACATTGCCCCTGGTGGTCGCATCAGTTACATCGTTTGTTTTCGATTTTATTGATGCTCATCCTGAATTACGTGAGAAATTGTGGGAGAACACACGCTACTTCCGTGAACAGATGAAGCAGGGCGGATTTACCGTTTCTGACTCAGTACATCCGATTGTGCCAATCATGCTTGGAGATGGCAAAGTGGCAAGTGATATGGCACGCGATATGATGGATGAGGGAATTTATGTAATCGGATTTAGTTATCCGGTTGTTCCTATGGGTAAAGCTCGAATTCGGGTACAGATTTCTGCAATTCATACGAAAGAGCAGATTGATATCTTGGTATCTGCATTTGTAAAACTTGGCAAAAAGTACGGAATTATTTCTTAATATCTTTTTGTATGTGCGGAATAATTGGATACATTGGAAAAAAGGAGGCGTTATCCGTACTTGTTCAAGGATTACGTCGACTTGAATATCGTGGGTATGATAGTGCTGGACTTGCAGTCCTGCAAAGTCGAAAGTCGAAAGTTGAAAGTCAAAACGAAAATACGGATACATTCATTACGAGGGTTCGTTCTGTTGGTAAAATTGAAAACCTTGCACAAAAGGTAAAAGATTTTGATTTAACGAGTACTGTCGGGATTGCGCACACACGATGGGCGACGCATGGAGGAGTGACTGAAGAGAATGCTCATCCCCATGTTTCTCTCGATGGGAAGTTGGCAATTTGTCACAATGGTATCATTGAAAATTATCGTGAATTGAAAGATGGGCTTGTAAAAAAAGGATTTGTATTTGTATCTGAAACAGATACTGAAGTATTGGCGCATCTGATCGGATCTCTGTATTCTGGAAATTTGGTTACTGCTGTTGAAGCAGCACTCAAACGTGTGCGAGGTACATATGGTCTGGTCGTAATTCATACTGATTATCCAGATATGATTGTGGCTGCACGAATGGGAAGCCCCTTGGTGATTGGAGTGGGAAAAGGTGAACATTTTGTTGCTAGTGATGCGACGCCGTTATTGCCCTATACTTCTGACATGGTATTTCTTGATGATGGCGAAGTTGCAGTTATTTCAAAAGATTCATTTGAGACATTTTCGAAGTCCCATAAACATGTTGAAAAGGAAGTCACTATTATTGAGTGGAGTGAAGCCGAAGCACAGACACAGGGCTATCCACATTTTATGATTAAGGAAATTTTTGATCAACCTACAGTATTTGAAGATGCTATTCGAGGGAGATATGATCTCGAGGAAGGAACCGCGCGACTCGGTGGATTGAATATGACCGAAGCCCAGATGCGAAGTATCAAACGGATTATTCTTATTGCGTGTGGTACTGCATCGTACGCTGGAATGGCTGGTAAATATGCCTTTGAACGCTTAGCCGGAATTCCAACTGAGGTGGATGTGGCAAGTGAATTTCGGTATCGCGATCCAATTATTGATCATGAAACATTGGTATTTGGAATTTCACAATCTGGAGAAACTGCAGATACGCTTGCAGCACTTCGTGAAGCAAAACGAAAAGGAGCATTTGTACGAGGAATTGTGAATGTGGTCGGCTCAACTATTGCGAGAGAGACTGATGGAGGAACGTATATTCATGCAGGCCCTGAGCTCGCTGTCGCTTCGACCAAGGCCTATACTAATATGGTTGCGATACTCACTCTGTATGCACTTCAATTTGGTCGATTAAAACGGCTTACCCCAGCTACGGGTCAGCGAATACTTAAAGCACTACTTGAAGTACCACGGAAAATGAATGCAGTTCTTGAAACACGAGAGCATATTAAGGCACTCGCACTTTCGTATAAAGATTATCACAATATGTATTTTTTGGGTCGAGGAATTAATTATCCAATTGCGCTTGAAGGATCGCTCAAGCTCAAGGAAATTGCGTATATTCATAGTGAGGGATATCCGGGTGGAGAAATGAAGCATGGTCCGATTGCACTACTCAGTAAAGATTTTCCAGTGTTAGCGATCATGACGAAGGATCAATTGTATGAAAAAATGAGAAGCAATGTGGAAGAAGTTCGTGCGCGAGGAGCTCGTTTACTCTTGATTGCAACTGAGGGAGATGAGTCTGCAAAAGCGCTTGCTGATGATGTTATCTATGTTCCTGAAACCATGGAACTTCTTCAACCATTAGTTAATACACTTCCGCTCCAGATTTTTGCGTATGAAATTGCCGTAGCTTTGGGGCGAGATGTTGACCGACCAAGGAATTTGGCAAAAAGTGTGACGGTGGAGTAGAAAAGTTTTCTAGTTTATTAGTTGTCTGGTTATCTAGTTGATTATGTATAAAGCTATTATCTTTGATTTTGAGGGAACCATGGTTCATGGTGACAGGGTGTATAGCGATGTACGCCATTTGGTTATCCGATTAAAGGAAGCCGGAGTAAAGTTAGGGATTGCATCAAACACGTCGACACACTCTATCAAAGAACGATTAGAAAAAAACAAATTACTTCAGTATTTTGATACTATTGTGGGGATTGATCAGGTTGACTATATAGGTAAGCCTGCGCCTGATATGTTTTTGCTAGTTGCTGAAAATTTGGGGGTTGAGGTAAAGGACTGTGTGGTAATTGAAGATTCAGTGAGTGGGATTGAAGGAGCTACTGCAGCCAGGATGTCCTCATTATTGATTAGAGGAGCAACACATTCCGCCGCAATATATGTTTGTAAAGATTTAGATGATGAGGAATTGAATCGTATTTTATTTTTGTAATATGGATCAAAAGAAAAAAGTAGTAATTCTTGGTGGAGGAAATGGTGGGTCAATTTCCATTCGGGCTATGAAACAATTTCTCAATGAGTATTCGATTTCTGCAATTATTGCGATGAGTGATTCAGGAGGTTCATCTGGTAAATTGCGTCAGGAATTAGGGGTGCTTCCGCCGGGAGATATATTACGTGCTGTACTTGCCATGAGTACCTATGATTATGATTTACTTAAGCGCATTTTTTACGATACTCGATATTCAGAAAAAGGAAAACTACAAGGATTTGGAATCGGGCATTTATTTTTGGCGCTTGTTGAAAAATATAATGGAGGAATTATTGATGCGGTCCGTGCGCTTGCCCAAGCAGTCGATGCCGTAGGTCCGGTATTTCCAGTTACGCTTGGATCAAGTGATTTGTGTGTGGAATTAATTGATGGAATAATTGTAAAAGGCGAACATGAAATCGACGAACCCGCGTGGGATCGCGCACTTAAAATTAAACGAGCGTGGCTGGAACCCGAAACAACTCCGCTCTATGATCGCGTACGAAAAGAAATTCTCGAAGCTGATGTAATTATTATTGGACCAGGCAGTTTTTACACGAGTATTGTTGCAACACTTCTACCCGCTGGAATGAAAGAAGCGCTTGGTCAGTCAAAAGCAAAACTTATTTTTGTTTCAGGAAATGTGGTTGAGAGCAATGGTGAAACAGGCCCTACGTCTACGAGTGAAATTATTGGTATACTACACACCTATTTACCTCGTGAGGTAGATGTGGTAATTTCAAATACTGCAGTGCTTAATTCGAAACAGAGGTCCTATTATCAGGAGAAAGGTTGGGAAAAGATTGTGATCGATCATAATCATATAGATGTCCCTATTATTGCTGCACCATTTGAATTATCAGAAGGTGGATATGACCCTGTGGTTCTTGGACGATTAATTCATAAGTATATTTCGAAATAAGATTGATATGTTGAATTATAAAATTACCCACGCAGAAGTACACACTTTGGGAATCCGTATTTCAGTGACGGGCACTATTGGGGTTGAAGTTGGACATGTCTATGTATTTTTTATTACGAATGATTTGCACGAACAACCATACGCACTTTTTGAAGATTTGTGTGTGATTGCAAGTGAGCGTAGTCGCGGAGTTGGGAATACACTTCTCACTGAAGCGATTAAACTTGCGACTGAACGTGGATGCTACAAGATTCTTGCAACATCTCGGACTGAGCGAGAAGAGGTTCATGCATGGTATGGGCGGAAGGGTTTTGAAAAATTCGGTTATGAATTTAGAATGGAATTGAATTAATTTTTTTTATGACAGATATTACACTTGCAATTACTAAATCTTCGAAAGAATATGAGCTCCTAGATAGCGGAGATGGAGAGAAGCTTGAACGATATGGAGATGTCATTTTTCGGAGACCTGATCCACAAGCATTGTGGGCAAAAAGTTTGAATATACAAGAGTGGAACAAAGCACACGCTTCTTTTAATCGAGATGGTAAAAAAGGAGATTGGAATTTGAAAAAAGGAATACCTGAAAAATGGCAGATTGAATTTGGAAATTTGAAATTGTGGATTCGTCCTACGTCTTTTAAGCATACTGGATTATTTCCTGAACAGTTGCCCAATTGGGATTGGATGAGAGAAAAAATTACCCAAGCAAAACGAGACGTGAATGTTTTGAATTTGTTTGGCTATACGGGAGGAGCTTCTCTTGCTGCTGCTCAGGCTGGAGCATCTGTTGTGCATGTGGACGGGTCGAAAGTCGCAATTCAGTGGGGCAAAGATAATGCAAAAACTTCAGGGCTAGAAGACAAACCAATACGATGGATTCTTGATGATGCTCGGGTATTTGTAAAACGAGAAATTAAACGAGGAAACAGATATGATGGAATTTTGCTTGATCCTCCAGCATTTGGGCATGGTCCAAAAAAAGAATTGTGGAAAATCGAAGATCATTTGCCTGAGCTTTTGAAATTGTGTACTGAGATTGTATCAGATAAACCAGTGTTTTTCTTGATCAATGGTTATGCCTCAGGATATTCCTCGATTGCATATGAAAATAATTTGAAGCAGCTACTTCACAAGTTTGGTGGGAGTTTTGAAAAAGGCGAGTTGGCAATTGAAGAATCAAAATCTGGAAAATTACTTCCATGCGGCATATTTTCACGGTGGAGTTCAGTATAGCTATGAAAGTTCTCTACGAAGACAATCATGTGATTGCAGTATGGAAAGAAGCTCGTATTCCTGTGCAAGGGGATGAATCGGGGGACGTAAGTCTCATGGATATGGTAAAAGAGTATCTCAAAGAAAAATATCAGAAACCCGGGGCAGTTTTTTTGGGTCTCATCCATCGTCTTGATCGTCCCGTAGCTGGAATTGTGGTTTTTGGAAAAACGAGCAAGGGCGCTTCCCGATTGAGCGAACAATTTCGAATGCATACCGTGAAAAAAATTTATCATGCGCTTGTTGAAGGGAAATTTGAAAAACAAAAAGGAACTCTCATTAATTATCTTCTGAAAGATACTGAAAAAAATTTTGTAACCGTATACGATGCACCATATAGGGACGCAAAAGAAGCTGAATTGTCATATAAGGTGATTGGCACGAAAGGTGAACATACTATTGTTGAAATAGAATTACAGACTGGACGATCACATCAGATTAGAACCCAGTTCGCGCATATTGGTCATCCATTGGTCGGAGACCATAAGTATGGATCAAAAGCGACCTATCAGACAGGAGCTCTTGCTCTCGCGGCAGTAAGGTTAGAATTTGATCAGCCGGTAAGCGGGGAGCGAATTGTGATTAGTGAATCTGCAACCTTTTAGTCTATGGATATTAAAATCGTAAATTATAAAAATTCAGATTCAGAAGAGGTTTCATCGCTTGTTCGCCGTGTGTCAAAGAAATATTTATTTCAAAAGGACCAAGCGGATGCTTCTTTTTCTTATATTAATCTTTTTGATCCAAAGAAAAATAGTACATTAGCAGAAGAATATCAGACAAGTCCGATTTTTCTTATTGCTAAACAAGATGGTAAAATAGTAGGAATGGCGCGGGCAAGAAGAATAGAAAAACTCTCCAATTTATTTATTGAAGGACGATTACAGCGACAGGGTTTTGGTAGTATATTATTGAAAAGGTTTGAAACGGTTGCAAAAAATCAGGGATGGAAAAAAGTAAAATTAAACTCATCGCCTACATCTATAATATTTTATGAAAAAAACGGGTATAAAAAGTCAACCAACCTTAAGAAAGGTAGACATGGTTTGATAATTCAACCAATGAGAAAAATTTTATGAACCTCTACGAATTTGAAGGGAAAGAATTATTTGCAGCTCATGGCATTGCTATACCAAAAGGTGTGGTAGTTCGTCGTGGAGAAAATGTCGCAGATGCGTATACTACACTCGGGGTTTCTGATGTTGTAGTAAAAGCTCAGGTATTATCAGGGAAACGAGGTAAAAATAATGCGATACGATTTTGTTCTTCGGTCGAAGAGGTGGTGCAAGCATGTGAAGAGATATTTCAGATGCAGGTTCGAGGGCAGTATGTCGCTGCTATTCGAATTGAAGAAAAATTAGCAATTGCAGAAGAACATTATCTGTCGATCAGCTATGATAGTCAGATTCGTCAGCCTGTTTTGGTTTATTCTACAAAAGGTGGGGTGGATATAGAAGATGTGCAAGAAAAAGATATACGAAAAGAGCATCTTGATATACGAAATGAAAAATTAGATTTTGCTGATATTCCTTTTGCACAGGAATTATGGAATTGTTTTCTAGGGGAAGATGCGCGCCAGGTGGAAATTAATCCATTGGTCAAAACAACCACTAACAAATGGATTGCAGCTGACGCAAAAGTTGCACTTGATGATGACGCATTTTATCGTCATGAATCATGGAAAAATTATGAAGCGCGAACTATGATGGGAAGACTTCCGACTGAACGCGAAAAAGAAGTCACTGCAATTGATGCAGGTGAGGATTATTATCGAGGCACTGCTGGAAAATATATTGAAATGGATGGAGATATTGCAATTTTATTTTCTGGCGGGGGAGCGAGTATTGCTAATATGGATGCACTTATTAAGACTGGACTCAAACCTGCAAATTATACTGAGTATTCGGGAAATCCTCCGCGGGAAAAAGTGCGGGATTTGGCAAAAATTGTATTATCAAAATCAGTGCTTAGAGGATTGTGGATTGCTGGCGGGGTGGCAAATTTTACTAATGTACAAGAAACGTTTAATGGAATTGTTGATGCACTTGATGAAATCAAACCTACGTATCCGATTGTCGTACGTCGAGCCGGTCCCTATGAAGCAGAAGGAATGGAATTGATGCGAGCATGTGCGGAGCGGAATAATTTGAATATAAAATTATGTGGGAAAGAAGTGAGCATGAGCAAGACTGCGTATACACTTGCAAAGATGGTTGGTGAGGGTTCGTACTAGCGCAAAATGCATGTTTGGGCTATAGTATAGATGTTTTATTTATCTTTTTTTATTCTTATCTTCATACGTATGAAGTCATGGCTTATTGGTGGAGGAATCCTCGTAGTTATCGTAATGTGGCTCACGGGCACGTATAATTCATTTGTACGTCTAGATGAGGATGTTTCAACTGCGTGGGGACAGGTAGAGAATCAGTATCAGCGTAGAATGGACCTTATTCCCAATATCGTTTCTACTGTTGAGGGGGCGGCAAATTATGAAAAGTCGACTTTACGTGATGTGATTGAAGCACGCGCAAAGGCAACGCAGGTAACTCTCTCACCAGAATTATTGAGTAATCCTGAAGCATTTCAGCAATTTCAACAAAGTCAGGGAGAGCTCAGTGGAGCTTTGTCACGGTTGCTCGTCTCTTTTGAGGCATATCCGGATCTCAAAGTAAATCAAAATTTTTTGGCTCTTCAAACTGAACTTGAAGGAACTGAAAATAGAATCTCAACCGAGCGCATGCGCTATAATGAGGTGGTACGTCTCTATAACATAAGAGCTAAGGGTATTCCAGGTGTATTCTTTGTTTCATTATTTGGGTTCGATAGAGAAAGACAATTGTTTTCGGCTACTGAAGGTGCAAACACTCCTCCCAAAGTTGACTTTAATAGTGGATCATAATTTTTCACTATGCGACGAATTTTTTATGCATGTGCATTGAGTATTGTTTTTTCGTTTGCATGGTTTTTTTCTGTTAGCGCTGCTCCTATCGAGTATCCGCAACCCACAGGCTTTGTCACTGATTATGCGGGTGTAATTGATGAAGTCACTGAGGCGCGTATTACTGAGCGTCTTAGTGAATTGGAAGCTACTTCGACGAGTGAGATTGCGGTTGCAGTGGTATCAACATTGGAAGGTCTCTCAATTGAAGAATATGCGATTGGATTATTTGAATATTGGGGTATTGGAAAAGCAAAACAGGATAATGGTGCATTACTATTGGTCGCTCCGAATGAACGAGAAGTGCGTATTGAGGTAGGGTATGGACTTGAGGGTGCGCTGACTGATATTGAATCCGCATCGATTATCGATGATATATTGATTCCTGCATTTAAAGAAAATAAATATAGCGAAGGTATCGAACAAGCGACTAACGCTATTATCCAGGCAGTAGAGGGTGAATATGGTGCATCGCTTGGTGTGTCTACAGGCGATAGTGGTGTTGTTGGCAGTATGATGGCAGTGATAATTTTGGGCATTTTTGGGTTTGTTGGATGGACGGTATTTTCTCGACTGTTTATGGAGATGTCCCGTTCAAAATCAGTGGTGGGTGGATCAATTATCGGTGGATTAGTTGGTTCGTTTGTGGGTGCGCTTACCAGTTCCTGGATTCTCATTGGTATTGTTGGTGCGATTATTGGCGGTATTGTCGATTGGGTGATTTCACGTTCGGCCTCTTTTTCTCGTTTTAGAAATAAAGTTGAGGATATTATCCGAAAAGAAAAAAATAATAAGCGCCCTAAAGGCGGATTTGGAGGAGGCTTTGGTGGATTTGGTGGCGGGGGTAGCTCGTCATCTGGGGGTGGATTTGGTGGTTTTGGTGGAGGATCATCAGGTGGAGGTGGAGCTTCGGGTAGATGGTAACATTGATTCAGACAGATTAAAACGGATTTAGACTGAAAAAATTAAATCCATTATAATCTGCGTAATCAATATAAATCTGTTTAAATCAATGTGATATGGGGATACTACTTACACCTACCACAAAAGTATTGGTTCAAGGGATTACGGGGAAAGAAGGTCAAAAAGCGTCAGCTGCAATGCGAGAGTATGGGACTAATGTAGTTGGTGGTGTTCGTCCTGGTAAAGGTGGTGAATTGGTAGATGGTGTTCCTGTATTTAATAATGTTGTTGAAGCTCTTGCGGTCCACTCTGATATTTCTGTCACTACCGTGTTTGTTCCTCCATTTGCAGCACGTGCTGCGATACTCGAAGCGATTGATGCGGGGATTCCACAGATTAATGCAATTGTGGAGCGTATTCCTATCAAGGATACGGCCTATTGCCTTGCTGCAGCAAAAGAAAAAAATATTAGAATTATTGGACCGAGTTCCCTCGGGTACATCACTCCTGGTGTTGGACGTATTGGAGTAGTTGGGGGACCAAAATTACAGGCAGATCAGATTTTTACTCCAGGCCCAGTGGGAATTATTTCTCGTTCAGGTGGTATGACTAATGAGCTTTCGTGGCAGGTACGGAAAGCAGGATTGGGACAAAGTAGTGCTGTACATGTTGGCGGTGATTTACTCATGGGCACTACCTATGCAGATTTACTTACATTATTTGAGAATGATGCTCAGACCAAAGCAGTGATTATTTTTGGTGAGCATGGTGGATCATATGAATTTGAAATCGTTGATTTGATTAATAGTAAAGGTTATACCAAACCACTTGCAATCTATATTGGAGGAAAATTTGCAAGTATTCTTCCTGAAGGAATGAATGTGGGGCATGCTGGGGCAATTGTTGAACGAGGAAAGGGTGCAGTAGAAAAAGAAGCGGTGCTTAAAGAGGTTGGGGTGATGATTGCTGATACCTATGAAGAGTTGGTTACTCTAGTTAAAG
Organism: uncultured Gammaproteobacteria bacterium; assembly: GCA_964435035.1. GTDB lineage: Bacteria > Patescibacteriota > Patescibacteriia > Magasanikbacterales > UBA922 > UBA922. The sequence continues at coordinate 74,900 of CAYSXR010000003.1, forward strand.
ATTTGGTTTAATTTATTTCTATGAAATTCAAAACGTCGATTACTCAGATCAAAGATGATAAAGAAATTATTCGAGGTAAGTCCCTTGAGTCTTTGATAAAAAAACAATCATTTGTTGCAACAATTTTTCTTTTATTATTTGGACGATTGCCGAAGAAGAATGAAGAGGTGATGTTTAATGCTCTTTTGGTGAGTGTGATTGATCATGGTCCTGGAACTTCTTCGGCTTTGAATGCTCGTGTTTCTGCTTCAGCTGGAAATTCGGTGCACGCTTCACTTGCTGCAGGAATTCTTGGGTTTGGTGAGCGGCATGGTATGGCAGTTGAAGGTGCGATGAAGTTTTTTTATGAAAATGCAGAGGAAAAAGATTTAAGATTGAAGATTAGAGATTTGAAAGAGAGAAAGGTGAGATTACCTGGGTTTGGACATAAGGTTTTTACCAAAGTGGATCCACGTTCAGTTACTTTATTTACTATTGCTAAAAGTCAAAATATTTTTGAAAAATATTGTACCTTTGCGGGTGCTGTGCACAAAGAACTTAATGTAGTTTCTTCAAAACCTCTTCCGCTTAATATTGATGGAGCGATTGCAGCAATTTTATGTGATATGAAGATTCCGGTAGAGTTTGGGAATACCATTTTTTTGATTGGAAGAATACCAGGACTTCTTGCACATATTTACGAAGAACGAGTGAATGATGTGGGAATACGGAGACTGGATGAGAGTGAGATTGAGTATGTTGGTTAATTAAGAAACAAGATACAACTTTTGTGATTCAAAAAATTCTTGATCTCCATATACACTCAAAATATTCACGAGCATGCTCCAAGGATTTGGAATTGCCCAAAATCGCGAAAGCATGTGAAGTTCGGGGGATTGATATTGTAGTTACGAGTGATTTTACTCATCCGAAGTGGTTTGAACACATGAAGGCTGAACTTACTCTTGATACTGAAGGAGTGTATAAGCTTACAAATCATGAGAGTAAGACGAGATTTATTATTGGAACAGAAATTGCTTCGATAAAAAAACATAGTGGAGAGACACGTCGTGTTCATTTACTTATTTTTTCACCCAGTCTTGAAGTGACTGAGAAATTTAACAAGACTCTCGAAGATCGAGGTTTTAATATTCACTCAGATGGGCGGCCTATTATCGGGCTTACGTCTAAGCAGATTCTCCAGTTGATGCTTGAAATTGATCCGCGCATGAAGATGATCCCCGCACATGCTTGGACGCCTTGGTTTGGTATTTTTGGTTCTAAGGGTGGTTATACGTCACTTGATGAAGCATTTGAAGATTTGACTTCTCATATTCATGCAATTGAAACAGGGCTTTCGAGTGATCCTCTTATGAATTGGCGATGGAGTCATCTTGATAATATTACTCTAGTCTCAAATTCTGATGCGCATAGTCTTCAGAAATTAGGACGCGAAGCGAATGTATTGCAGTTTAATACAGAGAGTGAGATTACGTATAATGAAATTATGCGAGTGATTGAAGAGGGAGATAAGAAAAAATTTCTGCGTACTATCGAATTTTATCCTGAAGAAGGAAAATATCATTATGATGGGCATCGGGATTGTTCATTTTATTGTGCGCCCGAAGAAACAAAGAAACGAAAGAGTATTTGTCCGGTATGTGGAAAAAATCTAACCATTGGTGTGGAATATCGTGTACATGAGCTTGCAGATCGTACTTGTGAAGAAGCTCGGATTCATTCGTTAGAAAAGAAACGCATCCCTTTTACTTCGTTGGTTCCTCTTCCTGAAATTATTGCTGATGTATATGAGATGGGAGTGTCGTCAAAAAAAGTAATGAGTGAATATAACGCATTGATTGCGCGCCTCGGAAGTGAATTTCATATTTTGATTGATGCAACGTTCGATGAAATACGGCAAACATCAAACGAAACTATTGCGCGAGCAATCGAACGCGTTCGATCTGGAAATATTTACATCCGTCCTGGGTATGATGGGGAATTTGGAGTAGTGAAGGTTTTTAAGGATAATGAATCGAGGGGCTTGTCCACTCAAACACGGTTGGGTTTAGGGTAGAATAAAGGTATAAGTAAAACAAAAAACTCCCTTACGGGAGATTTTTGTACTTAGAGAAAAATATTACTTTTTTCTCTTTGTAGTTTTGCGTTTAGCTGCTTTGCGTTTAGCTGGAGCGCGTTTCTTTGCTGCTTTGCGTTTAGCTGGAGCGCGTTTCTTTGCTGCTTTTTTTCTTTTTGCTGGCATACTTATTGTACACCTCCTCTCAGATTAAGATATTCGTATTTGTTAATGATGATGTGACCATGGTGCACACCAGAGTGTCACACAAATACAATGATGCAAATTTTTTACATGACAAGCATTGACGTAAAAATAAATTTGCAGATTTACACGACCTTTGTTATTAGTATAGATTGTTTTCGTGTTTTATTGAATAGTAAATACACTTTTTTTGTTTTTACCTGTGAATAACTTTTTTTGATAAAAATAAATAATTAAAATTAATTTTTGATTAAAAAAGATTTTTTTTATCAAATTAATTTTTTATTATTACATAATAAATTTTTTAAAACAAAAAAGAAGCTTGTTGCTTCTTTTTTTTAGTTTACATAATTTTATACAGTTTCTTTTACAAGTATTAGTTTCTGACGAAGTTTTGCAAATTTTTTAATTGAGTTGTCTATCCATGCTTGCCCGAAGAAATTTATATACGAAGGATCATTTCTGTGTGCACATATCCAGTTGTAAATTCCTTCAACTCCTTCTGCTAAGTATATATTAGCAACACTTGTTTTCATTTTTAGTGCTGATTCGCGTGTGTTGTACAACATAAGGCATTGTAGTCCCCAAAAATATTTTTTTGAAGTCTTTGAAAGCTCGCACACGATAGCAAGGCGTTCTGCATTCATTATGTCTAATTGGTCGGCATCTCTTAATACATGCATCATTAATCGTTCTTTTTTTGATAGGAGAAGTTTGGTAAACACGGCTCCAGTTGCAAATGTTTTGCAAAGTATTAGTTTTGTGGCAATTCCACCACTTTGCCTCCAGAAACCATATCGGATGCTATGGAGACAGAGCATGAGGGAGGATACTGCATCATCAATGCACGCCATCCATACAAACGATGGTTGTTTGGTAAGTATTCGAGCTACGTCATGCCACCAGGCCGCAAGTTCGATTGCTTCTGTTTCTTTTTTTGAGAGATTCAGCGAAGGCGCGATTTTTTTTACATTTGAGACTACACGTTCTACGTGAGATAGGTCATGAATAGGGTCTTTCGACAATTTCATGAGTTCTTTTGCTTTTTGCACTATGAATTTGTGTTTGGAGTCAATCATATGGAGATAAGTATATCTAAAAATCTTGTTTTGCTCAAGTCCTTGATTTTAACCTTTTTTTTTGTTAGTATGGATTCATTTACATGGGCCTATAGCTCAGGCAGGTTAGTCCAGACACAGTCGGGATATAACGTTGGGCTGTAGTGGTGTCGAGTTCGTTTATTTTGAAATGGGCCTATAGCTCAGGTGGTTAGAGCACAACGCTTATAACGTTGGGGTCGATGGTTCGAGTCCATCTAGGCCTACGATATGCATTATCTTTACTTTTTGTGGAGTGACAAACTTCAAAGAGTGTATATTGGTGAAACAGCTGATGTGTTAAGACGTCTTGAATATCATAATCAGGGAAGGCAGAGATTTACTAAAAAGGGAGTTCCTTGGAGTCTCATTGCCTTTGTTCCATTTAATTCAAGACAAGATGCGTTCAAAGAAGAAAGTAGACTTAAGAAGTGTAAGAATAGAAGGTATATAAAGAAATATATTCTTGAGAAGGGGCACAAATGTATACCCGGTGGTTAGTCCCGACACAGTCGGGATATAACGTTGGGGTCGATGGTTCCTGGTCCATCTAGTCCTACTTATATAGTAAAAAGTCGAAAGTCAAAAAGTCTATAAAGTATGGGAGTATTCGGTTTTACAGATTACATTACTATGATTATTACAGTCCCTGAACAACCAACAAAAAAGAGAATTGATGCTTTTCTTGCCGAGCATGGATTTGGTACGCGTACGCTTGTCCAGCGAGCAATTGATCGAGGTTTAGTTACCGTTAATGGTAGTGTGTGTTTAAAATCTTCGTATCGAGTGCAAGAAGGAGAGAGTATTGAAATGCAGGAGGTGCCTGAGGTTGAAAAAACTGCAGAAGTTATTCTTGAAGAATCTGAAGAGTTGTATAGCAAAGTACAACTTATTCATGAAGACAAAGAATATATTGTGGTTATGAAGCCTGCGGGTCTCATTGTGCACCCTACTGAAGCCAAAGAGAAGGTGACTCTTGCTGCATGGGTGGTATCAAAATATCCTGATGTGGCTACTGTAGGTGATTCTGCTATTCGACCAGGTATTGTACATCGATTGGACAAAGAAGCTTCAGGGTTACTTGTTGTCGCACGTACACAGAAAATGTTTGAGCATTTGAAAGATCAATTTAAGAATCGTACGGTTGAAAAGAATTATACGGTGTTGGTATATGGATCAACAGCAACTGAACATGGCACGATTGATTTTATTATTGATCGCGGCAAAGAGGGGAAGATGGTTGCGAGGCCTAATACTCAGATGACACTCCGGAATGTGAAAGAAGACCGAAGTGGGAAAGAAGCACTCACTGAATTTGATGTGTTGAAACGTTTTGCGCGTTATACCCTCCTTTCAGTTCATCTCCACACCGGACGTACACATCAAATCCGTGTACATATGTATGCGTTTAATCAGCCAGTAGTCGGGGATATGCTGTATTACCAAAAAGCGTATTTCAAAAAAAATGATCCGTTACTCGGGCGTTTATTTCTCCATGCCTCGAAATTATGTTTTACCACGCTTGAAAATCAAAAGGTGTGTTATGAGGCTCCACTTCCAGAAGAGCTACAGATGTATTTAAAAAAATTGGTGTAATACGTTCTTCGCGACCCCTCCCTAACCCTCCCCTAAGAGGGGAGGGAATCACTTTTCATGCTAAATGAATATTTTATGAAAAAGAAAGGACTACTTGTGGTTATTTCTTCTCCTTCAGGGGGCGGTAAAGATTCTGTTATTAAGGCTCTCAGTAAACGTATCCCTAATTCTTCTCGTTGTCTTACGACGACCTCTCGACCGCCGCGCCCGGGTAATGTTGAAGGCGTGGATTATCATTTTGTTTCAGAACAAGAGTTTAAGAAAAAAATTTCTCATGATGAGTTTGTAGAGTACAACGTATATGCGGGTAATTATTATGGTACTGAGAAAAGTGTACTTGAACATGCGCTTTTGAATCATGATGTGGTGTATACTCAGGTAGAAGTTAATGGTAAATGTGCGTTTGATCGACTCCATATTCCACATCTTGCTATTTTTCTCATGCCTGAAAATTTAGACGTTCTCCGCGATCGGATTATTGCACGTGGAGGGCTTACTCGTGAAGAAGTGGATGAACGACTTCTTATTGCAAAACAACAGATAGCTGAGGCAGGTATCTACGATCTGCAGATAGTGAATGAGCAAGGCAGGTTTGATGACACCGTCTCCCAGCTTACTGAAGCCATTCTTGACAAAAAGGAGACGGTATAGTACAGTGTTGCCACTACATATTATATACGACGTTGGTGTACAAATAGTGTCCAACCTCTCGATTAAACATTTATCTATGTCAGCAGATATCAGACATGAAGTTAAATCAGGGATGATCGTAAAGGTTCATCAGAAGATTAAAGAATTGAATACTAAAGGTGAAGAAAAAGAACGTATTCAGATCTTTGAAGGAATTGTTCTTGCTCAAAAACACGGAGGCGAAGCTGGAGCTACCATCACTGTTCGAAAAGTATCAGACGGTGTTGGGGTAGAGAAAATTTTCCCGATCAATTCCCCAGTGGTAGAAAAGATTGAACTCGTACGTGCAATGCATGTTCGAAAGTCTCGACCTTACTTCCTACGTGACTATAAGAAAAAGTTGAAAGAAGTAAAAGTAAAAGGAACTGAAGAAAAAAAGTAAATTAAAAATCCGCCGATGAGGCGGATTTTTTTATCTGTGTGATGTCATTCCGACCGGAACGCAGTGGAGTGGAGGAATCCCTTTTATCATCAATTTATTATTTAAAACAAGGGATTCCTCGACTCCCTCGGAGACTCGGTCGCTCGGAATGACACTATGGGAGTAGGCTTCAGGGAGGAACGTTTCTATTTCTTTTTACTTTTTACTTTTTCGTTTTTACTTGTTGCAGCAAGCTCTAGCTTTAGGTACTCGCCAGTGAGGCTATTTTTTGCTTTGATTACTTGCTCGGGTGTGCCTGAAGTGACTACTTGCCCGCCATGTTTTCCGCCCCCTGGACCCAAATCAATGATCCAGTCTGAGCATTTGATAATATCAAGGTTATGCTCGATTACGAGTATCGTGTTTCCTTTGTCTACAAGTTGATTTAAGACATGAAGCAGTTTTTTGATATCTTCAAAATGAAGACCGGTCGAAGGCTCATCCAAAATATAAATTGTTTTGCCTGTTGATCGGCGTGAGAGCTCGGTTGCGAGCTTGATTCTCTGTGCTTCTCCACCCGAGAGTGTGGTAGCTGGCTGTCCGAGCTGTACATATCCCAATCCAACATTTCGGAGTATCTGGAGTTTGTCAGTAATTGGTTGTTTGCCTTGAAAAAATTTGAATGCTTCTTCTACAGTCATTTTGAGTACTTCAGCAATATTTTTTTCTTTATAGTGAATTTCAAGTACATCTCTCGTATAGCGTGTACCGTGACATTCACTACATTCTACAAATACATCATTTAAGAAATGCATAGGGATGGTGACGTATCCTTCTCCTCCACACGCTTCACAGCGTCCATCACCTTTTACATTGAAACTAAAGGTGCCTGCCTGATATCCACGCAATTTTGATTCAGGGAGCTCGGCATAGAGATCACGAATCATGGTGAATATACCGGTATAGGTAACAGGGTTACTGCGAGGAGTTCTTCCAATCGGGGTCTGGTCAATTGCGATTACTTTGTCGATGTTTGATAATCCTTTAATATCGTCGTGTGCACCCGGTTCATCTTTTGCACGATAGAATTTTTTCTCCAGTGATTTGCCAAGGATATCGAGAATAAGCGTGGATTTTCCTGATCCTGATACGCCAGTAATGCTTACAAACATGGCAAGTGGAATTTCTACATCAATATTTTTAAGGTTGTTTGCCTTGGCACCAAGAATGGTAAGTTTTTTACCACTTCCTTTTCGTGGTTTACCTGGTGCTCTGATTTCTTCTGCGTTTGAAAGATATCTTCCAGTGAGGGATTTGTCTGATTTAATCACTTTGTCAGGAGTGCCTGCAGCCATAATCTCTCCGCCATATTCTCCGGCTCCAGGGCCGATATCTATGAGATAATCAGCTGCTTTCATGATGGCTTTATCGTGTTCAACCACGATTACGGTGTTTCCTGCATCACGAAGAGACATGAGTGTCGTAATGAGTTTACTATTGTCTTTGGGATGTAGTCCAATTGAAGGTTCATCAAGGATATAGATGAGACCAGATAAACCAGCAGAGAGCTGAGTCGAGAGGCGTACACGCTGTGATTCACCACCTGAGAGGGTGTTTAGTGATCGGTCGAGTGTGAGATATGCAAGTCCTACATCAATCAAATGTTCGATTCTTCGTCTAACTTCCAATGCAATAGGTTTTGCGATTGATTTTTCTTCATTACTTAATTTTTTTGCAATACCACTGGTCTGATTTTCAAGTGATTGAAATATTTGATACGATTCTTCGAGACTCATTTCTGCGATATCAGCAATAGAATAATCTGAAATTTTGATATTCAAGCTATCTTCTTTTAATCGTTTGGTGTCACATACTGAACATGTTTTTTCACGCATGTATACTTCGATTTCTTTTTTTACATACTCTGATTTGGTCTCAATATATCGTGCGGTGAGATTGGGGATCACTCCTTCGTAGTTTGTTTTTTTGCCTTTTACTAAATATTCCTGGCCATCAGTTCCATAGAGGATGATATCCATGACTGATTGAGGTAATTCTTCAATTGGACGGGAAAGAGAAAAATTGTGTGCAAAAGCAACTTCAGTGAGAATCTCCATGAGACCTGTATTATTTCCAACGAGCCTGGTCCATGGCTGAATAGCACCTTCTTCGACGGTAAGTTTTTGGTTTGGAATAACGAGTTCTGGGTCAACTTCCAATGTTTTTCCAAGTCCTGTACAGCGAGGACATGCACCATAGGGGCTATTGAAACTAAATGATCGTGGCTCGATATGTGAGAATGTTCGTTTGCAAGAGCTACATACCGGGATTTGTGAAAATGAAGTTTCTTCGTCTGTTTCGGGATCATAGACAAGAACGTGTCCATTGGAAAAATCGAGTGCTTTTAAAACATGCTTTGCAAATGATTCTTTGAGTACATTTTTCAATTCTCCAATGATTACCTCAACATCATATTTATATGAAGGATTGAGTGTGATCGTCGATAGTTGTTTGATCGATGTCTCAACGCCGTTTAAGCGGATTGAAGGATACCCAGTTTTTTCCACTCGATGTTTTAATTCTTTATTGGTAATAGATTCTTGGCGGATGATAGGGGAGAGAAGCAAACTCTCTGGAGATTTTTTGGCGAGTGTTCTCACTCGTTCAATAATCGTACCTGGCTTGTGTGAAGATACAGGAATATTACATGCAGGACACCATTGCAACCCGATACGAGCGAAGAGTAATCGTAGGTAATCATAAATTTCAGTCGTCGTACCCACGGTTGAACGTGGGTTTTGGGTAGTATTTCTCTGGTTGATCGCAATCGTAGGTGAGAGGCCTGATATTTCGTCTGCATCAGGCTTATCTTGCATATCCATGAATTGTCTGGCATAGGCATTGAGACTCTCGGCATAGCGACGTTGTCCTTCGGCATAGATGGTGTCAAAGGCGAGAGATGATTTTCCTGAACCAGACAACCCAGTGATTACCACGAGTTTATTTTTTGGAATTTCAAGCGAGACATTTTTGAGATTATGTACGCGGGCGTTGACAATTTTTATGGTTTCGTTTTGTTTCATATTTTTTTAACTATCTACATTCATTTGGATCAAGAAAATCTTTGTATGCCTGTATTCGATGATCATCATCATTAATATCTGCAACATATCTTGCATTAATATCAAGCGTGAAACTTTCTTTCAATTCCATTGCGGTAAAAAAACTGTCTTTTGGAGCCTGTCTTAAAATACACTCGTTGTCTAAATTTCCTGCAGCATTTGCTACATCTCCTAAATCTTTTGCTATATATTTTTTTTCTGGGTTGGCAGGTTTTGTTCTTCCGATAAAATGTCTTTCTCCTGACTCGATTACACCCCCTTCGTTAAAGACTGGAGCAATAACAAATCCTTTTACTCCTCCTGAAGATCCCGTGCATTCGTTTGTATTTGCATTATCTATTTCTTTTGGATTAAATAACGCCCAATATGTCTGTTTGCCTTCTTGTCCAGGTGTATCAAGTATGCCAGATTCTTCATCACCTACACGTATACTTTCTCCGTCTTCGCACACGACATATAATATAATAGCAGCTCTTCCTACGAAGTCATCAGGGTTAATCAACCAAGGGAATGTCCATCCCTGCCTTCCTGCGATCCAATTGGCAGCGGTTCCTGCAAGTCCTAGTGCCTCAGCTGTATTATCTTCAATTGAAGTGTTGTATACGTTGCCAGCAATACTTACATTGTAACATTTTGAGCCTTCACCTAATTTGAAATCAGCACATGCAAAGCCAGTATCACAGGCAGTGCCACGGCAGGTCAAAGCGTTTGTGTTTTCTATAAAATAATCATATCCACATCTTGCTGTCTTAGCCATTGGTGAAGCGTCAGGTAGAATTGTCGAAGTTGGTGTAAGCCATCCATCTTGAGGGAGTGTAGCAAATATTTCTTGTTTTTTTTCGACGGTAGTATTGTCTGTTGTTTTTAAAAAATATCTTGAAATTTTTTCATTTGGTTCCAGTGCTAGACAACTAGGATTACTAGGGAGATTAAGTGTGTTAATCATCCATGCATTTGGTGGTCGTAAATTTACCAAATCAGGATTGACCGTGTAGAGAATAGTGTATGCTGCGGCCAAAATAATCATACCGATGACTGCTCCAACGATTTTATGCTTGGCACTACTGATTGCCTCTGCATTTCCGCCTGAGATAATCCACTGTACTCCTGCAAAGATAAGTACGAGTACTGAAAGTACTCCTGCGAGCCCCATGCCATACTTATAGATAAAAGCAATAAATTCTGCTAATCCAGTGAATTCTGTTTGTCCGCCAATTGCTATTTTTATTTTTGCATTGGTTGATGGAAGGCAGAAACCGATTGGGTTTGATTCTGTCTGATGCACTCCTTTGCATAAATCTTTCGATACCGCATTTTGTACAAATCCTTTTTGTGCTTCTTCTGGCGTTAAGTCTGATTTCAATTCCTTGCGTGCAGCAATACAATCATCTTTATACCAACAGCGCGCGTCGACCTGTGCATGAGAAGAATTGGGGAAAAGTAATGCCGCAAGTACGAGAATGAAAAAGATTTTTTTCATAGCGTCTGAAGGATAAAGAAGTATGATTATTTTTGATTCAAAATGTCTAATAGGAGGGTTTTCCAAACATCTAGTGTGATGACTCCCTCCACAAATTGTCCGTTGATAATGAAGGTGGGGGTACCGCGTACTCCGAGTTCTATTCCATCCGTGAGGTCCTGATCTATGGATTTCGCGTATTTTTTGTCTTTAAAACAAGTGTCAAAAGCGAGTACATTCAAACCTGATTCAGCAGCATACGTGTAAAGTGATGATTCGTCAAGCCTTTTAACACTAAATGCTCGATCATAAAATTGCCAAAATTTGTCTTGTTCTTCGGCACACATACTTGCTTCGGCAGCGTTTCTGGCGTTAGGGTGGATGGTTTCAAGAGGGAATTGTTTGAATACGACTCTCACCCCATCGCCGAATGAATCAATAACCTGTTTGAAGACAGGAAAACTTGCCTGACAATAAGGACATTCAAAGTCGATAAACATGAGGATTTCAACTGGTGCATCTGGATTACCTAGTGTTGGATTATGTGAACGGATAAAGGATCGATAGTCGGTTCGGAATGTTGGAGCGTCTGTGTCCACTTCTTTGCTAAAACTACCATCAAGAGTTCGGGTGAGAGTGGCTAAGGTTTCGGGGGAGCCATATTTTAATTGCCAGGTAAAATAGATAAAGAAGTATAAAAAAATTATGAGCACTATTCCTAGAAATGTAAGGATGGAGTAGCCAAGTATTTTTAAGCTTTTGGTGGTCATATATATCTATATAAGTTAGGCATATTATAGCACTTTTTATTGTTTTTTACCAAGGGCCCTAGATTTCCTAATTCTTGACAGAGACTCTTGTTTTTGGTAGACTACGGTATACAGTTTTGTACGAGCAATTATTCTGATATACTTCTAGAAAATGGTTATATGATTTCGACTATACTTTCAATTGCTAATCTTGTGGTAGCTGGATTACTAGTTACCACAATATTACTACAACAAAAAGGAACAGGTATTGGAGGTGCGTTTGGGGGCACTACTGGTGTGTATACTACACGCCGAGGTGTTGATCGCATACTCTTTAACATGACTATTGCATTCTCTATTCTGTTTTTTGCTATTGCTCTCATTAATGTGGTCGTCTAGTACTTTATTTAGTTAGGTTTTAAACTTCTCTTTTGGTGTGCCTTTTTTAAAAGATACAAAGGCAGTACGAGGAGGAAATGGAAAAAAGAAGTCGCGTTCTTTGCACGATGTAACCTTGCTTTCGCGTCTTCGGAGTCGTCGTTTTCCTACCCCTCGTCAACTGTTTCAGATAAGTCACGTGCTTTCGATACGCGAACGGATCGTATTTTTCGTTGCGGTGTTAGTATTTTTTTGTTCGCTCGGACTTATTGGAGTCGTAGCTGCAAATGAGTATCGAGTGACGGTGCCTAAAGTTGCAGGAACGTATCGAGAGGGAATTATTGGTTCTCCTCAGTCATTGAATCCATTATTTTCTTCCCTCAATGAAGTTGATGAAGATATTGTGTCTCTCGTGTATTCAGGGTTGCTTCGCTACGACGATGCAAGACGATTGGTTCCTGATCTTGCGGTGAAGTATGAGGTGAGTGAAGATAATAAAACGTATACCTTTGAGCTTAAGCAGAATGTGCACTGGCATGATGGTGAACTTTTTACCTCTGACGATGTGCTTCATACGTTTGAATTGATACAAGATTCAGAGGTAGGAAGTCCGCTTCGAGTGACGTTTCAAAAGGTTACGGTTTCTGCAATTGATGAATATACTGTATCGTTTACTCTCGAAGAACCATTCCCTTCTTTTTTAACCAGTCTTACTGTCGGTATGCTCCCCAAGCATGTGTGGTCAGGAATTCCTGCTTCGCAAGTGCGTCTAGCACAGAGGAATTTACAACCGATAGGAACTGGTAGATTTCAGTTCAAACGATTAGTAAAAAATTCTGATGGATTTATAGAATCGATTGAACTTGAGCGTTTCCCTGATTTTTATCGAAATCCAGCGTATTTAAAAGAAGTCATTTTTCAATTTTTTAGTGATTATGATGGTCCTCAGGGTATTATTACGGCACTTCGCGAACAAAAAATTGATGGAATTTCTTTTGTACCATATGAATACAGAGAGAAAGTTCTCCGTAAACACATTGTGTTAAATACTCTCGAATTGCCACAGTACACTGCACTTTTTTTTAATCAAAAAAATGAAATTTTGAAGGACAAGCAAGTTCGTATAGCCTTATCTCTTGCGATTGATAAAGAACGAATTGTGGCAGATGTACTTGATAACGAAGCTCGCATCATGTCTGGTCCATTATTACCCGGTTTCCCAGGATTTACTGAATCCTCTACCACGACAAAATTTTCAGTTGAAGAAGCAAATACAGGACTGGATAAACTCTACGATCGGATATCTGCTACAGAGTATCGTTCCGCACTCCTCGAAGCCCGAGTTACTGAACGGATCGCACGTGAGAAGCTTGAGAATACTGTAGAGACCTCTACTACTACACCTTCAACATCTCTTGAAAATTCAGCGAGCACTGTTACGAGTACTTTTTCCAATGAAGAAGTAATTCGAGAGACTATTTCGCAAGAATTAGATCGTGAATTGAATCCTGCGCAATTATTTTATCGATACAAAAAAGGAGGAGATAAGAAGGCGACTATTGGGTTTGAATTGGTAACTGCTGCAACACCTGAATATTCAAAAATTGCTGATATTATTGCAGGATATTTCCAAGAAATAGGAATTCGGATGACTGTTCGAATGGTAGACCCGCAGGATATCACTCGTGAAGTACTTCGTTCTCGAAATTACGACATGCTTTTATATGGAATTATTATTGGGAGTGATCCGGATCAATACCCTTTTTGGCATTCAAGCCAAATTGGATATCCGGGGTTGAATTTGTCACAGTATTCCAATAAGAATATTGATCAGACACTTGAAAAAGCCCGAGTTTCTAGTAATCCGGAAGAGCTTACGACATTGTATACCAATTTTTCAAATATTTTGGTAGCTGACATTCCTGCTGTATTTCTCTATACTCCAACCTACACGTATGCTTTGACTGATAAGATAAAAGGGTTTTCTGTTGAGCGGATTGCTAAGCCCGCTGATCGATTTACTAATATTCTCGATTGGTATATTCAAGAAAAAAAAGTGTGGGGGAGTAGGGAGAAAAATTAAAAACTGAAGATCAAAGATTGAAGATGATAGAAAAAGAGGAATGAATTTTTGTTAGTTGTTAATTGTTAGTTGTTGCAAAGACACGCCGATGTGGTGAAATTGGTAGACACGTGCGCTTCAGGTGCGCATGCTTCGCGGCTTGTGGGTTCGAGTCCCACCATCGGCACGAACAGATAAACTCAAAACTTAAAGTTCAAAACTAAAAATTGAACTTACAACTTTAAAACTTTTAGTTTTTAGTTATAGTTTTGACTTTTGAGTTTTACGTTTTGAGTTTATTATCTCGTACTTATGATGCATATTAGTGTCAGTACGTATTACTTCATGTCACATGATTTAATGTAATTTTGTTTATTTGTATGATGAATGCACAGAGCACGCAGAGCACCGCACGAAGTCCGCGAAGTGGTGGATATACCCCACGAACCTCACGCGGTACTTCTGCTCGACCACATGGACGTCCACACTCTCGAGGTGGGCGAACTGTTAATTCGGGTAAGTTTAATTCTTTTAAGAGGGAAGAAAGTGGGGGATATGAAAAAAATCCTAAAGCGCTTCGAATTATTCCTATCGGTGGATGTGAAGAAGTAGGTCGAAACATGACGGTATTTGAGTATGGCGATGATATCATCATACTTGATATGGGAATTCAATTTCCAGAAGAAGATATGCCTGGTATCGACTATATCGTCCCTAATACCAAATACTTGCAGGATAAAAAGAAAAATATTCGAGCGGTTATATTCAGTCATGGACACCTTGACCATATCGGTGCTGCTCCAATTTTACTTGAACAGCTCAATAATCCATTGATTGTCGGGCGCGATCTTACGCTTGCGTTGATTAAACATAAGCAGGAAGATTATCGCAAAGGTAGCGCTGATAAATTGAAAACAATTCGTATCAAAGGAATTGATGATGTCTTGAAATTTGGTTCGTTTACAATCAAATTTTTCCAGGTAGAACACTCGATTATGGATGCGGTTGGTGTGATTGTTGAAACTCCTGCAGGATCAGCGATTCATCCAGGAGACTGGACACTCGATCGTGATAAAGAAGGTAAACCAACACTTGACTATACTCCGTTGCAAAAACTTACCAAACCTACAGTACTCATGCTTGAAAGTCTCGGGGTGGTTCATGAATTTCGAGGAAAAAGTTATGAAGAAATGTATAACAATCTTCAAAGTATCATGTCATCTGCTCCAGGACGTATTGTGATTGGTACCTTCTCTTCACAGCTTGAACGTATCCGATGGGTACTTGATGCTGCAGAAAAATTGGGCAAGAAAGTGGCACTTGATGGATATAGTATGAAAGTGAATGTGGAGATGGCAAAAAAATTAGGATATATCAAAATAAAACCCGAAGTGCTTATTGATGTGAAAAAAATTGCAGATTATCCGGATAATCGTATCGTTGTTTTGTGTACTGGAGCACAGGGAGAAGAGAATGCTGTACTTATGCGTATTGTAAATAAGCAGCACAAGACTATTACTCTCAAACCAAGCGATACAGTGGTATTTTCGTCTTCGATTATTCCAGGAAACGAGCGATCAATCCAGCGATTGAAGGATAATATGTATCGCCAATGTGACAATGTAATACATGGACAATTGATGGATGTGCATGTGTCTGGACATGCGACTCGCCAGGATATTAGAGACGTATTGACTCAAGTCAAACCAACGTATTTTATTCCCGTTTATGCAAATCATTATTTCCTCAAAGAAGCTCGTAAACTCGCGATTTCCCATGGATTTGATGATAAAAAAATATTTGTTCCAGATAATGGGTCAGTTATTGAAGTGACTCCTGAGGGTGCAAAAATGCTTGCTAAAAAAGTTCCGAGTGATTATGTATTTGTTGATGGATTGGGGATTAGTGATAGCCAGAGCATCGTACTTCGTGATCGACAAGTACTTGCCGAAGATGGAATGCTCGTTGTTATTACGACGATTAATGCGAAATCTGGGGCTCTTATCCAGAATCCAGATATTATTTCACGTGGATTTGTATTCCTCAAAGATAACCGTGATTTGATCGAAGAAATTCGAAATCGGGTTAAAAAAATGGTTACGGAATCAGACCCAAAGAGTTGGGCTGATACGAATCAGATTAAGAATGACATTCGAGATAAGATTGGACAGTATGTGCTCGGGAAAACTGAGAAACGTCCGATGATCTTGCCAGTAGTCATTGAAGTGTAGAAGAATTGACTAAGTTACATTCAGTCTGCTGGTTTACTAGTTGTCTGGTTTTCTAGTAACCTATATCTTGTAACTTGTAACAATCCCGCATATGTCGGGATTGTTTAATAAGTAGCTGTTATATATGTCATTCACTATTCCTGAATCACCAACTATTAGAATCAATACACTAGCTCAGAAGCTTAGAGGTGAAGGTAAGACGATTTATAACTTGAGTGTGGGGGAACCTGTTATTGAGACTCCACACATTATTAGAGACGCGGCAAAGCGTGCAATTGATGAAGATAAAACATCCTATCCTCCTGCCGGGGGTATTCCTGAATTACGAACTGCAGTTGCCGCATGGTTATCTGAAACATATAAGTGTTCGTATAATTCTCAAAATATTGTCATTACCCCAGGTGGGAAAAGTGCGTTGTATTTTTTATTACAAACTATTCTTGAGCGAGATGATGAAGTGCTCGTGATCTCTCCTTATTGGGTGTCGTATCCTGCGATTATTAGTATTTTTGGAGGTGTTTCGAAAATTGTCGAAACGAAGCCTGAAGACCATTGGAAAGTGAGTGTTGAAGCACTTGAAGCGACTTATTCATCGCAGACTAAAATGTTAGTGCTAAATAATGCTTCGAATCCTACGGGAGTTTTGTATACTCGAGATGAACTCCAATCAATACTTGAATGGGCAAAAGAGAAGGGTATAATCGTTATTTCAGATGAAGTGTATAGTGGGCTGGTGTATGAAGGAGAATTTGTCTCATGTGGATCGTTTACAGAATTTCAGGACAGCGTATATGTCATACAGAGTGCATCGAAAAACTTTGGTATGACTGGGTGGCGTATTGGAATGCTTGCTGGTAATGTAGAAATCGTAAAAAAAGTCACCGCATTACTTAGTCAAAGTGTAAGTGGGGTAACGACTATTAGTCAGTGGGCATTATTGGAAGGACTCAAGCATCGGGATGAAATAAGTCCCTTGATTAACAGAGAATTTACATTTCGGAGAGACATGTGTGTTGGTTTGATCAAAGAATTATTTCATGTGGAAATTGAAGTACCAACCGCAGGGTTATATGTTTTTGTGCCTTTGAGTATTTTTGGTGCAACGACTGAATCTTCTGTTGCCTGGTCCGAGAGAGTTTTGAGGGAAGCGGGGGTCGCTACCGTGTCTGGGAGTGCGTTTGGGTGCGAAGGATATGTGCGGCTGTCATATGGTGGAAATAAAGAAGAGACGGTGGGTGGATTGCGTGCCTTGGCTACTTTTTTTGGTAACATTTGACTCATTAAAGGCAGTGTAGTATTCTATATTTTATACCATATGAAATTATCTGTATCACATACTTATTTTTACTTTTGGGCCCATGCTTTGCATAGTCCAGATGTTTAGTTTGTAACTTGTACCTTACATTCAAACTCCTCTCGACTATGTTCGAGAGGAGTTTTGTTTTGGGGTGTATGTATGATGCGTTCGTATGTATGCCCCAGTGCATTACTTGGTGAGGTGCACTGAAACAGTTCTTTCATGGAAGGGAAACATGCCTAAAAATTCTCGATTTCAGATGCTCGCTACTGGATTCACGTGTGAACAGTTGAATACAGTGCTCAGTACATGGCTCATGATGATGATGGGGACTGTGCATGAGGTCGAACTTCTCATCAAAGCAGAGGACGTCACGCCCGAGATCAAACGCGCGTTGACGCGCTATTTTGAAGAAGAGTACGAAAATCATAGTTATGGAGGTGGGAAGCGGTCAGTCATCTTTGAGACACTGCCTGATGGTGGAAAACGGGTCGTGTACTCGTGGGCTTCATTTCGAAGCTAGGTCATGTGGTAACGAGTTGGGAAATCATTCCTGACTCGTTGCTCTATCTTGTATATATCATATTGTTGAAAACAACGGACGACTATAGTACACTTGATTTATCTTAACTTTGTATAAGTATGACAAAACGACCGGTGATTGTATCTGGTATCCAGCCGACTGGAAATCTGCATATTGGAAATTATTTGGGTGCAGTAAAGAATTGGGTTGAGCTACAGAATTCAGGAAAATACGATTGTTATTTTTTTATTGCAGACTTGCATTCACTTACGGGCACAAGAAGTATGAGTGAACGGAAGGCTCAAATTCTTCGCACGGCGTCAGAATTATTGGCAGCTGGAATTGATCCCAAAAAATCTACATTTTTTGTACAATCGCATGTACCGCAACATACTGAATTGGGGTGGATTTTTAATTGCGTGACCCCGATTGCTGAACTCGAACGAATGACTCAGTTCAAAGATAAATCCGAAACCCAGGCAAAAAATATTAATGTTGGTCTGTTTACTTACCCTGTTCTTCAGGCTGCAGACATTTTGTTGTATCGAGCGACCCATATTCCTGTAGGGCAAGATCAGGTACAACACGTTGAATTAACTAGAGATATTGCCCGATGGTTTAATAAAAAATTTGACACATACTTTCCTGAAGTGAAACATGTTCTTACGGAAACTCCAAAAATTATGAGTTTGCTTGAACCTATGAAAAAAATGAGTAAGTCTCTCGGCGAAGGACATGTGATCGAGCTTGCGGATGAACCAGTGGTGATTGAAAAGAAATTGAAAAAAGCAGTGACTGCAACCGAAGGTGGAGCTGGATCACCAGGAGTTACTAATTTGCTTGGTCTATTGAAAATCTTTGGTGATCAAAAAGTACATACACAATTTGTAAAAGCAGAAAAAGATGGTTCCATTCGTTATGGAGATTTGAAGAGTGAGTTAGGTAAAGCTATTGGGGATCATTTTGTAGATTTTCGAACTCGTCGGGATGAGCTTATGCAGGGACATGATGAAGTTGCGAGTATATTGACAAGTGGAATGGAGCGTGCCACAGTTATAGCAGAGGCTACTATGGGTGATGTACGGAAAATGATCGGTATCAGATAAGTATCATCAATCGATTTTCCCCTTGATTGGGGGATGATCGGCAGAGATTAAGAAGTACATATCTTGACCCCTACCAACTCTCCCTTACTAAGGGAGAGTTGGTTATTTATTACCACCACATTATGACACATCGTCAAAAAAATTCACTCGTGGTTCTCCGTGTTACTATGGGGTGGTTTATGTTTTATGCAGGGATTACCAAAGTACTTGATCCAGTATGGTCAGCAGAGGGATATATCAAGGGAGCAAAGAATTTTGTGTGGCTCTATGAATTGTTTCTTCATCCTGTCGTATTACCCATAGTTAATTTTATTAATGCATGGGGACTCACACTTCTTGGTGTATCATTAATTTTGGGTTTTTTGGTGCGATGGAGTACAATTCCTGGTGTGGTGCTTATGCTCCTATACTATATGGCTGCTCTTGATTTTCCTTATCCCAATTCGCATGCGTTGATTGTTGATGAACATATTATATATTCATTGGTTTTGTTACTTTTTTTCACGATGCGCGTAGGAGAATGGTGGGGGTTGGATAGGTTTATTTTTCATAAAAAAGTTAATTAATATAACCCTAAGATATATGTCAGAACAAATTTCTGTACAAGGAGCAAAAGTAGTTGCAGTAGGAATGGTTATTGCATCTTTAGTATTTTCGGTTTTTTTCTATGCCTCTCGGGTGGCAAATCCAGGTATTCTTTCGGTGACTGGATCAGCGAAGACTTCGGTGACTTCAGATTTGGTTAAGTGGACTATTCAGCTTTCTCGTACAGCCAATGCATCTGAATTCAATCAGGCGTATACCGCATTGAGTAGAGATATATCTATTGTTCAGTCTGAGATTGTAGACCATAGCATCCCATCTTCGGCTATCACAATTTCATCAGTGTTTACCGAACAAGATTATGGCTATGATTCTAATGCACCTCGTCGATATACGGTGCGTCAGACACTTACGATTGAGTCTGCTGATATCGAGAACGTTACTGCTCTCTCAAAAAATATTCAGACACAGATTTCAGTAGGCTCTGTAATGTCGACATTTGCTCCTGAGTATTACTACACTAAACTCGCTGATCTTCGAGTGAATCTTCTGTCTGATGCGGTAAAAGATGCAAAAGCTCGAGCAGAAAAAATTGCTGAAAGTAGTGGTTCTCGTGTAGGGGCTCTTACTTCTGCAAATCAAGGAGTGGTGCAGGTGCTCTCACCAAATTCAATTGAAGTATCTGATTATGGTTCGTATGATACTTCAAGTATCGAAAAAGAAGTGATGGCAACGGTACGTGCATCGTTTGGGGTGAAATAAATATCAAGACTTAGAAGGTCATTTTCACTTTATTTGGAGAGGATAGGAGGGGGTTATGGATTATGAGCAATTCCATAATAGGGGAGAATTCAAAAGACGCAGACAACTTCTGCGTTCTTTTGCTACTAAGGCAGAGTATGTTTTGTGGCAAGAATTACGGAAAGAAAAATTGAAATATCGATTTAGGAGACAGTTTGGTATTGGACCGTTTATCGTAGATTTTTATTGTCCGTTATTACGATTGATTATTGAAGTTGATGGGCCAATTCATACTGAGCAAAAAGAGTATGATGCAATGCGAGAAAAATTTTTGAAATCACGCGGGTATACTATTATTAGGTTTACCAATGATCACGTTTTATT
>CAYSXR010000004.1:0-78506 GCA_964435035.1 uncultured Gammaproteobacteria bacterium
TTCACCCGGTCCGACCACCTCACCCGACGGACCGCAACTGCCGTGACGACGAGCCTTCCCAAATCGCGTTCCCTTTGACCCGACTCCGCGCGTTCCCATTGGCCGGTCCTTGACACCGAAGACGCCAGCGAAGTAGTCGAGGAGGCACAGAGCGCGTTTCCCGAGGCCGCGGATCACCCCACGCCCGAGGCCGCCGAGCACTCCACGCCCGAGGCATGGGACCCAGCCCGAGCCACCACGGCGACACCAGAACCTGGGGCGATGGTCGCGCGCGACGAATACGCGCACCACCAGAAGTGCCAGTTCTGCGGGCGTCCCGCACTCTGGCAAAGCAGGAAGATCACCCGCAGGCGGCTGCGTGCAACCATGGCCCCACCTCCGCGCGCACCAATCTCGAGCAGGACCCGATCCTTGAGCGATGATCCTGCTCGCCGGCCACGACGGGGGCGTCACGCGCTACTCGCCGTTCTGCGCGCGAACTGACCGCCGTCTACAGTCGGGGCCTGAAGGGGCTCGATCGCACTCCTGGGTGAAGGCAACTTGACGGCCTAAGCGGCTCGATGGATACTATAGATACTTTCAGTATGGCCACACCAGTCTCACAACCACCGAAGCCTGCCGTCATCCTCGTGAATGCGCACACCACTGCGACGCCTTTCACGGGCGGTCGTCTTGTCGTCGCCGATCGGCTTCAGCTTGTGCAGCTGATCGCACGGATCATGGTCGGCTATCACCTACATGCCGAGATGATTCTAGCAGGTAAGGCCTCAGTCAGCTCTCGCCCGACGTCCCGCATGGTAGCGGCCGCAGTGCAGCAACTCGCGCCCCCCACATCTGACGGCCTTCGGTGGAGACGTGACGGTTGGGTCTTCCAAATGATCTCGTGGATTTCGGTGCGTGAAGGCTCACTGACGAGAATCCTCGCGGCCCCGCACATGCGGGAAGGTCGTCACGGTTTTGACGGTCTTTTCCTTGAAGATGTCAACGGCACCGTCACGTTGACTGTTTGCGAGGACAAGGCAACGGACAATTCTCGAGCGACGGTTCAGCAGCAGGTATTTCCCGAATTCGCATCGCTCGAAGCCGGGGAACGCGATGCAGAGCTGCAAGCAGAACTCACCGCTCTTCTTCGACAAACATCGCGTTCTTCAGATCAAATCGCTGCGGCTATTGATGCCGTGCAATGGGAACAGCAGCGAAGATTCCGAGCGACAGTTACCGCCGAGACCGCAGTAGCGAATCGGCCGGAGGCACTCTACAAGGACTATGACACCGTCGTGATTGGGAGCGTTGAGCGTCGCTCCGGCAACATATTTGTCGAGGACGCGTTGCGACCATGGATGGATAGCTTGTGCGCGGACATTACCGCTGAACTACAGCGACTACCCGTTCGACCTACAAAGACAACGTAGAGTATGTACGACCCTATTACCCGCGCTCTCATTGCCTCAGCTCCACCCCTCAAAGGGCTTGAACGAGCGCGCTTGCCCGAGGAATTAGCTCAGGCATACGCGACACTTGTGTCCGCGCGACTTCGCCTTCAGGAAGTACCCGACGATCCCGAGTGGCCTAAGGAGATTGCCCGGGTCCGCCGCTTGGCCAACACCTACGAAACTTACGCGGCGGCGCTTGCCGAGCGAGACGATCAGGAAGCCGCCGCGTTTGTCGCTGCGACGGCTCACGGCATCGTTCAGCGTGCCGTCTCGCTCCGTGATCCATCGACTGCAGCAACGGTGCTGGCGAGCAATTTCATCTCGCCAGACATCTCGGCATGCCTTCTTTTCCTTGCGGCGGGCTATTTTGCTGACGCGCTGGAGGTCGCACGGAGATTCCAGATCCCCAAAGAGGCACGCGAAGTGGACGTGGTGGGCCTGCAACGTATGATCCAGCATCTCGTTGCGGGTCGTCTTGGTGCAGCCATCAATGCCCGCAGAGAGATGTCCACGGACCGTGCGCAGCGTGATGTTGTTGCACGGCTGTACCTCGACATTGCAGATGCGGTCGAAGTCCTATGTACTGAGATCCGAGACGGAACGACGCTCGACTCGGTCGCTCGACTGCGCTCAGCTCAGCAGCGCGCAACGCTTCCGATTCTCGTAGCGGGGCGCGTGCCTGCGACGGTGGCTACTCTAGCGGGACCGCACCATCTTGCGACGCTACTTCTCCAAGCCGCGCCTTCACTGTTGCGGCGACGTATGTCGATCATCCCAGCGCCACTCGGCACAGGCGCGTCATGGGAGAACTTCAAGGCAAATCTCTCCCATCTGCGCCCGTTTTTGTGGAGAAGTCACGAGAATGCGGTGGAGTCCGGGTTTCTGAACCCGGGAACATCGGCAGTGCTCAGCTTTCCGACCGGGTCTGGTAAGTCGACGATGGCGGAGCTCAAGGTCGCGAGCACGCTGTCAACCGACAAGCATATTCTCTACCTCGTGCCGACGCATGCCTTAGTGTCGCAGGTCACGGCAGACCTAAAGCGCGCGTTCCCCGACACGGGCGTGGCCGACTCCATAGTCTTTGAGGCAGACTACACCGAAGTCGAGGAGCAGCAGGCACAGATTGCCGTCATGACGCCGGAACGTGCCTTGACCATCCTGAGTAGCGACCCCGCCACGTTCGACGGAGTCGGCCTCATTGTCATGGACGAGTGTCACCTGTTGCATCCGGGCGAAGAAGATCGGCTTCGCCGCAACATCGATGCAATGTTCTGCTTGCTGTCATCGACGGCACACTGCCCGGATGCGGACGTTCTCTTGATGTCCGCAATGATGCAGAACCATATGGAACTCGCTGCGTGGCTTGCAGATCTCACCGGCCGTCCATGTCTCGGGCTCAGCACTGATTGGAAGCCAACTCGCCAGATGCGTGGCTGCGTGGTTTTTGGCTCGGAGGAAGTCGAGGCACTTAACGCTCTGATTGCCCGTGCAAAAGCCGTCAAGACTACGAAAGGACCGCCGGCGGGCTTAGTTCGGTCCCTGACCGCTCAGCCTCAGGCCCTATTCGGGCTCAAACAGACATGGTCCCGTGACGCGCTGGACTTCAAGCTCTTACCGTTGCTCAATCGGAAGCTGCAACTGAAGGCCAACAAGGACTGGTGGCTCACCCCAAATCGGAATGAGGTGTCAGCCGAGCTTGCCACTGAATTTGCAGACCGAGGTCTGCCTGTACTCGTCTTCGCCGAATCCCCGCGCCTCGCCGATTCTCTTGCAGATGCGATCGCCGAGAAGCGAAACGGAACCGTCGCGCTTCTTGGTGATGAGACTCGTCTCCGTGAGATTGCAGTTGATGAACTCGGGTCAGACGCTGACCTTCGGGGCCTGACCAACGGATTGGCCGCGTCGCACCACGGGTTGCTGCTGCCAACTGAACGGCGCCTCGTAGAGAGCGTCTACAAGCGCGGAGATCAGACCATCGCGCTCGTTGGAACCCCAACGCTCGCGCAAGGTGTCAATTTGCCAGCGGAGGTTGTCATTGTGTCGGGTGACGACCGCTACAACCCGGTAACGAAGAAGTCAACGCCGCTAAACGCCGAGGAACTCCTCAATGCGGTAGCACGAGCGGGGCGACCTGGCTTCGCATCCGTTGGAATCGTCCTGGTTGTTCCTGGACGCGTGGTGAGTGTCGACTGGTCGGCAACCACCGTAGGAAAGCGGTGGCTCGACTTGCAGAAGGATGTGTTCTCAAAGCTCGATCAGTGTCTTGTCATTGATGACCCACTCGAACGAATGCTTGACCTCGTCCAGACCACGCCCAACGCCACAGATGCGCGGTACTTTCTTAATCGTCTTCCAACTGATGGTTCAACAGTAAAGCAGTTCTTGGCGCGAAGCTTCGGTGCATATCGAGCGAGTCAGGCGATGCAACGCGAGGCCTTCGACCGGAAAGCGTTCCATGTTGCGGCGCTCCGAGAAGCTGCTAGCCCAGAGGATGAGTGGGTCGACGCGATCGCGGTGACGTCTGGTGTTGATATTGAGTTTGCGCGCTCTCTGGCAAGTCAGTTCGAGGACAATCCAGGGTATTGGGACTGCACGACGGTGCAAGAGCTATGTGGGCGGTTCTTTCAATGGCTCCGAGAAGACTCAGTCCGAGGACATGCACTGTTCCGAGGTTCTGTCTCGAAAAGCTCTCTGGGCCCGGAAGATATGGAAGACTTGGTCGAAATGTGGATCGGTGGGTCTACACTGCGAGAGTTGGAGAGTCGTCTAAGCGACAAAGTCGTTGATGGATGCTGGAAGGCTAGAGAGTTTGTGCTCCGTCGAGTGCCGGATATTTCCTACGGGCTTGGCGTGGTTGCTCACGCCTACCGCCTGAAGGTAGGCGAAGGGGGCGACATGCCGACCGTTCTGGCTTGTGGGGCCGAGTGTCTCAAGAGGGGGTTTTCGTCTCCTGAACAGCTGGCTGTCGCCTATTCTGTTTCTGAAGATCACTCCAGACGTGAGTACGCAGAGATCCTTTCGCGGCTTGAACTTGAACCCGGAGAGGATCGGGAACCCTTTTCGAAGACGCTGTCTCGTGTACGGAGTGCGCTATCCAACGACTAGAGCGCCAATCAGCTCGATCGGCCATGTTCAAGCGTCCATGCGAAGATCCGGTGCACCGTCTCTAGTCGGATGACTCTCAGTTGAGAGTCATCTATTTAGGTTGCTGAGCGCCGCGTGACGGCGCGCGTCGAGGTGAACGGAATCAGGACCTCTGATACACTAATCATCATTGATCGTCCGAATCAGCCTTTCGACCCATTCAAGCGTTCGAGAACCCGTCCTGGCGACTCTACAGAAGCACTGCTCTACCAAGAGTGGTGCTTTTATTTGCAAAGAGTGCTCCTTTTTGAAGTTGGAATTTAAGGAAAATATCCACTTGACACTTCCGTCTATATTTGGTATCCTCTTATCACCATAGACAGTAGCTTCTCGAGAAATATCGAGATTAAATACGCTACCGAGGTAAACCAGTTCCGAATTAGTCGGGACAAAGGTCGAATTACCGTGTAGTCTGTGGTTCACAAAACCACATTTTTTATTTGTTTATGCCAAAAACTAGAGCACAAAAAGAAGTAGCAATGCAAGCATTGGTTGATACCCTCAAGCAGTCGAAGTCTGTTGTGTTCGCCAACTTTCAAGGTTTGAAAGTTTCTGAATCAGAAGAGCTTCGCAGACTTTGTCGCAAAGAAGGTGTTGAATACCTTGCTGCAAAGAAGACTTTGGTTGCACGTGCACTCAAAGATGCAGGAATCGAAGGAAATCCAAAATCTTTTGAAGGCGCTGTTTCTGTTGTATTTGGGATCGAGGATGAGGTTGCTCCCGCTCAGATTCTTGCAAAATTCGCGAAAACACATGAAGCTGTAAAGCTTTTTGGTGGTATTCTCGAAGGTTCATTTATTGATAGTACAAAAGTGACTGAACTTTCAAAACTTCCAAGTAAACAGCAGCTTCTCGGTCAATTGGTGGGCACACTTAACGCTCCAATATCTGGATTTGTTAATGTGCTTGCTGGAAATCTCCGAGGACTGGTTACCGTACTTGGTGCGATTAAAGATGCAAAAGTTTAATACTAGTTATTAATTAATGTATATATGTCAGAAGAAAAAACAGTTGTAGAAGTACCAGCAAAATTTCAGTCTCTCGTAAGTGAGGTTGAAAAAATGTCTGTACTTGATCTCGCTGAACTCGTAAAAGTTCTCGAGGAAAAATTTGGAGTTTCAGCAGCAGCTCCAGCAATGATGATGGCAGCTCCAGCCGCAGGCGGGGCAGCAGCTGCAGAAGAAAAGACCGACTTCAATGTTGAACTTACTGAAGCAGGTGGAAACAAGATTGCTGTAATCAAAGTAGTAAAAGAAATTACTGGTCTTGGACTCGCTGAAGCAAAAGGACTCGTTGATGGCGCTCCAAAGGTTATTAAAGAAAAAGTTGCAAAAGCAGATGCTGAAGAAATGAAAAAGAAAATCGAAGAAGCTGGTGGAAAAGTTACCTTAAAATAAGCGCCTGTTACTTCATTAAAAAATCCTCTGTAAATCAGAGGATTTTTTAATTTTCTAATGTTTAAATTATTCTAATTATACTAATTGACCTAAGTGCTTTAAAATTTATTTTGATTTTTTTTAGAATAATTAGAGTAATTAGAACAATTAGGTTAATTTATAATTTAAACTTGTATACCACTGTCCCATCCAACACATACGCTTCTTTTTCATCTGCACTAATCGTTAGTCCAGTTGGATTGGTCCATTGGTCTGCGGTAAATTGTTTTTTGAAAGTACCTTCTTTATCGAGCATAATTATTCGTTTTCGTGAAGGCTCGAGTATATATAGATTTCCAAATTCACTATTTGTTTCGATTAGAGTAGGAGATTCAAGTATTGGATCAAGACCTGAAATTTCAAATGGCTGTTCCTCTCCTGCAGTGAATTTAATAATTTCTCCTTTTGATGTTGCTACAAAGATATCTCCATCAATTCCAAATGCTGTGCTATTTTTGAGTGCATTTTGTGTATGGGGCGCCTGTACCCATGTAGTACCATTGTCATATCCAATTTGTGTTGGATTGTGTCGATATAGAGTACCGTTTCCTGTATCCAGTGCGTAGAGACGTCCATTGTAGAGTGCAATGTCTTTCAGTACTACTGATTGATTTGGGTAGCCGATTGTTTTTGAGATAATACTATCTGAGATGTTGTCGTATGCTACAATTGTGTTCGTTCCTGAGATAAATACCACTTGTGAATTATCTTTTGCTGTATATCCTTGTGTGAGCTGGCGTGTAGTCTCAGCATTTTTGGTTTCTACTGTTCCGGTTAGTGTGGATATGAAATATAATGAAGAATCAGTAATTCCTGTAGCGATTAATTTGTC
This sequence comes from uncultured Gammaproteobacteria bacterium, assembly GCA_964435035.1. Lineage (GTDB taxonomy): Bacteria > Patescibacteriota > Patescibacteriia > Magasanikbacterales > UBA922 > UBA922. The sequence goes on from CAYSXR010000004.1 coordinate 6,846, forward strand.
ACCGACTAGTACTAACGAATCAGGTCTTGCGTTGGTTATCGTATCTTTAATGTCAGCTATCTTTTCAGGTGTGATTGTGGTAATTTTTTGTACCCTAATCAGGAGTTTTGCAAGCTCTGATTTGATTTTATCAGCGTGCGATTGTTTTTCTGGAGTTTCGTGTGTGAGTGAATTGAGTAGGTTTTCAGCATCACGTAGAGACTCAAGTGCTTTGGTATTTTCTCCGTAGAGAAGATAGGACTCAACTTCTTTTTGTTTTTCATCCACCTGCACCATTTCTGCTTGGTACGTTTCTTCTGCAATAATTTCTTTTTGTTTTGCTTTCATGTACATGACGCTACCAATAAGTACTGCAATTCCTACGATTAGAGTGAGGAGTAATATTTTTCCAAACATTCCGAGACTAGTAATTCGGTCTACTATTCTTGTGATTGATGTCTTGTATTGTTCGATCAAAATTTTTCTGCTTCCATTATAATTACTGATGAGCGACCATAGTATGGTGATGAATTTTCCGAGTGCAAATACCACAGTCTTTAATACATAAAAGAGTGCTCGAACAATCCATACGAGCGATTTTCCAAGCATGATTAAAATGGTATTTGCTCCGTCTTCGACTACTCCCTCATCCCTTTTTCTTTTTTTATAGCGTCCTTGTTTGGTTTCTCTGATAGTCGAAGGTCGGTCGGGAGTATCTTCGGTGTTTCGTTTCATACTACCGGTGATAGACTTGGCAAGGTGTGAAAAAACTTTTGGTGATAAGGTTTCTTCAGTTGAGCGTGTGGTGTCGATTAATTTATCCATTGATTCTTCTGAGCCAATAATTGGCCGATAGAGGTTTTTTTCTACACGTACAGGCTCAATCATCTCTGTCCCGGTGAGGACTAGTCCACCAAATGAGTATTCAGAGGAAATTGCTTCAAGTGTTTTTTGTACTTGATGAGCGGATTGTTTTGCGGGTTTTCCGATAATCATTTTGGCAATCCGATCGCATGAGAAATATTTGATGATATGTGGTGTTGAAATATATACTGCTTCATCAGTCGTAAAATTTCCTTCAATAACTGAAGAAAAGAAAATATGCTCCGGATATACCACTTCATCGACAATACGAGTGAATGAAGGTCCTTCAGGGGTGGAATACGCTAGAAGTGCAAGAATATCCCCTCGATATGCAAATGAAAGTTTGTTGCCCGTAATCACTCCAACTGCGATATGGATCTTTCTTTCTTCGTCTTCAAGCAGTACCTTTGCTCGGCGATTGAGTTTTTCGATAACTGATTCAAAGTGCTTTACTTCAGGATTCTCAGCATTTTTTGTTTCGCCATCATAATCGCTATAGTATAGTGCCTCTCCATCGGTTATCAATTCTTCAATTATGCCTAATATTTTTCCTTCAGGATGATCAATTTCTGCGAGCACAAAAAAATATCCCTGATTTTCTCCGTCTGGTTTGCCAGGGGAAGCGATGTGGAGGAGTACGTGGGAAAGGTGACTATTTTTTCCTTCGACAAAAAATTCGTATACTTCACTTTTTATAGGCATAGCTTTTGACACGATAATACCTACATAGTATACTACAGACTGTCTATTTCGCAATAACGTATCCCTTTATTTTGCTTATATACAGACGTTTTCAATTGTATGCTCGAACACTTATTTGGCTCAAAGACAAGGGTCAAAACTCTTAAATTATTATACCGAAGGCCTGATCGACCTTTTTTTGTTCGTGAACTTTCTCGTGAAATTGGCGTACAGATCAATGCGGTACGTAGAGAATTAGAGCTTTTACTTAGGCTTGGGATTATTTTGGAGAAAACAGATACTAAGCCTGCTGATGTGGAGAAGGCAGGGGTTACGCTCCGTAAATATTATCAACTGAATCCTGAATCATTATTGTATGCAGAATTGCAGGCCCTTCTTATTAAAGAAACAGTTATTGAACAAAAACAGTTTATTGATGACCTTAGTACAAAAATTGGGGATATTAAATTACTTATTTTGACTGGTGCCTTTACTCATGATATCAAGGTGGAGACGGATTTACTTATTATTGGTACTGTAAAGCTTCGAGCTCTTACAAAACTTATTGAACATTATCAGCATGAGATGGGATTTGATATCCGCTATACGATTATGACTGAAGATGAATTTATTGATCGCAGATATGTGATGGATAAATTTTTATTTTCAATTTTTGAAGCAGAACATGTCAAAGTTATTGATCAGATAACACAGAATTAGGATCGCTAGGGTTGATAAACTATAGAACTTCAAAATTATTCTAATTGTACTAATTGACCTAATTATTCTAATAAGAATTAGAAAGTGGCAGGGTTTTTAATCTGGGATTTTTAGAATAATTAGGGTAATTAGAATAATTGTATTTTTGATTATGTACTTGTTTATCGATCCTTCGAAACAAGACTCAATTCGATTAGTACTTTTTTTACATGACACTTCTCGTGAACATGTATTTGATGTACGAAATAGAGAACTTCTCTCAGTTATTGTTGAAATGCTTGAGCGGGAACATGTGCCACTTGCACATATTCGAGGAATTGTTGTTCTAGTGGGGGAAGGTAGGTTTTCAAGTACTCGGATTGCTAGTGTAGTTGGAAATACATTATCGTATGCACTACATATTCCGGTTGTTGCAACCACTCGAGGTAATGAGCCGACTGGCGCGACTATTGATACCTTCTTTACTGCGTCAGGTATATTATATTATATTACACCGACATATAGTGGTGAACCACATATTGGTGTGCGCGGACCTTCCTAGAAATTTATGCTTTCTCCTTACCAACGTTACCGTTTATATGAAATGCTTCCAGGCATTTCTATCTGGGGTACTCTCATTCTCGCGGTTGTTTTTTCGTTTCTATATCCGCTTGCAATGATTTATTTTATCATTATTTTTGATATCTATTGGGTGCTCAAAGTATTTAATTTTTCTTTTTATTTAATCGTATCATGGATTAGATATCGTAAAGTACAGCGGATCGACTGGAAAGACGCACTCCAACATGATATTCCTGATGCAACACGCTTACGTCATGTAGTTTTTTTGACTGTCTTTAATGAAACGTGGGATGTGGTTGAGGGTGCGGTCGCTAGTGTGGCTGCTTCTGTGTACAATCCATCGTTGTTTACTCTGGTTATTGCAGGAGAAGAGCGTCAAGCAGAGCATTGTAAAGAACTTTTTCAAAAAATAGAAGCTCGTTTTCTTGATGTATTTGACCATATTGCTTTTACTCTTCATCCAAGCAGCCTCCCTGATGAAATTCCAGGAAAAGGTTCAAATTTGCATTATGCTGAAGGTGAAATGAAGAAATATATTGATGCACATGGCTGGAAATATGAAGAGGTGATTATCACCGTATTTGATATTGATACCGTGTGTCATTCTAATTATTTTGCGTATTTGGCATATACCTATGCTACTCATCCAAACCCAACAAAGAGCTCATATCAGCCGATTGCACTCTATAACAATAACATGTGGGAGTCGCCATCAGTGTTGCGTATTATGGCGTTTGGTACCACATTCTGGATGATGATGTCTCTCGCTCGTCAAGATTCGCTTGTCACCTTTTCTTCACATTCAATGAGCTTCAAAGCATTAGTTGATGCAGGATTTCATGATAAACGTATCGTAAGTGAGGATTCGCGAATTTTTTATCAATGTTTGCTTGCTTACAACGGTAAGTATGAGGTAACTCCATTGTATATTCCCGTATCAATGGATACAGTCCGGGATACTTCCTGGTGGCAGAGTATTCGAAATCTCTATCGTCAGCAGCGCCGTTGGGCATGGGGAGTAGAACATGTGCCATTTTTATTGTGGGAGTTTAGAAAAAAAGGAAAATTGATACCATGGTATACTAAATTTAAATGGCTTTTTATTGAATGGGAAGGTAAATGGTCATGGTGTCTTGCAGCTCTCCTTATCACCATTCTTGGAAGATTTCCACTGTGGGTAGCTAGTCCTAGTATTAGACAGAGTGCACTGTATTTCAATGCGCCACATCTGCTTGAAATTCTTATGACTGCTGCTATGAGTGGGCTTATTCTTTCTGCAATGCTTAGTTTACCCCTCCTTCCCCCTCGACCACAATCGCATCCACGATATCGATATGTAATCATGGTATTGCAGTGGATTTTATTACCGGTTTCAATGCTTTTTGTTGCAGCAGCTCCAGGGATCGATGCAGTGACACATTTGATGCGTGGTAAATATTTAGGATTTAATATTTCTCAAAAAAAACGCTAGGTATATGTTTATACAAGCTACATCTCGAGAAAAGAAAAAAAAGAAATTACCCTATATTCTATTAAGTATTTTTTTGTTATTAGTATTATGTAGTCTCGCAGTATATTACGTCATTCGACATGTTGGAATTGAAGGATTTCTTTCATCTTCTTTTGTGCAGCAGCAAATTAGTAAACATGTTGGTGGGGATGAGGGTGATATTTTTGAGCTTTTGCCGATCGCGCTTGGTTTCGATGAACCAAAAACATACCTAGTGTTATTTTTAAATAATACAGAGATGCGTCCGGGCGGGGGATTTATTGGTGTGTATGGTACTGTTCGTGTTACGGGGGGGCATGTTGAGGTTTTGAAAGTTGAAGGAACTGAAATATTAGATAATCAATCTTCACATGTTAATGTGCCTGTTCCTCCAAGTCCTTTGTCTCAGTATCTGAAAGTTTCAGGGTGGTATTTCAGAGACAGTAACTGGTCTCCTGATTTTGCTGAGAGCTCAAAACAGGGGTTGGCACTGTATACTCGAGAGAATGGAGTTGCGTCGGGAGACATTGATGCAGTTATTGGAGTGACTGCTACGGTGCTTGAAGAACTTATGAAAAAAACTGGACCGATTACGATTAATGGAATTACGTTTACTCCAGAAAATGTAGTAGCTGAGCTTGAGCATGAGGTTGAATATAAATTTATTGATCGAGGAATTTCTCGAGGAGATCGTAAAGATATTATTGAGCCTTTTATGCTTGCTATGATTGATAAGTTGAAAAGTGATGTATTGCGTCATCCTTTTGAATATCGTGCACTCGCTGAAAAATTATTACAAGAAAAGCATGTTGTCGCATACGCACTTGATTCAAACATTCAAAATACGTTACATGAACATTCAGCAGATGGAAGTATTGCAGATACGACTGGCGATTATCTCATGTGGGTGGATGCCAATCTTGGTGCATTAAAAACTGATCATGCGATTACACGTACACTTTCTTATACTATACAACCAGAAGTGTCTCCAACAGGGGATCGGTATTATGAAGCGACTGCGACGATGAAGTATATACACTCGCAGCCTTTTGACTGGAGAACGTCGCGATACCGTACGTACGCACGAGTGTTTGTGCCTGAAGGCTCTGAACTGATTTCTTTTCGTGTAAGTAAAGGGCAACAGGTCCCCCCATATCTAGCTCAGAGTGGAGAAGAGCTTGGAAAAAAATGGTTTGGAACTTTTGTTACTATAGAACCGCTTGGAGTTGAAACACTCACCTTCACCTATCGTTTGCCCAACTCCATCGCTCAGCAGATTGATCAAAAAATGTATACGTTACATGTACAAAAACAAATCGGCCTTGTGGGCGCTTCATTGACGCTCGACCTTGATTTTGATACAACTATCCAAGCAGCAGAACCTCCTGAAATGCAATCTGAGTGGGGGGATGGTGTGTATCGGTTCGAAACCCGGTTTGATCGAGATTGGGAGTTTGAAGTACGGATGTAGTTATAATTTTAAAAGAGATAAGATTTATTGTTTTCTAGTAAAAGAGTAAAAAGTTGGTTTTTACCAGATAACTAGCAAACCAGTAAACTAGATAACGAGCTATTATGCGTAAAGTAGGAATCGATCTTGGTACCACAAATATTCTAGTGTATATTCCCAAACGAGGGATCGTGGTAAACGAGCCCTCTGTTGTTGCTATTTCAAAAGAAGATCGAAGAGTACTGGCAGTAGGTGCAGAAGCAAAAGAAATGATTGGACGCACTCCTGATACTATTATTGCTGAACGTCCGCTGAAAGATGGGGTTATTGCGAGTTATAAAACTACAGAAGCGATGCTTCGATATTTTATTAATAAGGCGTTGGGAGGAATTCGTTTGTTTCGTCCCGAAGTGATGGTGGCAGTACCTGCGGGGATTACATCAACCGAGAGAAGAGCGGTAATTGATGCGGCTATGGCAGCTGGCGCAAAAGCAGCCTATATTATTAAAGAACCTATTGTTGCTGCAATCGGTGCTGATATTCCTATTGGTTCTCCATCGGGTCACATGATTATTGATATTGGTGGAGGAACTGCTGAAATTGCGGTTATTTCATTGGGAGGAATTGTATCAGTCGGATCGGTGCGCATTGGTGGAAATAGGTTTGATTTGTCAATTGCTGAATTTATACGCAGAAAATATGGATTAGCTATTGGAGAGCAGAGTGCTGAAGAAGTGAAAATCCAGATTGGAAGTGCTATGTTTATGGATACTCCTCTTACTATGGATGTAAAGGGAAGAGACATGGTTACTGGTCTCCCACGCACGGTCACGGTCACGTCTGATGATACTACTGAAGCATTACAGCATGATTTAGAAGGGCTTATTGAGGCAGTCAAAGAAGTATTGAATCGTACTCCTCCTGAACTTTCTGCTGATGTGATGAATAAAGGTATTATTATGTCTGGAGGGTCAAGTTTACTCCGAAATCTTGATGAGCTTATTGCTCAGGCAATTGGTGTTGCAGCATATGTGGCTGAAGAGCCATTGCTTTGTGTTGCAAAAGGTACAGGTATTGCGCTTGAAAATCTTGATAATTACAAACGATCAATTGTTTCGACGAGGTAATTAACAACTAACAGTGAGCAATTAACAAGAATTTAAATTTGTTAATTGTTAGTTGCTCACTGTTAATTTTATTTTATGATACTCGGTATTGACGCATCTCTAGTAACTCGGGAACAACGTACGGGAGTGGAGTCATATGCGTTTCAGATTATTACGCATTTGAGTAGAGTAATTCCTCCTGAAGTTGAAGTGCGGCTCTATAGTGATCATGCGCTCCCTACACATTTTGTACAACATATTCCTGCACATTGGAAACAAGTACTTCTTGCTTGGCCACCTCGATTTTTGTGGACACAGGTTCGACTTAGTTTTGAAATGTTGCAACATCCTCCAGATATTTTATTTACTCCTGGACATGTAGAACCAGTGATTCAGCCAAGAGCTACTATTATGATGGTACATGATGTGGCTGCGTGGAGGGTTCCTCGCGCGTATTCAAAATTTAATCGGTGGTACACACTTTTTTTAACGATGAAGGCAATACAGAAGAATCCGGTAATACTCACTCCTAGTTTTTTTACCAAACAGGAATTGGAAAAGTTGGTGTTTGAGCGAAAAAAAACTAAAAAAGCTGAAATTTTTGTGATACCTCATGGGCATGTTTCTCGAACATTACCTATTCCTACTACTCCCACCAAATTGTTTACTCGTTACGGAATTGATCAGAATACCCGATACCTACTCTGTGTTGGTCGAGTTGAATATAAAAAGAATATTGATACGGTACTTTCTGCTTTTGAGAAATTAAAGTCAGAAAATCCTGAGCATACTACTCTCAAGCTGGTTCTCGCTGGAAAACCCGGCGTTGGATACGAGGATATACAAAACATGATTATTCATAGTCGGTATCGTACAGATATTATTGAAACGGACTGGCTTCATGAAGATGAATTAACGTCGTTGCTTGCTCATGCGCGTATGTTGGTTTTTGTAAGTCGATATGAAGGGTTTGGTTTTCCAATTTTAGAGGCACTTGATCTAGGTGTGCCTGTTGTTGCTTCTAAAGGTGTGGGATTAGAAGAGGTTGGTGGGGTGTGTGTTACCTATGTATCTTCTACTAATCCAGATCACATTGCAGAAGCAATACAAAAAAACCTTTCATTTTCTTCAACTACTCGTCTTGATTTTCGAGCCCAGGCACGTCTACAGGTATTGCCATTTTCTTGGTCTCGTTCGGCTAGTGCAACATATGAGGCTATAGTGAAGGCATATGAAATTGCGGAGGCGAATAAGCGTGTGGTATGATTCTCCCTAAGCACTATGACATATATTGGTCATGAAAAAATAATTTCTTTTTTTGATGCTTGTGTTTCAGAACACAGACTTAGTCATGCGTATGTTTTTTCTGGTCCACGACATGTAGGTAAACGGACAATTGCTAATCATATTGCACGAACTATTCTTGGTATTCCTCAGAACCAGGCATTAGTACATCCTGATTTGATTGTAGTTCAGCGGGAACTTGACGAAAAAACAGAAACTTTGAAAAAAGATATTAGCGTTATGCAGATTCGGGATTTAATCCATCGATTGAGTCAGAGTGCTTTTGCAAAAGATGGGTACACTGTTGCAATTGTTGATGGAGCTGAACATATGAATGTTGCAGGAGCGAATGCGCTTTTGAAAACACTTGAAGAACCGCGGGCACGTACTATAGTTTTTCTTATTACTCAGGATGAATATATATTATTACCCACCATACGATCTCGGACACAATCAATATATTTTTCTCCCGTTGGTGTAGAAAAAATTAAAACTCATCTTGAGTCTGTAGGTATTGAGTCTAACCGTGCAGAGGAATACGCACGTGAATCCCATGGATTACCGGGATATGCATGTAATTGGGTAGGGGATACAACTCTCTTTGAAGATCATATTTCTTTCAAACAGCGTTGTGTATCACTTATGCATATTCCTTTTTATGAGAAGATCCAAAAAATTGAAGAATTTTTTGAAGATAAAGATGATCATATTGAAGCTAGGGCGCGGATAATTGACATGCTTGGGGTTTGGACTTTCACACTTCGTGATATAATGATACTGCGTTCGTCTAATTTTGAGACTCGATATACTGTTTCTCAGGTATTAGATTCGATACGTCAAGCAGAAAAACAATTAAAACAGAATATTCACCCTAGATTAATTCTCGAGCATATTATGCTCACGCTACCTTAATTATTTAGCCCGTATGAAACGATCGCTTTCATCCATTTTTCTTTTATTCATCGTTATTATCTTAAGCGGACAAGCTTGTGTTGTTTTTGGGAGTAAGAAAAATACCGCACTAGGTCCTGCAGGAGTGTGGGTTACTACAAAGAATGGTGAATCATGGACACAAATTGTGTCAGTTCCTACAGCTGAAGGGGTAGTACAGGTTCCACAGGCCGAGGTATATAAGCTTATTGATGACCCCCAAGATGCTCATGCACTTTATTGGGCATCACGAGAAGATGGAATTTTTTATAGTTATGATGATGGTAGAACGTGGGCTCGTGCCGAAGCTCCGCTAAATACTGGATTTATATATAGTATCGCTGTACACCCTAAAGAAAAATGTACTATTTATGCTTCGAATGGAAGGCAGGTTTTCAAAACACTCGACTGTATGCGTTCGTGGACTGAAGTATACCGAGAAAATCGTGCTGAATTTGTCGTAACTTCAGTTTCGATTAATCCGTTTAATCCTTTTGAAGTTTTTGCAGCAACAAGCGCGGGTGATTTGTATGAGAGTGCTGATGGAGGAAATTCATGGCAAGTGAATACTCGACTTAATAGAACGGACATTCGTGAAGTGGTGTTTGACCGGAACAAGGAAGGAATTATGTATCTAGCAACCAGAGAAAATGGGTTGTATCGTACGCGTGATGGGGGAACTACCTGGGAAAATCTCGCGCCTAATTTTAGGGAATATGCGGGTTCTTTACAGTTCCGTAGATTTATGGTATATCCTTCTAAAGCTGAGACTATTTTCTGGGTTTCAAAATATGGAATTCTAACGTCACGTAATTCTGGAGAAGAGTGGGAACCAATATCTTTGGTCACACCTCCAGGAAGCGTTGATATCTATGGATTTTCGGTTAATCCAAATAATGACAAAGAAATGTATTACACAGGGAGTATTGGAGATCGCTCTACGTTTTACCGGAGTGTTGATGGTGGGGTGACCTGGGAAACACGTAAATTGCCTACAAAACAGACTCCCACGGCACTTCGTGTGCATCCTGAGCAAGATGGGTGGGTGTATCTCGGGTTTACGACGATAATTAAAAAATAAACATTGATTACGCAGATTGAATATGGATTTAGACTGAAAATTCAGGATTTTCCATGTTAATCAGTTTAAATCAATAATAATCAGTTTAAATCAATGTTATATGACTTCAGAATATAAAGAACAAATACATAAATCACTTGAGCATTTGAAACAGGATATTTCGAGTCTTCGTACTGGTCGTGCAACACCGGCGATTGTGGAAGATATTATGATTGAGGCCTATGGTATGAAGCAACCAGTCAAAGCACTGGCATCAATTTCTGTGTTGGACGCAAAAACATTAGCGATTGAGCCATGGGATAAGAGCATTATTCAGGCTCTTGATACCGGGCTTCGTATGTCTGACCTCGGCATAAACCCGGTCAATGATGGAAAAATGATTCGATTACCACTTCCAGAACTTAGTCAGGATCGCAGACAAGAGCTTATCAAAGTTCTAAATACCAAATTAGAAAGTGCTCGAATTGTCCTTCGAAAATTGCGTGAAGAAGCTCGTGAAAATGTGGATATTCAGGAAGAACATGGTTCTATTAGTGAAGATCAGAAGTATAAATTGCATGATGAAATTGAAAAACTTGCAAAAGAGGCAAACGAAAAGGTGAAAGAGATTGGAGAGGAAAAAGAAGTAGAAATTTTGAAAGTATAGATAACGTGTAATAAAAAATTGGTTCGCAAGCCAATTTTTTTATTATACACTTGAGCAAAAGATTTATTGTGCAATGTATATGTGTTATATGCACTTTTTTTATTTGGAGCTTTTCTTCAAAAATGTTATACTTTGCAATATATTTTTAGACACATACAATGTCACTTATTGATATAAAAAATTTATCCGTTGGATATTTTCTTGGCAAAAGTAATGAAGTCAAGGCGCTTAGTGATGTGAGTTTGAAAATCGAGCGCGGTGAATTTATTATTTTTTTTGGTGCTTCTGGTTGCGGAAAATCAACATTGCTTTATACGATAGCAGGACTGGAACGACCTACGGGTGGTGAAGTGCTGGTTACTGGTGTGAATTTGGCGGATATGAAAAATAAAGAACTTGAGTATTACCGTCAGCACACCATTGGCATGGTATTTCAAGCATTTCATCTTATTCCCTCACTTTCTATTGTCAAAAATATCATGTTACCCCAAATTGCGATTGGGGGTGATCCAAAAAAACGACGAGAAGAAGCTGAAAGATTGATGAAGTATTTCGGTGTGTATGAACAGCGCAATAAAGTGCCTAATGAATTATCTGGTGGACAACAGCAGCGTGTGGCGATTTGTCGTTCATTGATTAATGATCCAGAAATTATTTTTGCGGATGAACCGGTAGGTAATCTGGACTCAAAGTCTGCTCACGATGTGTTGGGTTTGATACAAGAATTAAACATAAAAGATAAAAAAACGGTTATTTTGGTTACACATGATCCATCACATTTGGATATTGCTGATCGGGTTTTTTTTATGAAGGATGGAAAAGTTATTGATACTAAAGTAAACAAAGAGACTAGAAAAATTACGGTTGAAAAATCTGGTGAACCAGCGAAAAAGACTAATCTGGAACTTGTATCAAAAACACTTGCCACCTCAGAACACATGGGAATTGGTGGATTGTTTCTTGAATATAAGGTCAAGGAGATTGTTTCTGATGCGCTTACAGGGCTTACGATTGAAGAGGTAACAGGTATTGAGCATCGAGTATCAGAAATTTTAAAGAATAAATTAAGTGATTATCGTGATTTGGAAGATTACCTTGATCGTGAATATACGTTTGGTGGACTTGATTTGAATAAACGCACTGCACATCGGTTGACTGATAATATACGTAGTGTGGTTGAGGAAATGAAAACACTAGTTGAAGCTTCTGCGTCTAGTAAGAAAGGTTTGAGCTATGTTGAAAAACTTCGTTTTAATTTACTTGATACTTTTGATGTCCATGTCTCTAGTACAGATATTGTCGAACGTATTGAAAGCATCATTCGTGAACGAGTAGAGGGTCGCACTGACCGTAAAGGCGTACAGGCATTATTTGATACATCAGTGGTGGATGGTGGTGCGGGGCTTGATCGCAGAGATGCAAAACGAATGTCAAAACATCTCGAGTTATTATTGTTGACACGATATGATGGTCAAGTAAAAAACGAAAAAGAAGATCATTCAAAATCAGAAAAGTCTAGTTAGTATGACTATAAACTTAGTAGAAAAAAAATCTGTATCTGCACAGAAAGAAGACAAGAAACAACATATTTCACGACGGATGGTAGTGAAAGATATTTTGTCACTTTCGACACGTACCTTTAAGACTCGGCCGATGCGTACCGCACTTACGATTCTTGGTATGAGTGTAGGTATTGGTGCGGTATTATTTTTGGTTTCCTTGGGCTATGGTTTACAAGAAACAGTCTTGAATCGTATTACAAATGCGGATGCGTTACTTAGTTTGGATGTAAGTGCGGGGCAGTCTGAGCTCATTAAACTAGATCGTGCAAATTTGGATAAAATGGCACAATTGCCCAATGTTGAAGAAGTAAGTCCAATTACTGCAATTTCTTCTCAGATTACACTTAAAGATTTGACTGGGATTGTGACGCTCTATTCAGTGAAACCTTCTTTTTTTCGTCTGAGCGGTATTTTGCCGTTTAAAGGAAAGCTATTTGAGGCCACTCAATCAGGAGAAGCTCAGCGAGAAATAGTGGTTTCTTCAGCCCTTGCAACTATTTTTAATCTGGATCCTGATTCTATTGTCGGAGAAAAAGTTTCTATTACAGCTTTTGTATCGAGGCTTGATGAAACAGGGAACGAAGTAGTGAGCACTACTATCATCAGTGATCCATTTGTGATTGTTGGGGTAGTTCAGGATGATAAGGAAAGTTTTATGTATGCACCTGAGAGTTTACTACAGGATATACATGTAGAAACATATATTGGTGCAAAGATAAAAGTGACTTCTCCTGAGGTAATGGGTGCTATTCGTGACCAGGTTATTGATATGGGCTTCTTTGTTTCTGCATTACAAGATACTATTGACCAGGTTAAAAAGATTTTTGCGATTGTTCAGATAGTGTTGGGTTTATTTGGACTTGTTGCTCTAATTGTATCGGCGATTGGAATGTTTAATACTATGACCGTACTTCTTATGGAACGTACGAATGAAATTGGTATTATGCGCTCAATTGGGGTTACGAGAAATGATGTACGAAAACTTTTTATGGTTGAGGCTATGGTGATGGGTTTTTTGGGAGGATTAGGTGGAGTTGCATTGGGACATCTGGGTGGTGTATTGGCTAATTTTGGCATCAATTTACTTGCAAAGAATTTTGGAGGACAAGCACTTAGCTTATTTAGTCGTCCAGCTTCGTTTATTGTGGGCATTATTATATTTTCTACTATCATTGGCTTTATAACTGGCATATTTCCAGCACAGCGTGCTGCAAAAATCAAGCCACTCGACGCATTACGGTACAAATAGTGAAGATAGTTTTTTTGTCATTACTCAACTGTGGAATAACCCACAGTTTTTTTCTTTTTTTTATCCCCATATTTAGCGTAATTTTTCTATTATAACATGAGAAAAAGTGGTATACTGTTGTCACGACTTCGTGTGATAGTTTTTTATGGTGAAATTTAAGAAAAATAAGCAGAAGTTAGTGAAATCACAATCACGTAATTCTAACAGCAAATGGGATTTTGCTGCTTATTGGGTTTGGCATGAATTGTTATTATCATATGGTAGACTTCGTAAAACTACCAAAACTCGTACAGCAAAAAAAGAACTTAATGCTCTTGGTAAACAAATCATGCGTCATTATGTAAAAAACTTTGTTTATTTTCCTGTTTGGCTTTTTAAATTTCTTACGCCTTCATATCTTAAAGGTCCAGTAAATGTATGGACCAATTTACGTACCATTCTCCGAAGTTCTGAATTTCGTCCTCTTCGACTCGCGGTGGTTTCACAGGCAGTCTTTTGTTTTGTTTTTATTAGGTTGGGAATGCTTATTTTTTATAACCTTTCAACTCCAGCTGATGCTGCTACGTTTGGATGGATACAGACTACGTGGACTGGGGGAGTCTCGACTACTGTTGCAGCTACGCATTCGAGTGATCGAACTGGCTGGACGACATATGCGAGTTCTACTCAAGTGAACACTACTGTTTCATCTGGAAATATTACTATTGCAACTTCATCATACATAACGACAGATGATAGCACACTTAGTACTGATGGTCTTGCAAGTGGTGGTGGATTTGCAAATGGTGTCACCTCTAGCGTGGTAGTGAACGGCGGAGATGTTACTCTAGGTATTGCATCTGCTGGTGGAGAAATTAATCAGTGGGATGCTACTCCATATAATCTTCCTGCTACTATTAGTGGTACCGAAGATGGTAATGGAGTTATGGTGACTGATGGCGTTGATGCTTTTTATATCCTTCGTGGGGGTGGAACGACTGGGTTTTATAAATTTATTCCTTCTGATAAAACAACGAGCACTCTTACCTCTGTGCCTACCTCTATACCTCCCAATGGGGGTGGGGGAACGGTTGCGTTGTCTGGTGATTATATTTATCTGTATTCTGGAGGTAATAGTAATGTTAAATTTTACGCATATTCGATTTTGGGGAATTCATGGACTACTCTTACTAATCCGCCTAGTTCACCTTATGGTGACGGTATTGGTAGTACCATGGCTGTTGATGCTTCAGGAAATATTTATTTTGCAGCAGGTGGAGCAACAACAAATTTTTTAAAGTATACCGTAACTTCAAGTGCTCCGTATGGGGCATGGAGTGTGTTGTCTAGTATTGGAAATTCTGTGGGAAGAGGCTCTCGAGCAATATATGATAGTGAGAATAATGATATCCTTATCCTTACAGGTAATAATGGTCATACCATAAGTAAGTACGATATTGATTTAGGTACGATGACTAATTATGCTGGTGCTCCTAATGACCCTGGATTTACGTCGGGTGCTTCGATGGTAAAAAATGATGACAACGATATTGTATATGCAATTACCGGTCAAAACTATGCATGGCTTGAGAGATTGAATTTGAATAGTGGCACATGGGCATCAAGACAAACTTCTTCAACACCTGCTGCAGGAAATACAGTGGGGTATATGATACATAAACCTGGAGAAAACAGGATTTATACCACATTTGGAGGAACTAGTTTTTACTATTTACGACCACAACAAGGGGATTGGCAGTTCACTACCACGACTAAGCCAATTCCTGGATCAATCGGTGCGGGTGCTACCATGATTCGTCACAATAATGATGAAATTTATGTATTGGCTGGGGGAGGGAGTAGTGCTATTTATCGTTTTGCTATTAATGCGGGTACTCAATATACAGCTACAGGTACACTTACTTCTGCAACAATTGATCTTAAATATGCAACTTCTACTCGGATTTCATGGTCCTCGAGTGCGCATGGTCAGACTGGGTCAAATCCAGTAAAGTTTCAAGTTGCCGCAAATACGGATAATGCTACCTGGAGCTATGTAGGTCCTGATGGAACTTCAGGAACGTACTTTACTAGTTCTAATACTGCATTGCCTGGATCATTGAATGGAAAAAGATATTATCGATATCGAGCCTATTTAACTACTGCAAATACTTCATTTACTCCTACACTTAGTAGTGTTACTTTTACGTATCATAGTTATTTGACTTCTGGTTCACTCGCGTCAAATCCTTTTAATGCTGAAGATGACACTAATGTGCTCGCTGCGGTTTCGTGGGCGGGAAGTGTTCCGGCGGGTACCGTGATTAAATTCCAAGTGCGTACTAGTCCTGATAATGCAGTCTTCACTTCATGGATGGGTCCGGATGGAACTTCTGGTACGTATTTTACTGACAGTAGTGGTGCGCAAACGATGCCTGCTCTGTTGACCGATGGGGAAGATGATCGTTGGATTCAGTATAAAGTATTTTTTGAATCTGATGGAACAGGAACTCCGATTCTTGAACAAAGTACACTTACGTATGTAGTGAATGCACCTCCGGAGATTACTATTACGAATACGGTTTCTACTACTTCCAGTGGTGTTGTAGTGGTGAATTATGACGTGCGTGATATTGATAGTGCAACGGGTGCTACGCCTGGTGTGGTTGCTGTTGCGCTTCAGTATTGTACGGCGAGTTGTTCAAGTGTGGGGAATGAGGTGTGGGCTACAGCAGTAACTTCAAGTTTGTCTGGTACGTTTGGTTCGAGCGTTGCAGTGGATACTGTTTCGACTACTCAATATACAAGTTATTCATTGACTTGGACTCCCACTAGTTCTTATAATAACCAGTATAATGGATCGAATTTTAAAATCCGTCTTCGTGCGAATGATTCTGAGGCGGCAAATAATATCGGGGTTGATGAGTCCAATACTTTTGTATTGGATACTACTGATCCTTTACCTTCAATTATTATTGATGGGAGAAGTATTGCGACCAGTACACTTTCGATTAGCGTTACTGATGATACAATGGCAGGATTAGAAATGAAATTATCAAACGACAGTGACCTATCTTCGGATGGATTAAATGGAAGTTCGGGTACGTGGATTCCGTATACAACAACCTCGACGTGGAATTTGGGTACTGGAGGAACAACGGTCTATTACCAGGTTAGGGATGCATTTGGAAATATCTCTGCAAATGGTATTATCTCATCTGCAGAGACTCCTGAAATTCCTGGAAATTTATTTTTTAAAGATATTTCGAACTCTGATACTTTGGAATGGCGAGAATTTATTGCATGGCAAATTATTGATGATCCGACTCCTGGATTTGCACAATACGCAATTTATCGTTCAAGCGATGGTATTAATTATACTGAAATTGCTACTCAAGTATCACGTATTATTAATTATTATCTTGATACTGATATTGATACAGGAACGGTTTATTATTATAAAGTTACTTCAGAAGATAGCGATGGTAATATTTCGGCATTTTCGACTATTGTATCTGATAATCCGAATGGAACGGGAGGAACTGATGTGTCTGCGCCGACTATTTCCAATGTTACGACGAGTTCGATTGGTTCAAATTCAATTACGATTACCTGGGAGACTGATGAAGTTTCTGATTCGTATATTGATTATACGACTGAAGAGGGAAGTGACTTTAGTAATGTGGATACGGTAGGTCTGACGACGATGCGAAATAATGCTGCAGGACTCGGTATTCATATAGTTTCTCTCACGAATCTTGCACCAAACACGACATATTATTTCCGTGTACGATCTCTCGATCCTGATGGTAATGAGGGAATTGGCACGCAAGCTCCTAATGGATACGTATACACGACGCTCACTGGACCGATTATTTCAGATGTTTCAACTGCTGAAATTCGAAATACTCAGGCAACAGTTACATGGAGTACTGATCAGGATAGTGATTCGTATGTAGTTTTTTCTACCTCTTCAAGTTTTACTGCGTCTTCGACTGTAGGTTCACCTCTCACTGTGTCATCGCATGAGGTAGTTCTGCCTTCGCTTCTTCCGGGGACTACGTATTATTATTATGTTCAATCTGGGCAAGTAACTGATAAGAATACTATCGAAGGGCAGCATGAATATTATACGTTTGAAACCACTGCGGATATTACGGCTCCAGTAATTACGTTTGATTCTGGGGGAGACGTGGTTGTGTCTGATACTTCATTGGTAATTACTTTTAGCACCAACGAGACTGCAACTTCTACGATTAATTATGGTACGAGTCTTTCATATGGGTCTGTGATCGCTAATAATAATCTTAATTCTGACCACCGTTACGTATTTACTGGACTTCTTCCAGGTACTGCATACTATCTGAGTATGCGTGTTGCGGATGTTGATGGAAATATATCAAGCGCCCTTCAATTTAGTGTTACTACTACTGATAGTGCAGATTATACTCCGCCTATCATTACGAACGTAACTTCGAGTGTGGTGACTGATGATGAAGCACTTATACTCTGGTCAACTGATGAGGGCGCTACTGGAAAAGTGTATTATGGTACGACGAGCACGGTATACACTGAATCAAGTGATTTAGTTTCAACTTACAATCGTGAACATTTTATGACTCTCAGTGGGTTGACTACTTCAACAGAGTATTTTTATGTAGTTGTATCAGCTGATGTAAGTGGAAATAGTAGTACTTCAACTGAGTATTCATTTACCACTCTCGAAGAATTATCTGAAGAAAGCGAAGTGCGATTGCGTGAAGAAACTGCGTACGCACAAGGGCTCGCCGATGGTACTCCACCACCAGATTTTGTGGCACCAATCATTTCGAATGTTACTTCGACGGTGGTGACTGATGATGAGGCTCTTATTATCTGGTCGACTGATGAGGGTACAACGGGACGGGTTCATTATGGTACCACTCCTTCAACGTATACTGAATCAAGTGATTTAGTTGCTACATTTAATAGTGCGCATGCAATTACCCTTCATAATCTTACTACTTCTACGCAATATTATTTTGTTGTAGTGTCTGCTGATTCTAGTGCAAATACTTCTACTTCTGGCGAATATACGTTTACCACACTTGAAACACTCTCAGAAGAAAGTGAAGTGTTGCTTCGTGAAGAGGCTGCTCGAGCAGAGGGTGTAGTACAAGGGTCTGCAACAGTACCATCAAGTGGTGGGGGAGGAAGTTCTGTTGATCGAACACCTCCTATTATTTCTGATGTGTTGGTGAACAATATCGCCTCTGATTCTGCTACGATCAAGTGGAATACGAATGAAAATGCTAATACATTGGTAGAATTTGGAAAGACCATTGAATATGGTCGAGGCTCACTCGATCTTGAAAATGTACAAGTACATACGATTGATTTGGTTGAATTACTTCCTCTCACTACTTATTTTTATCGAATAAGCTCAATTGATACTACAGGTAATCGAAGTAGCCCAGTAACCGGATCGTTTACCACTGTTTCACTCGCTGAAGAAATTGCATCAAGTACCGAAAATATTATTGAAGATATTGCAGCAGACGAAAAAAATACTGATGCTGCAGAGGAATTGTTTCTCTCTACTATCGAAAAAGCTGGACAAATTATCAAGAGTCTCGCTGGTCGTGTGAGTGTTGGTGTACTTGAGACATCATTACTTGCTCAGGCACAGATTATCGAACAATTGTCTGACATTTTGCCATTACCTATTATCGGTGGACAGCCTGTAGTTGATGCAGGATCGAATTATGCTACAGTTTCGTGGAGTACTGATAAAAATGCAAATTCATTGGTTGAGTTTGCGCCTGAAGGAGAGTTTTTGTCTGATAAGACCTATGATCAGACGGTAGGAGAGCCTACGGCTTCCCGAACTGGGCATGTGGTTGAAGTGAAAGGATTGCTTCCTGATACGGTATATCATTATCGTGTGGTTTCTCGTACACAAACGGGATCTGAAACAAAGTCTCAAGATTTTGTATTTAGAACGAAATCTCAAACTAACGAAATTACGAATTACAATGTAGTTGTTCTCTCTCCTGAAGAAGTTTCTTTTTCTTGGAATACCACGGTACCTACCGATTCTGCAGTTGTGTACACACCTTATCGAAATGGGGTACCTCAGATTGAGGCACGGCAAGTAGTACGACAAGCTGGACTCACTACACAGCATTCTCTTAAGGCTGTAGGATTTGAAGCAGGTGTTCTCTATGATGTTGAATTGCTTGGTACTGACACAGGAAACAATGTATCGAGTAAGGTAATTAAAGGCTTTACTACCGAAGGAGAGGATCTTGTGCCAGTGATTTCCCAGATACAGACTGATGCGGCGATTGTACCTGGAGGGAAAGAAAAGATTCAAATTATTATTTCATGGCAGACCAATGAATTATCAACGAGTAGATTATTTTATCGTAAAGGATTTGCTGCTGATGGTACTCAATTTACCGCAAGCACTACTCTTGATCAAAATTATACAAAAAAACATGTGGTGGTGGTTACGAATTTTGAACCGGGTACCGTCTACCAATTTGTGGTTGAGAGTATTGATTCAAGTGGTAATACAGGTATTTCAAAAACAATTACTATCCTCACTCCTCAAAAAGAACAATCAGTGTTTCAAGTCATTTTTAGTAACGTAGAAGATATGTTCTCGTGGGTCGGTAAACTTAGAAATTAGGTATATATTATCTAGTCTCTTTTGTTGACAAAATGCCCTAGTTTTACGTATACTATCTTTCGATAAGCTGGGGTAATGATAAGAGGTGGCTCTCTTTGAACTTTTGGCTTATATTACATAAAAAAGTGTCCCGACTTAGTCGGGAAACTTGGGTGGAACCCCCGGTCGAATGGCTGGGCCCAAGACCATTAGAGTGGTCTTTTTTTATACATTGATTCAAACAGATTAATACAGATTACACAGATAGATGTATTTGTATTTTCAGTTTAAATCCGTTTGAATCAGTCTAAATCAATGTTGTATGTCTCAAGATACCATGGAAGCTCTTATATCATTATGCAAACGTCGAGGTTTTGTTTTTCCTGGGAGTGAAATTTACGGGGGTCTTGCTAATGCATGGGATTACGGTCCATTGGGTGCGCAGATGAAGAAAAATATTAAAGACTTGTGGTGGAAGCAATTTGTTGAAAGCAGGATCGATATGGTTCCCTTTGATGGAGCAATACTTATGAATCCAAAAGTGTGGGAAGCGAGTGGGCACGTGGCAACCTTCAATGATCCATTAGTTGAATGTAAAAATTGTCATGGTCGTTTTCGAGCTGATCAGGTGGATATTTCCAAAAATTGTCCAACCTGTGGAAAAAAAGATTGGACCGAAGCTAAACAGTTTAATCTGATGTTTAAAACGTCCATTGGTCCCTCAGAAGAAAGTGCTAATACGGTGTATCTTCGTCCAGAAACTGCCCAGGCAATGTTTGTAAATTTTAAACAGGTTGCAAATACGAGTCGAAAAAGACTTCCTTTTGGAATTGCACAAATTGGAAAAGCATTTCGTAATGAAATTACGCCCGGGAATTTTATTTTCCGAACACTTGAATTCGAACAAATGGAAATTGAATATTTCATTGAAGAGAATGAGTGGGAAAAATTGTTTGAAAATTGGTTGAAAGATACCTATTCTTTTGCTCGTGCATTGGGAATCAAAACGGATCTTATGCATGATTTGGAAGTTCCTGAAGATGAACGAGCACATTATTCCAAACGCACTGTTGATATCATGTTTGATTTTCCCTTTGGACAGAAAGAGTTGTGGGGTCTTGCGTATCGTGGGGATTATGATTTGCGTCAGCATGAAGCACACTCAAAACAATCTCTGGAATATACGGATCCTCTCGATAATAAACGAAAAATAATTCCGCATGTGATTGAGCCTTCATTTGGAGTAGATCGAACATTGCTTGCTGTTCTCGTATCTGCATACGAAGAGCAATTGGTAAAAGAAGGGGATACACGTGTTGTGTTACACCTGAAGCCGGCAATCGCTCCCTATCATGTTGCCGTATTGCCACTCATGAAAAAAGACGGACTTGCTGAAATTGCACAGACATTACACTCTGAGTTATTGAAATATTTTAGAGCAGATTATGATGAATCGGGAAGTGTGGGAAAACGGTATCGAAGACATGATGAAATTGGAACTCCGTTTTGTGTCACAGTGGATTATGAATCAAAAGATGATAATTGTGTCACCGTTCGCGACCGTGATACAATGACGCAGGAGCGGATGAAGATTGAGGATTTACCTGAGTTTTTGCGAGGAAAAATGATTTAGTTATAGATAAAATTAAATTATTCTAATTATACTAATTAACCTAATTGTTTTAACACTCATAATATAGGTTGAAAGAATGTATACGTTTAGGTAAATTAGAATAATTAGAGTACTTAGAATAATTTTTTACTTATGTACGAACGATATAATCTCCACAATGGAGCAGAAGTGTGTCTAGTTCCTATCAAGGATGCACAGTCAACGACTGTTCTTATTATGTATCCTGTTGGTTCACGCTATGAATCATTTAAATTGAATGGAGTGTCACATTATATTGAACATCTTTTTTTCAAAGGTACTAAGAAGCGTCCAACGACTTTGAAGTTGACTAGTGAAATTGATCGACTTGGTGCCGAGTATAATGCATTTACGAGTAAAGAATATACAGGATATTATATTAAAGCAGCAGGAAATTTTCTTGAAACTTCGCTTGATATTCTTTCAGACATGCTTTTCAATTCACTGTTTGATGCGCGTGAAATGGAGAGAGAGAAGAAAGTAATTGCTGAAGAAATCAAAATGTATAATGATAATCCACTGATGCATATTGATTCAGTGTTTGAAAGTTCGCTCTATAAGGGCAGTCCTCTTGCGTGGGATATTGCAGGAACGGTAAAGCATGTACAAGAATACAAGCGTGAGGATGTGTTGAAGTATCGTGATACGTATTATGATGCAAGTGCAATGAAGATTGTGATTGCAGGTGCGATGAATGCTGAAACGAAAAATTTGATTGAAAAATATTTTGGTATACCTGCAACCAAGAAAAAAATGAAAAATGTGTATAAACCAATGGTCTATGGTTCAACCAAGCGAGAAGATCGATTGGTGATTGATCATAAAACTACTGACCAGGTGCAGATGATGCTTGGGTTTCCCTCATTTTCACATACGGATGAGAGGTTGCATGCTCAGACAGTCATGAATACTATTCTCGGAGGATCGATGAGTTCACGTTTGTTTATTCAGATTCGCGAACGCAGGGGATTGGCCTATATGGTGCGCTCAGGATCGGATCAATTCCGTGACACGGGTTATACGTTTGTTCGCTCAGGCCTTGAAGCGACAAATATTAATAAAGCACTTGACGTTATCAAAAATGAAATTGAAAAAATGGTCGAGAAGGGTGTAACCAAGAAAGAGTTAGAAGATGCTAAGACTCATATCAGAGGATCATTTACCCTTTCTCTTGAGGATAGTAGTATGCAGGCGAATTATTATGCACGCCATTTATTATTCCAGAAAAATATTGAAACTCCTGAAGAAATACTTTCAAAAATCGATGAGGTTACACATGATGAGATCAAAGCGGTGGCGAAGAAATTATTCAATTGGAAACAAGCGCGGCTTGCGATTATTGGAAATACTGATGAGTCGAAGATTAAGTTCTAGAACAGGTTACACGCGAAATTTGAATGAATCGAATTTATGAATAGGAGAAAAGTTTTCTGGTTTACTGGTTGTCTAGTTGTCTGGTGAATTCGTGTATTCTTTTGACTTTTTACTTTTGACTTCACATGGATATGAAATATATATTTGGAAATTGGAAAATGTATCTTGATTATACTGAAAGTGTTGCACTCTCAGAGAGTATTCGAGATACACAGCTACCGGAGGATTTGGTATGTACCGTATTTCCAAATACACTTGCATTTGTAGGTGTGCATGAAATTTTGAAAGATACTTCGATTGGTCTTGGTGCACAGAATGTTTCGTGGGTACCTCGGGGTGCCTATACCGGTGCTACTTCAACTGAATTGTTTCATAGTGCGGGGGCATCATACGCACTCGTTGGACATTCTGAAAGACGGTATATTTTTGGAGAAACAGATGAAGCTGCTAGGAAAAAATTGGAAGCGTGTTTGGATGCAAAGCTTATTCCTGTGGTCTGTATTGGTGAAACCAAAGAAGACCGAGTAGACCAAAAAGCTGAGTATCGAGTGAAAAAACAGGTTATGAAGTTGTTTGAAGGGCTTACTACTTCTCAGCAGATAATTGTGGCATATGAGCCTGTGTGGGCAATTGGGACGGGAGATGCTTGTGATGCGGAAGAAGCAGTACGTATGATTACGCTTATTAAAGAGGAAATAAAGATGTATTTTCCAAGAGCTATTCCGGTACTCTATGGCGGAAGTGTGGACGAGAAAAATGCTGCTGAGTATCTATCCTACGGAATTATTGATGGTGTATTGGTAGGATCTGCATCGACTGATGGAGTGCGGTTTAAAAAAATAATTGAGAGTTCTGTAATCTCTGTATGATGCTTATTATTCCCATTATTTTAGCAGTAGTTTCTCTTGGTGTTATTATAGGTATTGTCTATCGACACTATCATCAAATAACACTTCTTAATGTTGAGTCTTTGCCATACATGCGGGAAGAAAAGAAAAAAGAAGAGTTTATTCGTAAAAAAGCTGCTATTAAAAGTTCACAAGTGCATGCTCGTGTTCGTGTGATGGTCGTAGCACCAGTTATTACTATTGCAAAACAAATTCAACTTAAATTCAGAAGATTTGTTGGGTTGGTCGAGCGTCGTGCGATGATGCAGGATACTTCGAAAAGAAAGTATGCGACTCCTGAAGAAGAAACGCGTCATCAATTGAATATTCAACAATTAATGCTTGAAGCAAAACGTGATTTTGATGCTGAAGATTATGATACTGCTGAAAAAAAATATTTAACGGTCTTGCGTCAAGAATCAAAGAATACGGATGCGTATCAAGGGCTTGCAGAAGTGTACCAAAAACAAGGTCAATTAATTGAAGCAAAAGAAACGTACCAATTTATTTTGCAAATCAATCCGTCTGATGATCAGACACTTATTCGGCTTGGGGATATGTATGAAGAAGAGGGACGTCTGGAAAAAGCGGTGGAGTACTATGAGCAGGCTGTAATGGTAAACCCTCACAATCCTATACGTTTCGCAAAATTGTATGATTTGCTTTTTGAACTTAAACAATATGAAACAGCACTTGAGGCGATTCAACAGGCACTGGAGATTGAACCACAAAATCCAAAATATCTTGACAATTTCACTGAAGTAGCTATACTATTGAAACAAAAAATGCTTGCAGAGAAGGGGTATCATGAACTTCGGATGATTAATCCTGAGAATCAAAAACTACAATCATTTCGACAACGAATTGATGAACTCACTTAAGTCCTGTATTATTTCATAGACTCTGAGTTCCAGTGATTAGAGACTACTTGGAGTGCGGTTCAACTAATATTTTGTAGTCAGCGAGCCGTCTTAGCTCAGCTGGTAGAGCAACGGTTTTGTAAACCGTAGGTCCGGGGTTCGAACCCCCGAGACGGCTCGCTGATTATAAAGTTAGGAGTAAAAATGGGTCGATTCCCGAGCGGTCAAAGGGGGCAGACTGTAAATCTGCTGGCTCAGCCTTCGTAGGTTCGAATCCTACTCGGCCCACCAATAAAAAGTCGCTTTACCAAGCGGCTTTTTTTGTAGTATACTCAGTACATATACTTAATCTATATATGGAAATACTGCCTGGACAACCTCGAAATACATTTGTGCCGTTTCTTTTATTTATTATTTTTTCTATCTTTGCTGCTTTTGGAGCTGCATATATTTTTTTTAGTTCTACAAATAATCAGCGTGCCCAAACTGATACTATCCGTTTACTAACCATTGACGAAGTTTCGCAGCAAAATGCAATATCTGGAGGAGGATCAGTTCTATCTATTAATACGTCTACCCTTATCGATAACCCAACACTTTCCGAGATACTAGGACCAGAAGATGAAAACGGATTATTTTTACACGTCCTTGAGGGGTATGAGCTTGATAAAATAATTCCTATACCACATTCTTCAAGTACTTTGATTGGAACAAGGCATATTACAGGTACTACCTCTTCAACGTATTCGTTTATGTTGTGGAATGTTTTTGGTGATAGTAGTGATGCTGTCTTGGTAAAGAAATTAGACGTAGATGAGTGTGGTTTGCCAGGTGTGCAGTGGGAATATTTGTCTGATAAAAGCGCAGTTATAGTCAACTATTGGCAGCGTTCTTGTGAGGGTGATGGTATTCATACGATGTATTATTTTGCAGATGATTTTGTTGAGAAATTTAAAATAGTTGAAACCACTGATACGTCAACACTAGTCTTAAGTTTTACTGACAGTAGTACGACGTCTACTATTTCTTTAATTTCTGATAACGACTGCACTCAATTACCATATCCACGGGAAACTGGTAAAGAATGGAAAGATGAGAATCTACCAGTTGTAAATTTACTAGGTTTAAAAGTTGTCCGTACAGGAGAAGCTGGAAATAATGAAAAAATGTTAACTTTTTCATCTCCTATATCTTTGCGTTGTGAGGTAGGTTATGGGGATAGTAAGGAGAATCCATCAATAAAATTAATTAAGTATGCGGAGGGGCAATTACTGTTTGGATTTAATAAGTACGTGGGAATTATTGATCTTGATAAAATTGGAGATATTTTTGAGCATTCAGGTCCATATGGCATATCGGTTGAGGGTGTTACACTCAAATAATTAATAGTATAAAAAGCCGCTTTACCGAGCGGCTTTTTTCGTATATAGTAACACTATATGAAAAAACTTTGGTTCAAACGAAAATTGTATGGTTGGGGATGGTATCCGGTCACTTGGGAAGGGTGGGCGGTAATTTTGGTGTATATGGGTGCTGTTTTTGCGTTTGCTGCGACTATTGATGAACAGTCTCCACCTCGAGAGCTCATATTTACCTTTTTTTTGCCTATTACACTTCTGACCATTACTCTCATTCGTATTTGTTATGCCACGGGTGAAAAACCGCGTTGGCAGTGGGGAGAAGATATTGATAAAAAATAACCCGCTTTTGGCGGGATTATTTTTTTACACTATGTCGTGTAGCACTTCGTCTGCATGTATTTCAGGTTTTACATTTTCGTAGTGTTTGAGAATAGTGCCCTCAGGACTGATGAGAAATGATTCTCGAACTATTCCCATATTTTTTTTACCAAACATTTCTTTCTCTCTCCATACTCCATATGCACTAATTACTTTTTTTTCAGGATCAGCGAGGAGCGGAAAATTTAAGTGAAATTTTTTAGCAAATTTTTTGTGTGACTCTATGTCATCAGCACTTACACCTAAGACTTGTACGTTTTTTTCTTTGAGTTCATTTAACCTGTCTTGAAAATTACACGCTTCGGTGGTGCAGCCAGGTGTGTCGTCTTTGGGGTAGAAATAGAGGAGTACATATCTGCCTGCATATTCTGCAAGACTGTGTGTGGTGCCAAATTGATCCTGGAGCGTGAAGTCAGGGGCTGGTGAATGGAGTGGGGGAGTCATATAGTATTGATTTAGATTGATTAAAAATTGATTATGCAGATTAAAGAATATGTATTTTCAGTCTAAATCATAATTTAATCTGTTTGAATCAATGTTAGTATACCATCACTTGCATATCTGTATAGTCTTGTGTTAGCGTATGGCTGTATGAATACTGAAGTATATAATAACGTGTGTAAAGAACTGGAAGATCGTAGGGCTACCGGAAACCCGTATTGGAATGCGGGTCCTCAGACTGTTGATCTTATTATTTCCTATATTCAGAAGTTAGGTCAGTGTCGAGTACTTGAGATTGGTACTTCAAATGGGTATACCGCTTTGCGATTGGTGCCGTCACTTATTGAGGTTGGAGGAAGTATTACTACGATTGAGTCTCACAAAGAGCGCGGTGATTTGGCGGAACATCATTTTCGTATTGCTGAAGTGGGGAGTATTATTACTTTGGTACACGGGCATGCACCAGAAATATTTGATTCACTTACGGGGTTATTTGATATTGTATTTCTTGATGCTACCAAATATGAGCATGTTTCGTATGTACAGGCGCTTCTTTCGTTGATGAATGCCCATTGTGTGGTAATTGCGGATAATATTCATTCGCATGAAGAAGCTATGAAGCCGTTTATTGAGTACATGTATTCTTTGCCTAGTTTTTCAGTCGAAATTTTATCCACTGAGACTGGAATTCTTGTGGCAGATAAGGAGTTGTAGGCCTATTTATTTTCCTGTTGACAGGATGGATTAATTTGAGTATACTGCTCTCCGCATATTGATTACCTTTTACAGCCATGCGCGCCTAGCTCCCGCCCAAGGCGGGCAGGCAGTTGGTCGAGGTGTTTAGTGATTTTTTGTAAAAACAAATTTAAGCGCGCCTAGCTCAGTTGGTTAGAGCATCTCGTTTACACCGAGAGGGTCGGGGGTTCGAATCCCTCGGCGCGCACTGAGAAAATGAACAATTAGCAATACACAATTAACAGCACAGTATTTTGTTAATTGCTCTTTGATAATTGTTCATTTTTCATTCATGCTGTCATAGCTCAGTTGGTAGAGCGCGTCCATGGTAAGGACGAGGTCTCCAGTTCAATCCTGGATGACAGCTCCAGTAAAAACATCGCTAAAATAAGCGATGTTTTTTATTTATAGCGAGTCTCTTTGTTAGTACTATTTTTCGGTAGGGGGCAATTCTTTGTGTATGACTTCTATTTGCTGTATTTTTTGGTAAAACTTGACAGATACTCTGTAATCCTGTACTATTTCCTTACTTCATTTTTAGTTCCTGTATTATGGCTTCCAAGTCAAAAGAACGACAAAATAAGATCAAACTCTCATGTACTGAGTGTAAGACGGTGACGTATTTCAAAAACAAGAATAAAGCCATCAAACAACGTCTTGAAATCTCAAAGTTTTGCAAGCACTGCACGAAACACTCCATGCATAAAGAGACCAAATAAGATCTTAGTCAAAAACAGCCCTATCTTAGGTGCTGTTTTGAATTAATAAATTATATGAAATATTTTCTTGAGGTACTGTATAAAAGTCTCAGTAATCCTGTCTGGTTTTCAGCACAGTCAAAACAGTCAAAAAAATCCACGTGGTTTTTTGTTCTTACTGTTCTTGTGTTAGCTTTTGGTGCGGCTGCTGTTTTTACCTTCAGAGCTATTCCGTATGCAGTAACCTCAGTGAAAGATATAATCGTAGAAGAAGTACCTGATTTTTATGCAACAGTCACTGATCATAAACTCTCGGTGACGGGAGTAGAGCAACCTTATGTTCGAAGATTTGAAACAAAAGAGGAAGGGGTACTCGTACTTATTGTTGACACCGTGAGCACTAGTACACTTAGTGTTGAACAATTTGTTACTTCTTCAGAAAAAGCAATACTCGTTACACAAGATCATGTGCTATCAAATACTACTGAAATTTTTGGAAGTACCAAAGAAGATTTTTCTGATGTACCAAATATATCTTTTTCTCGCACAGAGGCAATACAGACACTTGAGAATTTGGTAGGCTCATGGAGATCAATGATTATGGTCGTTGCCTTGGCGATTGTTTTCTTGATTTGGGGATTGGGATTATTGGCATATCTCCTTATCTGTTCATCACTCATATATCTCGTCTATACTCGCACTACCAAACAACCTGTAGGTGAGCGCTACACATGGAAGGAAGTATTTACACTCTCTATATTTGCCTTTGCACTTCCAAAGATTGTAATGACCGCTCTTTCATTTGGACCATTAATTTCTATTCCTTACGTCGTTACCCTTGTGATGGTTATCGCAGTCTTCCGTGCATTGAGTGTGAAAAAGTCTGTGTCTGAACAAGAAAATGGTTCAGTAATGCCGAATCTCTAGAGTTTTCCACACTTGATCAACTCGTTTAATTCAGCTATACTGTCTATTCGAGTGCTTTTATGTGCTCTTGTTATTTTAATACTGTTCGGATGTTATGATTACACTATACGGATCTGCGAATTCAAGTGCGGGCAAATGTATTTGGCTTCTTGAAGAATTGAATGTTCCTTATGAACAAAAGGAACTAAACATGAAGATGAAAGAACAAAAGTCTGAGTGGTTTTTGAAATTAAATCCTAATGGGAAAGTTCCAGTATTGGTTGATGAAGAGTTTGTATTGTGGGAATCTTTTGCTATCAATCAATATTTGGCAGAAAAATATAAACCACAGCTTTTGGGGAGAACGGTAGAAGAAAAAGCGCTGGTGTCACAGTGGAGTTGGTGGGCAGCACTTCACCCACAGCAGTACTTTGATACTATTTTGCTTTTTGTTATGTATTCAGTGGGTACTCAGGCTGAAGCTATCAAAGCAGGGGAAGATGTTAAACAATATCTCAAAATTCTTGAAACTCATCTTACAGACAAAGATTTTGTCGTAGGTAAAGAATTTACTCTTGCAGATGTGAGTATTGGTTCAATCATTAATCTTGGATTTGGATTGAACTATGATTTTGGTGAATACCCTGCGATTACTTCGTGGATGGGGCGGTTGAAGACGAGACCTGCTATGATCTCATTACTTGCTAAGTTGGGAAGATAGTACAAAATCTCAAAATTTAAAACATAAAACTCAAAATTATAACTCAAAGCTTAAAAGCTTTGAGTTATTTGTAGCACTTGACAAATAAACTATTTTTTTGTATACTTCGCCCACTATTTTGCCTCGAGTCTCGAGTGTATAGCTTGAGGCTTTTATCTTAAATATGGAAATTCGAAACATTGCAATTATCGCACACGTAGACCATGGTAAAACCACTTTGACCGATGCTTTGCTTCGCGAGTGTGGCATGATTACTGAGGAAGGTCAGACTATGGATTCAAACACTCTTGAAAAAGAGCGTGGTATTACGATTTATGCCAAAAATACCTCGCTTTTTTATAAAGGAACCAAAGTAAATATCGTGGATACTCCGGGCCATGCTGATTTTGGTTCTGAAGTAGAGCGTGTACTCCGATCGATTGATTCAGTGTTATTGATTGTTGATGCTCAGGAAGGTCCGATGCCTCAAACTAAATTTGTATTGAAAAAATCTCTTGAAATTGGTTTGAAACCGATTGTGGTTTTGAATAAAATTGATAAACCTGCTGCACGACCACAAGAAGCTCATGATATGGTTTTGGAACTATTTATGGATCTTGGAGCAAATGATGAACAACTCAATTTTACGACTGTTTATGCAATTGGCAAACTTGGTATTGCAAAAAAGAACTTAACTGATGAGTCAACTAATCTTGAACCATTGCTTGATACAATTCTCGAAAAAGTACCTGCTGCTCGCCATGATATTACCAAACCTCTTCGGATGCAGCCATTTAACCTCGCGTACGACAATTATCTGGGTCGTCTTGCTGTTGGGCGTATTTACGAAGGTGTGGTAAAGCAGGGTGATAAAGTATTTATCAAAAATGAGGATGGAACTGTCCGAACGGGGAATATTACCAAAATTCAAAATTTTAAAGGTTTTGCTCGTGAAGAAGTGCAGCAAGCTGAAGCAGGGGATATTGCTATGATTGCGGGAATTCCTGATATTTATATTGGTGAGACCATTTGTGTTTCAGCTGATCAGGAAGCATTACCTGCTATCAAGGTTGATGATCCAACAATTTCTATTGATTTTTTGGTCAACAATTCTCCATTTGCTGGAAAAGAGGGAACCTATGTAACCAGTAGACAAATTCGCGAACGACTTGAAAAAGAGCTCGAGGTGAACGTGGGTCTACATGTGGAATTTGGTAGTGGAGATCGTTTTACCGTGTATGGACGAGGAGAAATGCATATCGCAATTTTGCTTGAAAATATGCGCCGTGAAGGATTCGAACTTCAGGTGTCTCAACCTCGTGTAATTATCAAAGAAGAAAATGGAGAAAAAGTAGAGCCTTTTGAAGAAGTAACGATTGATGTGCCTGATATATATGTTGGTACGGTTATTGAAAAAATGAGTAAACGAAAGGGTAGTATGACGAATATGATGCCTGAAGGTGGTCATACTCGTATTATTTTTGAAATCCCAACTCGTGGTATCCTCGGATATCGTGGAGAATTTGTAATGGATACTCGTGGAGAGGGAATTATGGCGTCACGTGTGACTGGATTCCGTCCTCATGTGGGAGTTATTGAAAAGAGGGAAGTTGGAAGTATGGTTTCTATGCTTACTGGAAAAGCGCTTGGATATGCACTGTGGAATCTCCAGGAACGAGGTACACTCTATATCGGACCAAACATTGAAATTTACGAGGGAATGGTTATTGGTAATGTGGCGAAGGGTCAGGATATGGCAGTGAATGCAATCAAAGGAAAGAAACTTTCAAACATGCGAGCAAGTGGCAGTGATGATGCAATTATTCTTACTCCTCCATTTGAAATTTCACTTGAGCGTGGTATGGAAATCATGACTGATGATGAATATCTTGAAATTACTCCAAAAAGTATTAGACTTCGAAAGAAATATTTGACTGAGGTTGAACGAAATAAGGCGAAGAGGTCGAGTTAACTGGTTATCTAGTTGTCTGGTTTTGTAAGATTGAAGATTAAAAACTGAAGATTAAGGAAAATTTAAAATCTTTAGTCTTTAATCTTCAATCTTTTTTATTTATTCATATCAGGGTGTGAGCTATTGAAAAAGTTATTTATATTCGCTATACTCTGGTAGATAATTAATCCATGGGCGCGTGGTGAAATGGTATCACTAAGGTCTCCAAAACCTTCGTCGTCGGTCCGATTCCGACCGCGCCTGCTCCAGAAAACATGGCTAACATAAGCCATGTTTTTTGTATACCCACCGAAGGAATTGAACTTTTTAGTAAAATGCTCTATAGTTTCTATACTAATTTATAATAATCCCATGCCTATGGATTTTGATGATCTTGTTCTTTCTCCTGAAGATGCTGCAGCAGACATACCAAAACTTTTTGAAAAAGAACGTTTTGAAAGTGTGCATTATTTATTGGATCAAATTCAGGAACGAGGAGGAAAACAGAGGGCAATGGAATTAGTCGAGAAACATTTCAGGAAAGAAGGAAAGTTTGATCTTGCTGCACAATGTCTACCTTGGCTTTTGGAAAAACTTAAGAAGGATCGAGATATAGATAGTGAATTTGGTAATAAAACTCCAGATGAGATACGAGATTACTTTGGATTAGGAAAAAGGATGTAGTTTCACAGTATAATTGTTGGGATATAAACATACCCCTTCTCCTCACGTAAAATAGTTTCAACGTCCCGTACGATGTTCTGTACGGAACAACCATTGACAAATTCTCTTCTTTCTGCTATACTCGCATTTCATTCATTAGAGGAGATTTACTCCTCATAGACTCGAATCTTCTTGTTCCATAGTTGTAGTGGCCCAGTAGACATCGGGTCACTATATTTATTTTATGGAACACACACCACAAACTTTAAGTTTTGATAACCTCGGACTTGCTCCGAAAATCGTCGACATTTTGATGCAGAACAAATTTACTCAGCCAACTCCGATTCAAGCGAAGTCTATTCCTGTTGCACTCGAAGGAAAAGATATGGTAGGAATTGCTCAGACAGGCACGGGAAAGACTCTTGCTTTTGGATTACCAATGATACAACGATTGTCACAGTTGAAAGCTCAAGGTCTTGTACTTGTTCCTACTCGCGAGTTGGCATTACAGGTAGAAGAAACCATTCGAAAAATTGGTAATAGTTTTGGTCTCAAAACCACCGTGGTTATTGGAGGAGCTTCGATGCATATGCAGGTGAATGAGCTTCGTCGCAATCCGCACATTATTGTAGCAACTCCTGGGCGACTCGCTGATCATCTCGAACAAAAAACAGTAACGCTTGATCGTATTAAGGTGGTCGTGCTTGATGAAGCTGACCGTATGTTTGATATTGGATTTGCACCGCAAATCAAGCGCATTTTGTCGCTTACACCGAAAGATCGTCAGACACTTCTTTTTTCTGCAACCATGCCTGCTGAAATTGCAAAAATGGCATCACAACATATGAAATTGCCACTTCGAATCGAAGTTGCTCCACAAGGAACGAGTTCGGCAAATGTTGAGCAGGAAATTTTTATTATTAGCAAAGAACAAAAATTACAATTACTTCAGAAAATGCTTGATGATAACAAAGGAACTGTACTCGTGTTTTCCCGAACCAAGTTTGGAGCAAAACGAATTGCCGCTTCTCTTCGTCACATGAAGCACACTGCTGTTGAAATTCATTCGAATCGTACACTTGCACAGAGAAAAGCGGCATTAGCTGGATTCAAATCTGGTCAGTATCGTATTCTTGTTGCAACTGACATTGCTGCGCGTGGAATTGATGTAACGGGAATTTCACTCGTTATCAACTTTGACTTACCGGACAATTCTGAAGATTATGTACACCGTATTGGTAGAACAGGTCGAGCTGGAATGAGTGGTAAAGCAGTTTCTTTTGTAACACATCAAGAAAAATCACAAATTAGACAGATTGAGAGATTGATCAAAAAGTCATTGCCTATTATTGGACTTCCTACTCTTCCTCCACGAATTGAAGTTCCTCGGGAAGAGAATAGACCTGAAAGAGGATATGGACGTCCTTATCGAGGTGGACAAGGCGGGGGTCAGGGTCGTGAAGAAAGAAGTTTTGGGGGTGGTAATAATAGTCAGAGACGAAATCGAACTCATCGATATGGCAACAATCGCCCACGACCAGAAGGTGACCGTGGTGGTAGTTCAGGAGAGAGACCAGCGTACAATCGTGGACCACGTACCGAAGGTCAGTCGAGTTCTGACGGTTCTCAGCAACGATCATTTCAGCGCACTTTTCGAAGACCTACACGTCCTCAGAGTACACAAAACTAATGAGGGTACATACTTGACTTTATAAGTAACCTGGTATACACTAGGTTACTTTTTAATTGATGCTATTCTTTTGGATTTATCTGAATCTAGAGGAGCTGGATCAATAGTCGAGCATCAACCAAAGGAGTTTTTACATGATCAAGTTCATTCTCGTCCTCTTCGCGTGTATCCTCGCATCCTGTGGTTCCACCGTCCCGTTCGAGAAGTACCAGAAGCTTCAGGCAGATCAAGATCAGCGGATTAGACGTGCACTCGATGCCTTCGAACAGATCCAGCGTCGCTTGCTGAAGCAAGAGCTGACTTTCTATGTGCGTCAGGGTGGCACAGGGGGAGTGCTGTACGAGTTCATGCCGGTCGCGGACAAGGATATTCTCAGACCTCTTTCGAAGCTTGGTCCTGCGACGAAGGGGCCTGTGCGTTCCGATATGATCGTGACAGTGCGGTCAAGCGAGCGGCTGAATGAAGTCAATCCCAATCTCTCCTACTGTGTTTTCGAGGTGAGTCTCTGGAAGATTAAGGGGCGAGAAGTCATTCATGTGGATCGTTCTGAGGAGTCGGGTGCGTCGCCTCCGTGCAATCCTGAAGAGAAGATTGAACGTCTGGACTACTCCGGCACCAAGCTCCAGACCATCATCTGGTTTTGAACAACCCCGACGCCTCGCGCCGACTGTTACGACACGGTGCGATCGCGTCGGGAACAGTTTATCCTACACTAGAAATAGTGTGGGGTTTTTGTTTTTAGCCGAATAATCGTTTAAAGAATCCTGAAATTCTGGCTGGTTTTTTGGGCGGATTTGGTTTTGGAGGATTTTCTATCTGAGCGTTTTCCTCTCCTGGTTGGGGTACTATATCAAGACGAAATAAACCAGGTATAGTATCATCCCTCTCAAGATCAAGTATTTGAGTTTTTGTGAGAGATTGTATTTCTGCTTTGAATGCCTGTTCTATTGCATCGAGCAATATTCCTTTTTCTTCTTTCCATTTTTTATTCATCTCATTTCTAGATGTGGGATCGAGTTTTGTAATTTTAGCTTCAAATTCTTCTTCTTTTTTTGAAACGGGGGGTTTGAGGAATTTAGTGTATGTTTTTAATAACTGGTCGGTTACTAAACCAATAAGCATGTCCCGTTCTTCATTATTATTTCTATCAGACACATTCAGTGCACCTGTAATTTTTATTTTTGCGGCATAATATTCATGTAAGTTTTGTTGTATAACTTCTTGTATTTTTGTGAATTTATCAACACCTCTGTTGGCTGCACGTTTGAAAATATCGTTATTTGTATACTTCTTTATATTTTGCAATATGTCATGCATTTCACCTACTAATTCTAAGATGTACTCATCTCGTTCACTGGTATCATTTTCATTTGTTTTATCACCTGTGCCTTTACTTTGTTTTTCTCGTAAGTCATGAGTTATTGCTAATTCAATTTCAGCATCACTGCCATGTACGAGAGAGGTTAATGTTGTAGGTGTATCTTTGATGAGACTATCATCGATGTTTCTTAGAACCACAGTTATGATATCTTCATAATCGGGTGGAAGATTATTTGGGGTGGTGTCTTGGTTTTTTTGTCTGCGACCTGGCTCACTTGCTAGCATTATTTTTTCTGCAATTGCATCAAGTGTATCATGTTTTTCTAGAAATATTCTATCGATATCTCCCAGTATTTTTTGCTGTGTGTCACTAGGAAGTTGTTCTAGTATTTTTTGTATTTTTTTTTTGGCATTTTGTAGAATAGTGTCTTTTTCATGGACTTCCTCCATTATTTCTTCTGTTGAGTGTATATTTTGACTTGTTTCCATAGGAGCCGCTAATTATATAATAAATAAAGTATATAGTGACTTACTATTTTCTGCAAATGTGAGCGTTTGTGATATACTATATAAAATATTGCGTATGTCCAAACAAAAAACATTTTCAGAAGCTTATATTGTTACTGTCGACATGGGATATGGTCATCAGCGTGCAGTGCACCCATTGCGAGATATTGCCGCGTCTCCTGTAGGATGGCAGAATGTGGATATTATCACAGCTAATAATTATGGCGGAATTCCTAAGAGTGATAGTCTCAAGTGGGAGAGTAGCCGCAAAGTCTATGAGTGGATATCGCGTCTCAAAAAAGTACCACTGATTGGTCCTCTATCGTTCTCTATCATGGATTATATTCAGCGGATTGATCCTTTTTATCCTAAGCGTGATTTGTCTCGACCAACCCTTCAGGTCAAAGAAATGTATCGAATGATTGAGGAAGGGTGGGGGAAACACCTGATTGAAACTCTTAATCAGAAACCATTACCATTGCTTACTTCTTTTTTTGCTATTGCTTTTTTTGCTGAAGAACATGGATATCAAGGTGAAATATATTGTTTGTGTACAGATACTGATATTAGTCGTGCATGGGCACCACTTGATCCGAAGACAAGTAGAATCAAATATTGTGCTCCAAATAAACGAGTAAAACAACGACTTTTGCATTACGGTGTTCCTGAGAAAAATATTTTTGTAACAGGGTTTCCTTTACCAAAAGAAAATACGGGAACAAAAAATTTAAAAACACTTAAACAATCTTTGGGATGTAGGGTCACCAATCTTGATCCAAATTTACGGTATCAACGAAAGTATGAGTCTACGATTGAATCATATTTAGGTGCTCGCTATTGTAGTCGTGACCATGAACATCCATTGACTATTACGTTTGCAGTGGGTGGAGCAGGAGCTCAGCGCGATATTGGTATCACCATACTCGAAAGTTTGCATGAACATATTGATACAGGTAGGGTAAAATTGAATTTGGTTGCTGGATCACGTAATGATGTGTACGTGTATTATGAGAATAAAGTGAGAGAATTGCATCTCAATGAAAAACATTCGGGAATGATTAATATCATTTATGATGCACAAAAGATGGGATATTTTGAGAAATTCAATGAAGCACTTCTGACGACTGATATTCTCTGGACTAAACCAAGTGAACTTTCTTTTTATGCTGCTCTGGGTATTCCTATTATCATAGCCCCTTCGATTGGTTCTCAGGAAGATTATAATCGAGCGTGGCTCCACTCAATTGGTGCTGGATTTGAGCAAGAAGATCCACGGTATACTCATCAATGGCTTTTTGATTGGCTTGAGTCTGGCTGGCTTGCTGAGGCTGCTGTAAGTGGTTTTTTGCATGCTCCTAAAAATGGAGCGTATCACATCGAAGAAGTTGTGCTGCGAGGAAAACGCAGCGAAATTGAAGATGTTCATCTTTTGTAATCTGTATGAATTGGATTCTCATGGCACTTATTGGATACGGTTTGCTTGCTCTTACCTTTATTCTTGATAAATACATATTATCATCAACTACCATCCAGCGTCCGAGTGTATACACATTTTATTCTACCATTATTATGTGGGGTGCAATGGTGCTTTTGTTTTTTTCAAAAGAAATATGGGGATATTATGATATTTTGATTGGGCTCGGTTCGGGAGTCGCATTTGGGTTTGGGTTATTAACGTTGTATGTTGCAGTGAAGGGGGGAGAAGCGTCGCATGTAAATCCTTTTAGTGGAGCCGTGGTTGCAGTGACTACCTATGTATTATCACATTATTTTTTGTCTGAAACATTGACACCAGGGCAGCTCTGGGGAATGGTATGTCTGGTAGTTGCGTCGGTTGTCCTTTCGTATCAGGAGACTAAAATAAAAAAAGGATTTTCCCTGAGTTATCTTTGGGCAATAGTTTCAGGTGTATGTTTTGCTATCTCTCATGTGAGTGCTAAATTTTTGTACATGACACATGATTTTATTCCTGCGTTTGCCTGGAGTCGGGCTGGAGCTGGAATTGTCGGATTACTCCTACTTTTTCATCCTCGTGTGTTGAAAGAATTGTCTTATCGATTGTCGCATAGAAAAAAGTCAAAGAAAAAAATACAACCAACTTCGCTTGCGATTGTGTGGATTGCGAAAATTATTGGTATTGCAGCGGTTGTATTGATTCAGTATGCTGGAGCAATTGGTTCAGTTTCAGCTGTACATGCATTGAGTGGGCTTCAGTATGCACTTATGTTTGCAATAATTTTTGTATTAAGTAAATGGTCACCAAAAACATTCAAAGAATATTTTTCACCGCGTGAGCTAGTAGTACAGAGTTTTGCTATCATGCTCGTTATTATTGGCGGGGTATTATTTATTTTGTAATTTTATGCGCATGAGCTGGTTTGGTATTCTCATTGGACTTGTGGCTCTCATCTATGGGGGGTTGTGGTGGTATGGAAAAACTACCCATCCGATACAGTATGGAATAAGCTTTAGCTCACAACATGCGGCATGGCTTATACCTGAGTGGAAACCCATGTATCGAGAAATGCTTACTGATTTGAAACCTGCCTTTATCCGATTGTCTGTTGATTGGGATCAGGTCGAGAAAGAAGAAGGGGAGTATGATTTTTCTGATGTTGATTTCATGATGAATGAAGCGGGTAAGCAGAATGTGCACGTGCTTTTGGCTGTAGGACAGAAGACTCCTCGTTGGCCTGAGTGTCATTTACCGTCCTGGCTTGAAGAAAAAACACGTGATGAATATTTGCACAAATTATATGCGTATGTCTCAACTACGGTAGACCGTTATAAAGATCATAAAGCACTTGAATATTGGCAGGTCGAAAATGAACCATATATCAAGTTTGATTTTGGGAGTTGTAAGCGGTTTGAGCCACTTGCAATTGATGAAGAGATTTCTATTGTTCGGGCGAAAGATGATATTCATAACATCGTAGTGACTGATAGTGGTGAATTATCAGTGTGGTATCCTGCTGCAAAAAAAGGAGATATTTTTGGAAGTACGATGTATCGAGTGGTCACTACTCCGAAAGGAAGTATTTTTACTTATGATTGGATGCCTGCAGGATGGTTCAAAGTTCGGGCAAACATATTTGGTTTATCACCAGATACATTTTTTATCTCAGAATTACAAGCTGAACCTTGGATCCATAATGGTGATCTCATTGGAATGCCAATTGAAGATCAATTTGAGACTATGAGTGTCGAGCAGATGAAGAAAAAT
Organism: uncultured Gammaproteobacteria bacterium; assembly: GCA_964435035.1. Taxonomy (GTDB): domain Bacteria; phylum Patescibacteriota; class Patescibacteriia; order Magasanikbacterales; family UBA922; genus UBA922. The sequence continues at coordinate 46,424 of CAYSXR010000004.1, forward strand.
TTGGAGTTTGCGAGATATACTAGTGCATCGCGAGCATATTTGTGGGGAGTGGAGTGGTGGTATTGGATGAGGTATACGCACAATGATTCTAGTTTTCTTGATTTGGCTCGGGAATATATGGGAAAGAATAATTGAGACTAAGACTAAAGAATAAAGATTGGTGATAATTCTTTAATCTTCAATCTTTCTAACACTGTTTTTTATTGTTAATTATTATGATGCTAAAACAAACGGTATCAGAAGAGATTGTACATTTCCGTGGTTTATTCCAGCGGCGTATTGGTTTGTGGCAAGGAGTTGCGTTAATTGTGAGCGGAACGATTGGAGCAGGAGTATTGGGACTTCCATATGCAATTTCTCGCTCAGGAGCCATAGTCGGTTTTTTGTATATTGTGGCTCTTGGTTTGATTATGATGGTCTTGAATTTGATGCTTGGACAATTAGTTTCAATCCAACCAAAACCACTACAACTTACTGGTCTTGCACGAAAATATTTAGGTGCGTGGGGCGGATATCTGATGACTGCAATACTCTATACTATGCTTGTTGGAGTGTTATTGGTCTATCTCATTGGTGAAGGTGAGACATTATCTGTGTTATTTGGTGGACCAAGCGAGTATTGGACTATTGGTTTTTTTCTATTGGGTGCAGCGCTTATTGCTAGTGGCATGAGGACTATAAAACGTGTTGAATCCGTTTTGGTGGTAGGTATACTTGCTGTAGTATTTATGATTATATTGGTGAGTTTTCCTCAGGTGGATACTGCAAATTTGATTTCATATAATTTTTCTGAATTATTATTTCCGTACGGTGTGGTTCTTTTTGCTTTCCATAGCACTACTTCGATGCCCGAGGCATATACGATACTCAAAAATAAAAATGGAACGTATAAACATTCAATTGTTTTTGCGGGTATAATTGCGATTTTGGTATATGCTGCTTTTGCATTGCTTGCTGTTGGAGTTATGGGAGATGCAACACCCGAAATTGCAACGATTGGTTTGGGGGAGTTTATCGGCCATCGAGCTTTTCTATTTGGTAATGTTTTTGCTCTGTTGGCTATGGGTACGAGTTTCTTGATTACTGCTCTTTCGCTTAGAGATTCGTTGACTTGGGATTATGGAATGCGCGAATGGGTAGCAACGATTGTAGTGTGTATAGTTCCATTTTTGCTTTTTTATTTTGGTTTACGGAGTTTTATTGCGGTTATTGATATTATTGGGGGAGTATTAGTCACCGCTGAGCTTTTCTTGATTATTCTCATGTATTGGAGAGCTCATCAAAAGGGAGAATTTAAAGGGGCACGTACTTTTTCACTCCATCGAGTAGGGTTGTTTATTATTCCTGTACTTCTTGCGCTAGCTATTGGTGCGGTGTATAGTGTGGGGAAACTGTTTTAAACATTGATTACGCAGATTAATATGGATTTAAACAGATTGGATATAATTTTTTCAGTCTAAATCCGTTTTAATCTGTTTAAATCAATGTTGTATGACTATACTTCAGGCAATTGTTCTCGGTATTGTACAGGGTCTATGTGAATTTTTGCCGATTTCTTCATCAGGGCACTTGATTTTAGTACCCGTTATTTTTGGGTGGGATGTGCAAGATCAATCATTTGATATTGTGCTGCATGTTGCGACATTGGTTGCAGTTGTACTTTTTTTCCGCACTACGGTCGCACGAATTTTTCGAGCACTTATTCATTTTAAGCAGCCTACCGTAGATCGAAATATAGGATTTGCGGTTATTATTTCAACTATTCCTGCTGCGTTTGTGGGATTATTATTTGGGAATAAAATTGAATCTGCATTTCGATCGCCTCAGTCAGTTGCAATTAGTTTGATTCTTGGTGCGGGCATACTATTTGTAGCAGATCGTTACATTCATCATCGTCACGAAACACATCCTATTTCTAAAATTACTTTTCGTAATGCAATGGTGGTTGGGTTTGCACAAGTCTTGGCTTTTGTTCCTGGTATGAGCAGATCAGGGGTGACGATCTCTGCAGCGTTATTACAAAATTTTTCAAAGACTGCTGCTGCAGAATTTTCATTTTTAATGAGTATTCCTATTATTACTTTGGCTGGAGCTTCAGCTTTGAAGGATATGGTGGGCACAGGGGGGATTACCTATGGAATACCGATTTTGATTGTCGGCTTTATTGCGGCCATGCTTAGTGGGCTTTTCTCTATCTGGCTTACTCTTACCGTGATACGAAAAGTGAGCTTTATTCCTTTCGTTATTTATCGGATTATTATTGCGGGAGTTATTATAGCGTTGTTTGTTTAGTACTTGACGGAAGTTCTTTAAAAGAGTATGATAAGTATGATTTTTCATACTTTTTTATGCCATCAACCAAAAAAGATTTGAACATATACGGGACATGTCATGGTACTACTTCTCTTGGAGAGAGGGGGCAGGTTGTTGTTCCGAAGAAATTAAGATCTAAGCTTTCTCTTAAGAAAGGTGATAACTTTTTGGTTATTGAAAAAGATGGTGTTATTGTCTTGGCCCCGACGAGTGTAGTTGAGTCGATGATTTCTAATTTATCAAACTTAAGTGAAGAATTAAAAAATTCACATATATCATAATATACACGATTACTATGAGCACACCTGCACAACTGTCTACAGTCAAACCTTGGTACAAAAAGAAATGGATCTATATAGTGGGAATTATTGTTCTTCTTGTCGGGGGCTATGTTTTTTCACAGTCACAAAAACAAAACAAAGGACCTTCGTATGAGACTTTTGTAGTTGAACGAGGGACGTTAACTCAGACTGTTGATGCTTCGGGAAACGTAAAATCAGCAGACGAACTTGATTTACGTTTTGAATCCAGCGGTCGAATCGCAAAAATTTATACCGAGATTGATGCGCAAGTTCGTGCAGGAGCATTATTAGCTGATCTAAATTTGAGTGAAGTTAATGCTCGAATTGGGGAGGCAAGTGCTGGTGTAGGACAAGCTCAGGCTAATTTGTCCCAGATCAAAGCTGCGGGACAGGATGCAATTACGAATGCCAAAGCTGCTGTTGAAAAAGCACTGATTAATTTGAAATTATCTGAAGGTGGAATGAATAGTGAAATTGTTCGAGATACGTATAATGATGCTTTTGCGCTCATGGTACAGATTCAAGCAACCGTGTCTCAAGCAATCACGGCGGTTGATAATATTTTGGGCATTGATAATGAATTTGTAAATGATGTGTTTGAAACACAGCTTGGTGTTCAGAAACCAAGTACACTTATTTCTGCTCGCAATCAATACCTACTTGCAACCATTGATCAAAATGCTTTTGATGCAAAAGCAAATTCGCTTTCTCTCGCTTCTTCTCAGGCTGATATTGATGCGGCGATTATGGTGGCTGATAAAGTACTTACTTCTACCAAAGATTTATTGTATCAGGTTTCTGAAGTTCTTAATACATCGCCAGCAGTTGGTGGTTTGACTCAGACTCTTCTTGATACAATGAAATCTTCGATTTCTTCTGAACGTTCTCTTGTTACGGCTAAACTCACTTCTCTTATTTCGCAGAGACAGGCAATTCAGGATGCAAAAAATAGTTATACTACAAATAGCGTTCTTTATGAACAAGCAAAACAGAATTTGATTAATGCGGAGAATAAGGCTGTGGCAGATGTAGCTGCGTATGAAGCGTCTATTCGATCTTCGCAAGCATCAGTTGGTGCAGCGGTTGCTAGTCGGAATAAATCTCGTATTGTCGCACCGATTGCAGGTAAGGTTGCTAAGGTGGCATTTAAGCCAGGTGAATTTGTAACGAGTCAAGATGCGGTGATAAAGCTTGTAAGTCCTCGTTTTGAAGTCAAAGTGGATATCCCAGAAACTGATATTGTAAAAATTGCGAACGGAGTTTCAACTACAGTGACGCTTGATGCGTATGGAAATGATGTAAAATTTACTGGAGTGGTAACTGAAATTGAAACGGGTGAAACAGTGATACAAGATGTGGTGTATTATAAAGTTACCGTAGTACTTGAAGAAAAAACTGAATATCAGATATTAAATGGTATGACTGCTGACGTAATGTTCTTTACTGAAAATAAAGATAATGTTCTCTTTATTCCTCAACGAGCGATTCGTTCTGAAGATGTCAAAAAAATGGTTCGTATTCTTGAAAATGGACAAGTCCGTGAAGTGGAAGTGGTTACCGGACTTCGAGGAGATGATGGATTGATTGAAATTGTGTCTGGACTTGAACCAGGTCAGGAAATTGTAATTCGTGAGAAAGCGGAGTAGGTCATACACATGAATTCAAATTATTCTAATTATACTAATTGATCTAATTATTCTAAGGGTCTGTAGTGAGTTAGAAATATTATATATTTTGAATTTTTTAGAGTATTTAGGTTAATTAGAATAATTAGGAATTCTTTCTGTTATGATTGATCTCGCCAAAGTGTATATCACGATTGGAAAACTTGCGGAAGAGAAAAAAGTCCGTGCGCATGCAGTGGGTGGATTTGTGCGCGATATGTTGATGCATCGAGAATCAGTCAAAGATTTGGATGTAGTGGTCGAAGGTAGCGGTATTGAGTTTGCCAGGGCTTTCGATGAAGCAGTAAAACAAGAGGGAAGTCTGATTGAATTTTCTGATTTCGATACTGCGCGATATGTCTATACGACTGAGCAGGAGGATGGAAAAACTGAAAAAGTATTTGAACTTGAATTTGCGGGAGCGCGTAGTGAAGCATATAATGAGACTTCACGAAAACCTAAAGTGGTGTCAACTACTCTCGAAGAGGATTTGAAGCGACGTGATTTTACGGTTAATGCTCTTGCATTACCGATTACTTCTCTCGGATTGGGTAATGAAATTATTGATCCCTTTGATGGAGCAATCGATATCGAAAAAAAAATACTTCGAACACCACTTGATCCTGATACGACATTTTCTGAAGATCCGCTTCGTATGCTTCGTGCGGCACGATTTGCTTCACAGCTCGGATTTACTATTGAAGATACTGCGTATGATGCAATTACGCGTAATCGTGAACGATTGAAGATTGTATCAAAAGAGCGTGTGTGTGAAGAATTTTTTAAACTCCTTGCTACGCCGATTCCATCAGTCGGGTTGTGGATTTTGTATCAAACCGGACTTATTAATGAATTTCTTCCTGAGGTAAGTGAGTTGAATGGAGTTGAAGAATTGTACGGTCATCAGCATAAGAATAATCTCGTGCATACCTTTAAAGTGGTTGATAACATTTCTGAGCGTACGGAGAATGTATTACTTCGATTTGCTGCACTCATGCATGATATTGGAAAACCTGGAACCAAATCATTTATTGCTGGTCGTGGTTGGGCTTTTGATATGCATGAACATTTGGGTCGAAAAATTGTACGTGATGTGGGGCGACGACTTCGAATGAGTAAGAGTGATATCGAATATGTGGCACTGTTGGTACGCTGGCATCAGCAGCCAATTGCACTTATGGATGATGGGGTGACTGATAGTCCTGTTCGACGTTTGATTGTAAATTTGAAAGATAAACTTGATGATTTGCTCACACTTTGTCGAAGTGATATCACTACTGGAAATCCATATAAGCTCAAGAAACGATTGAAAAATTATGATTTCCTTGAAAAGCGTATTGTAGAAGTAACTGAAAAAGACAAGCTTCGTGCGTTTCAGTCGCCTGTGCGTGGAGAGGAGATTATGGAGTTGACTCAGCTCAAAGCTGGTCCTACGATTGGAAAAATTAAGAAAGCTTTAGAAAATGCAATTCTTGATGGAAAAGTAGAGAACGATTATGAAAAAGTAAAAGAATATTTTTTCTCGATTAAAGATGAGTATATGAGTCAAGCGGAGGAATGGGAAAAACAAAATTAGGTCAATTAGAATAATTACTTGCTATGTCCAAACTTATTGAAGTCAAAAATTTGAAAAAGCAGTACGAAAACGAGGAGGTAGTTACCAAAATTTTACATGGAGTGACTTTTGATATTGATAAAGGTGAATTTGTTTCTATCATGGGTCCGTCTGGATCAGGAAAGTCTACACTTATGCATATTTTGGGTTTTCTTGATACCTTGTCTGAAGGAACGTTCTTTTTTGAAGGACAAGATGTAAGCATGCTTAGGGATGATCAGCTTGCTATCATGCGCAGCAAAAAAATTGGGTTTGTGTTTCAGGCATTTAATTTGCTCAATCGCTCGACGACACTCGAAAATGTAATGCTTCCACTGCTCTATACTGATGTGCCAAAGAAAGAGCGAATTCAGCGCGCAACCGAGCTTTTGAATCAGGTGGGATTGGGACACCGACTTGAATATTCCCCAAATAAATTATCTGGTGGTGAAAAGCAACGTGTTGCTATCGCGCGAGCGCTCGTTAATAATCCAGAAGTTATTTTTGCAGATGAGCCAACGGGAAATTTGGATTCAAAGTCTGGATTGCAAGTTATGAAGATTTTACAAGATTTGAATGAAAAAGGTCATAGTATTATTCTCGTAACTCATGAAAAGTATACTGCTGAACACGCGAAACGTATTATTCGCCTCAAAGATGGTGTCATTGAGTATGACAAGGAGGTTGAACAACGACAGCTCGCCGGAGAGAATGTGACACTTATGAAGTAGTATTTTTTATAGAACATGTTTATTGTCTATGGATTTTTTGGAAAGCACAACTAATGCCTGGAAAATAATTACTCGAAGCAAGGCTCGATCTTTTTTGACCATGCTTGGTATTGTTATTGGTGTTATGGCTGTGATTATTGTGATGTCTGTTGGTGCAGGCGCTCAAAGTCTTATTCTTAATCAAGTAAAAGGGTTGGGGTCAAATTTGGTAGTTGTATTGCCTGGTGCTTCTGAAAATGATGGTCCACCTGCCTCAGCACTTGGAATTGTGGTCACGACGCTTACATCGGAAGATGGGGAAGTAATTATGAGGGATGCATGTCCTTGTATCGAAGATTTGGCAGTATATGTAACGGGCAATGATATTATTACTTCAGAAGCATATACGACGAGAGGTAATTACACGGGCACGAGTGCATCATATATACGAGTAGAAGATACTCAAGTTGAAACTGGTAGATTTTTTTCAGAAGATGAAGAAAAGAATTTTGCTCATGTGGTAGTACTTGGATCGGGAATCAAAAATGAATTATTTGAAAATAGTGATGCTATTGGTGAGCGTATTAGAATCGGCAAGGTGAGTTTTACGGTGATTGGTGTGATGAAACAGCGTGGGGTTTCTGGTTTCCAAAATCAAGATGATCAACTTTTTATTCCAGCAAGTGCTGCTCAAAAATTATTGTTGGGTGTCAATCACGTGAATTACATACGAATGAAAGTGGATAGTCCAGAGAATGTAGATGGTGCTATGGAAGAGGTGAGGGCATTGCTCCGTGACAGACATGATATCAAGCCAGATGAGGATGCTGATTTTTCGGTACGATCGACAGCAGAGGGTTTGAGTGCACTTACTAATATTACTAATGCATTGAAATTTTTTCTTGTTGCAATTGCAAGTATTGCATTGGTTGTTGGGGGATTTGGTATTATGAATATCATGCTTGCGACCGTGCAAGAACGTACACGAGAGATTGGGTTGAGAAAAGCTGTAGGAGCGACTTCCAGACAAATTACATTTCAGTTTTTAATAGAATCAGTGGTGATTACGTTTGTCGGAGGAACGATTGGTCTTGTATTGGGAATACTGATTTCTATCATTGTTGCACAGGTTGCTCAAAAGTTGGGATATTCCTGGGATTTGGTTATTACGGTTGGTTCAATCGTACTTGGGTGGGGAGTGTCTGTTGGAATCGGTCTCATGTTTGGAATATTACCTGCACGGCGTGCAAGCAAATTGAATGCGATTGAGGCTTTACGATATGAATAACATTATCACGTATGATGTTTAAAGATTTATTTACGATTGCATCGGGAGCATTGCTCAGACAGAAAATGCGCACCATTCTTACGGTGGTGGCGCTTAGTATTGGTATTGCGTCAGTTGTTATTATTGTTTCTGCAGGTAGAGGATTGGAATCAATGGTTCTTGGTGAATTGGATGTGTATAGTCCAAACACCATGAATGTCGAGGTGCGTGTCCCCGGTAAATCGGGTGGGGGCATGACGAGTGGAATCACTATTACCACTCTCAAAAATTCGGATATGGAAGCTCTTATGAAGCATCCAAATATTTCTCTTGCGTATAGTTATGTCACTAGTCAACAAGTTATTAAATATCGTGAAGAAAATCAGACGGTGACTGTATTTGGATATGGTGCATATGCTGCTGAAGTAGATAATGTAAAAATTTTAGAAGGAAGATTTTATACACCTGATGAAGAAGCATCCTTGGCACAAGTGGTATTTATTGGATCAAAAATAAAAGAAGATTTTTTTGGTGATGACACTGCTATTGGTAAAAATATTTTTATCAAAGGAAAATCATTTCGTGTAGTTGGAGTCCAAGAACCAATGGGTGCCTCATTTGGGTTTGATATGGATAGTGTCGTCTATATGCCAACTGAGACACTCCAGAAACGTTTTTTGGGTACGGACTATGTGATGGGGATTAATGCACACGTGATTGATATGAGTCAGCTTGATTCTACCAAAGAAGATGTGGAAATGCTACTTCGTGAAAGACATGATATCACTGATCCAGATAAAGATGATTTTGAGGTCGCTACCATGGATGAGATTAGAGACACACTTGAAACCGTAGTAGGTGGAATCACCTTACTTCTGATTGCTTTGGTATGTATTTCACTTATTGTGGGTGGAGTTGGGATTACGAATATTATGTATGTGACAGTCTCTGAGAGAACGTTTGAAATAGGACTTCGTAAATCGCTGGGTGCTAAGTCACGAGATATTTTATTACAATTTTTAATCGAAGCCATGCTCCTTACTTCCATGGGGGGTATCGTGGGGGTAATTTTTGGAGTATTAATTTCATATCTTGTATATCTTATTGCGACTAGTGTGGGGCTTAATTGGGTTTTTGCTGTACCATTGTATGCCGTGGTACTTGCGATTGGTTTTTCAACTACGGTAGGTTTGTTTTTTGGGCTCTATCCAGCAAAGAAGGCTGCACGGCTCAATCCGATCGAGGCATTAAGAAAAGAGTAAATTGAAATTATTCTAATTGTACTAATTGACCTAATAATTCTAAAATTTAGAATTATTGAAATTTTTTAGGTTAATTAGAATAATTAGAGTACTTAGAATAATTTCTCCTTCTCTTGCTTTTTTGAGGGATTTTACGCTATACTTAGGTCATTATGTTCGAATTTATTTGGAACGAAATACTCTATCAGCCATTGTTCAATGTCCTTATCTGGATGTATAACAATGTTACTGATCATAATCTTGGCTGGGCTGTAATTTTTCTTACACTTGCTCTTCGAGTTTTGATGCTCCCTCTGTCGATTATTTCTGAGTATAATCGTGTGAGAAATCAAGAACTTGCTGCTGAAATTGATACCATGGGGCAGGATTTCAAATTTGATCCTATTCTCCGGAAGGAACATATTCGAAAACTCGTTAGAGCACGGAAAGTGCATCCTTGGGCAAAGACACTTGGACTCGCAGTTCAGCTTCTTGTATTGGTACTACTCTATCAAGTGTTCTGGCGTGGAATTACCGGCGAAAAGTTGATTACCTACCTCTATGATTGGGTGGATTTTCCAGGGACCATTAATATCATGTTCTACGGCTTTAATTTGGCGGCCCATCATGATATAGTATGGGCGGGAATTGTAGCACTTCTCATGCTCGTTGAAGTGTATCTCGAGGTGAGACGGAATAAGAATGCACCGACCAAATCAGACCTTTTATATTTTATTTTATTCCCCTTAGCGACGTTCTATTTGCTCTGGGTTCTCCCTATGGTAAAATCCCTCTTTGTATTGACTTCTATCCTATTTTCTGCTATAGTCAACCCTTTATTGCATAGTGCAATGAAGCCAAAAAAGAAGGAAAAAACTGATACTCATCATTAATATCTTATATGGCTGATTCGTCACTCGATAAACTCATGTATTCATTCGTGATGGAGGATGTCCTCAAAGGACTGTTTATCTATGTTCCACCAGGATACGTGGCATGTGTCTATGACCTTGGTCGTGGGGTATTGAAGAAGGTATTGACACCAGGACTTCATTTCAAAATTCCTTTTTGGCAGAAAGCAAAACTTTTTAATACTCAGACATTGGAATACGGTATTTCTCGCCAGTTTAATAGTGGAAATCAAAAAGCAATGGGGGATATTCCAATTGCTGCCGTAACTCATGATAACAAGCGAATTGCAGTCGAAGGAACGATTCTTCTTCGACTTGATATTCATCAGATCCCGATGATCTGGCAGACGATTGGTGAGGATTTTGTAGAAAAAATTATTCGCCCCACCATCCGCAGTCGTATGCGCATGGTTGCGACTCGATTCACCTATGAAGATTTGGTGGGAAGTAAGCGTGATGCGGTGGAAACTGAAGTAAAAAATGAACTTGAACGTATTTTCTATCCTCGCGGAATCTATGTAGAAAATATTCTTCTTAGTGAAATTTCTCAGGTTTCTGCTGGAAGTGGTGCGGGAGATGCTCCGAAGAAAGAGGATCATGGTGGACATCATTAAGAATACTGTTTTTATGGGAGAATTTCAGTCTGCTCAAGGGTTAGAAAATTTTCACCCTGTTGATCAATCTAAAAATGAAAATAATCGAGAGGGTGAAATAGTCGAAAACATAAGAAATAATCCATATTTTGTACGTCTGTGTAAAGGTTTTTTACGTTATCAAGAATTACTGACTACTCCTAATATCTCTGGGGAAGAAAAACAACAGTTTTTACAACGGATGCATGAATTGCATAGGATCGGCGATTTAAATGTTGCAAAACAAAATACAGAAGCTGTCTTTATGGCACCTGCTGATGTGGACGATGTCTTTGAATATGCTTTGCGTTATGCTGAAACTGGAGATTTTAACCCAGAACAGTTTTTACAATATCTTAGAAAAAATCCTGAAATTCTTATTGGTTTGTCTGAAGAGTGGAATCCAAAGAGTGGGGATAGTAAGTTGGGTGAGTATGAGTATGTAAATAGTCTTGTTGCCTTTACTAAAAAAGATGATGAAACCATTTCGCTTCATATTCTTCCTGCAGGAACTTTAAAACCATCTGAGCTGATTACAAAGGTAGTTGAAGGTTTCCGAAAAATTGCCCATAAAATTTCTTTGGGTGAAATTTCATGCAAGCATATTGAAATGAAGTCTTGGATGCTTGGTAAGGGTCTCCAGGAAAAAATTACCCCGTTATTTTCTAAGATGGGTGATATTAACATTCATGAAATAGATCAAAACACTGAAGATGTGGTTGATATCCAGAGACTTGCATTGTTGTTTAATACGAAATCTCTTGAGCATTACTTACGCACCGGTATTCCACCTGAGGTTAGAGCGGCTGAGATTAACAGTAAAAACTTTACGCAGGCCTTCGTAAATTAATAGTTTGGATATAGTATAAAAGAGGCTCTTGACGCCTCTTTTTTGTAGTGGTATATTATCACTCAGATAATACGAGTGATAATATGCTTACTCCTCGAAAAGAGACTATTCTCAAATATATTGTTGAGACCTATATCAAGGAAGCCGAACCAATCGGTTCCAAGTTGCTATCGGAAGATACAGGTCTTGAAGTATCTGGTGCGACACTCCGAAATGAAATGCGAGAGCTTGAGGAAGATGGACTTCTCACGCATCCACACACTTCATCGGGGAGAATCCCGACTGAGGCAGGGTATCGGTATTATGTGGAACATTTGATGAAGCCAGAAGTGATGGGAAAAAAGATTACTGATAAAATTGGTGCAGCATTGGAGGAACATCGCGAGATTGATCGCAAGCTCAAAATTTTTGCACGTATTGTTTCTGAAATGTGTGGCACTGCAGTAATTGTTTCATTCAAAAAAGATTCATTATACTATACGGGTATTTCACACTTTTTCTCACAGCCAGAATTTCAGGATTATTCGTTCACCGTATCGGTGTCTGGAATATTTGATACCTGTGAAGAAGTGATGCCAGAACTCCATAAAGAGTATAGTGATACATTGCCACGTATTTCTATCGGATCAGAAAATCCATTTGGAACCATGTGTAGTGTAGTGGGTAAAAAATTGGACAATGATGTGCTCATTGCAATATTAGGACCCCTCCGTATGAGGTACAATCGAGCACTTACATTACTCAATTATACTAATGATGTATTTTAATCTCTATGATTATGAGCGATGAACAGCAGGGAACAATTAATAATGAGCAATTAATAAATAATCAACCGCAATCTGATGTTGAAAAGTTGACTCAAGAATGTGAGGAATACAAAACTGGTTGGCAGCGAGCGGTGGCAGATTATCAGAATTTGAAAAAAGAAATGGAATCCAATCGGCTTGATTTGTTCAATTGGAGTGAAGAGAAAATATTATCTGAGTTTATTCCGATTTATGATAATTTTAAAAAAGCGTTTGCACATCATCCAGAGCTTGATGGGGGAGATGAATTTCATAAGAAAGTGCAGAATTGGGTGAATGGAATTGGGTTCATTAAAAAACAATTTGAAGATGTGCTGAAAAATCATCAGGTTGAGGAGATTAAGGCTGAAGGAAAATTTGACCCACAGTTTCATGAGGCAGTAACCGAAGAAGATAATGAACTGGAGCACGGATCGATTATACGAGAAGTCGAATCTGGATATACGATGAAAGGAAAAGTGATCAAGGTGGCGAAAGTGGTTGTGTCTAAGGGTTCTATTTCAACATAATAGAACACGGATGACACAGAATTGAACGGAATTAACATGTTTCAGATTCCGCCTCATCTGTGTTCCATTAATAATTTTTAAGCTCAATACATATCGAACGGTATGAGTTGAGCAATCGGAGAACAGCATATGTCTCTTACACGCTGGGTCCCTATGGATCCGTTTGCTGAGATGGAAGAAATGATGCGCTCTCTTCCCTCTGTTACCAGTAATAATACACTTGCTCAACGCGGATTTGTTCCGGCAGTAGACATCTATGAGACCAAAGAAGCGGTCGTCGTAGAATCTCAACTTCCAGGAATCAATCCTGAAGAAGTAGAGGTAAGTGTGGAAAATGGTGTACTTTTGATCAAAGGCGAGCACAAACGCGAACACGAGGTCGAGGAGAAGAATTATTACCGCAAAGAAGTTCGTAGTGGTATGTTCTATCGTCAGGTGCCACTTCCTACTGAGGTCGAGGAGAACAATGTGTCAGCAGAATTTGAAAATGGCATATTGAAAATTACGTGTCCAAAGGCGGAATCGGTAGAGAAGAAGAAAGTAAATGTGAAGATTGTAAATAAGACTAAGAAATAAAAGTAATAATATTGTTTAAGGGTATTAATCATGAGGATTGATACTTGAGCCGCTCCATCTTGATCCAGTATCTCGTCTGTACAACTTGTACTTGAATCGAGGGGAGGGCTGAGGGAAAGGGTAAAAGTTAAAACGACAAAGTGAAAAAAATTTTAAATAAACTAATCACTAATTAACTAAATCACTATGGCAAAAATATTAGGAATCGATCTCGGAACCACGAATAGCTGTGTAGCTATTATCGAAGGTGGACAACCAAAGGTACTTGAGAATAAAGAAGGAAATAGAACCACTCCATCTGTGGTTGCAAAGACAAAGTCTGGAGAAATTTTGGTAGGACAGCTTGCAAAGCGTCAAGCAGTAACGAACCCTACGAATACAATTTACTCCGTAAAGCGTCTTATTGGTCGTAGACCAAATGACGAGGAAGTTGATCTCACTCGCAAGCATTCACCATTTGCAATTGTTGGTGATGGAGATAAAGTGAAAGTAACAATGGGGGATCAGGATTATACACCACAGGAAGTATCAGCCATGATTCTTCGTAAATTGAAGACTGATGCTGAAGAAAAATTGGGAGAAAAAATTGAGGAAGCGGTAATTACCGTACCTGCGTATTTTGATGATTCCCAGAGACAAGCTACCAAAGATGCAGGTGAAATTGCTGGACTTAAAGTAAGTCGAATTATCAATGAGCCTACAGCTGCAGCATTCGCGTATGGATTTGATAAGTTAAAAGATCAGAAAATTGCCGTATACGACCTAGGTGGAGGCACCTTTGATATTTCAATCCTTGAAATTTCTCATGACCATGAAGACAAGAACTCGACGGTAGAAGTAAAATCTACGAACGGAGATACACATCTTGGTGGAGATGATTTTGATCAGCGCATTATTGCCTGGATTCTTGAAGAATTTAAAAAAGTAGAAGGAATTGATCTGTCAAAAGATCCGCTTGCCTTGCAACGTATTAAAGATGCTGCAGAAAAAGCAAAGAAGGAATTATCAAGTACACCTGAAACTGAAATCAATGAACCATTTATTACTGCTGGAGCAGAAGGCCCAAAGCATTTGAATTTACGTCTCAGTCGCGCGAAGCTTGAAGAGCTCGTGATGGACTTGGTAGAAAATACGATGATTCCGGTAAAAAAAGCTATTGAAGATTCTGGAATTAAAAAAGAAGATATCCAGGAAGTAATTTTGGTTGGGGGAATGACTCGTATGCCATTGGTGCAGAAAAAAGTAGAAGAATTTTTTGGTAAAAAACCAAACTCAAGTGTAAACCCTGACGAAGTGGTAGCGGTAGGTGCTGCAATCCAAGCAGGACAATTGCAGGGAGATCTTGGTAAAGATATTTTGCTTCTTGATGTTACTCCATTGTCATTTGGTCTTGAAACTATGGGGAGTGTGATGACTAAGCTTATTGAACGAAATACAACCATTCCTACGAGCAAATCACAAATATTTTCTACTGCAGCTGATAATCAGCCAAGTGTAGAAATCAATGTATTGCAGGGTGAACGTGAAATGGCTGCTGATAATAAATCGCTTGGTCGGTTTATTCTTGATGGAATTCCACCAGCTCCACGAGGTGTGCCTCAGGTTGAAGTTACGTTTGACGTCGATGCAAATGGTATTCTCAATGTAAAAGCAAAAGATAAAGCAACTGGTAAAGAACAATCGATTAGAATCGAAGCATCTTCAGGGCTTTCTAAAGAAGAAATTGAGAAGATGAAGAAAGATGCTGAAGTGCATGCAGCGGACGATAAGAAAAAGCGTGAGCTTATTGATACACGTAATACTGCAGATACGATGGTCTATACGACTGAAAAAATGATGAAAGAAGTAGACGAGAAGAAGGTAAGTATTACGGATGAAGAAAAACAGAAAGTGACTGATGCACTTGCAAAAGTAAAAGAAGTGAAAGATACAGATGATATGGAAGCTATCAAAAAAGCTGCTGATGAACTTTCTACCGTAGCTCAGGTAGTAGGTGCCAAGATGTATGCTGCGACTCAGGAAGAAGCAAAAAACAAGGATCAAGGAGCAACTAATACAGAAGAAAAAAAGAGTGAAGAGGGCCCGATTGAGGGAGAAGTGGTGGATGATAAGAAATAGGTTTTCAAATAGAACGCGGATTTAACGGATAACACGGGTATACACGGATTAAATCCGTGTTATCCGTGTTCTATTATATTTATTGGAATTGGATGCTATACTTATATCTCACCTATATTTAACTCATACATATGACCAAACAAACACGAATTTTTTCTGTAGCTATAGTCTTGGTGGGAGTCGGTATTGCATATTGGCTTATTTCTCCATTATTTGTCGATAAAGTTGTAAATGAGGATATTCCGTTTGTGTCACAAAATAGCAATATTGCAGAACAAATTCCGGATACGGAGATCAGAGGTGATTACGGAAGTGCAATGATGGAGATGCGTGACCAAGGAAAAGAAATGACTGACTCAATGCCATCTAGTAACGAGCCAAAAGAGGTTGCAACTGGTACATTCGTAGAAGTAGCTCATGAAGGATTCGGCGATGCAAAAATTATTGCTCTAGGTGAAAATGAGTCGATACTTCGTTTAGAAAATCTTGATGTATTGAATGGTCCTGATTTGCGCGTGCTTCTTTCTCCAAGTACATATATTAAGGGTAAGTCTGATCTTGGAGATTATGTTGAATTAGGTGAATTGAAGGGTAATAAAGGGGACCAGAATTATGAAATTCCAGAGGGTGTTAATATTGCCAAATATAATAGTGTCGTTATTTACTGCAAGCCGTTTGGTGTGGTTTTTAATGTGGCAAAGCTTGATCGAAGCAAATAGTTTTCAATTATGTCATCAAAAGATTATTATAAAATTCTCGGAGTAGAAAAAAATGTATCGGCTGAAGATTTGAAAAAAGCATTTCGTAAGCTTGCACATAAGTATCATCCGGATAAACAAGGTGGAGATGAGGCAAAGTTCAAAGAAGTGAACGAGGCTTTTCAGGTACTCGGAGACGAGACCAAGCGAAAACAATATGATCAATTTGGTGCTGATTTCAATCAGCAGGGTGGATTTGGCGGTGGCATGAGCTGGGACGATTTTATGCGGGCTAGTCGTGGTCAGGGTGGAGCCCAGGGAGGGTTTAGTGGTAATTTTGGTGGGTTTGATTTTGGAGATATTTTTGGTGACATGTTTGGAATGGGTGGAAATAGAGGGGGTGCACGTCAACGTCGTGGAAATGATATTCAGGTAGATATTGAAATTAGTTTCGAAGAAGCTGCATTCGGAGTGGATCGAGAAATCAAATTAACAAAAAATAATGCGTGTGACGTTTGTAGTGGATCAGGTGCTGAGCCTGGAAGTTCATTACATACCTGCGAAGAATGTAAAGGCGCTGGACAAGTAAGACGAGTGCAACAGACTATACTTGGTGCTATGCAGACAGCGGTAACTTGTCCCAAATGTAGTGGTGTGGGAAAATTTCCTGAAAAACGATGTAAACATTGTGGGGGAGATGGAGTACTCCGATCTGAATCAAAATATACGGTAAAAATTCCTGCGGGAATTTCTGAGGGTGAGGCTGTTCGATTGGCGGGAAAAGGTGAAAGTGGTGGGGCGGGAGTAGTGCCAGGTGATTTGTATATTCGTGTGCATGTCCGTGAACACAAAGGTTGGGAACGGGATCAATACGATATTCATAGTGAAATTATAATCAATTATCCTCAGGCGGTTCTAGGAGATACTGTTCCTGTCGATACTCTTGATGGGGAGAAGAAAATTGCAGTGCCTGAGGGTGTACAAGCAGGGCAGGTAATTCGTCTGAAGGGTTTGGGAGTTCCGCGTTTGCATGGTACAGGGAGAGGGGATCATTATGTACATGTAAAACTTGATGTACCCAAGAAAGTTTCGAAGGCTGCGAAGAAGTTGATTGAAGAGTTGAAGAGTGAATTAGAGTAATAAAAAATCACCCTTATCGGGTGATTTTTGTTTTACACAATAACTAGGTGTGTTTGTAGTTCTTCTACATCATCTTCTAATCTTTCTATTCGTCCTTCGTGTCTCAAGAGTGCGTGGTTAGTTGCTGCCATCTCCTCAGTCATTTTCTTGAGTACTCCTGTTATCTCATCCTGTACTGTGAGAATAGTGTTTAAATTTTCTGGGATGTCCTTTATCTTTTCTTTGATGTCTGACACGTCGGTTTGAAGATTAAGGATTGAGGTTGCCATTCTGTCAGCTGTACTAGACAGTGTATCTACTCTTCCTGATAGGGTGTCCACTGTTCCAGAGAGTGTGTTGACCGTCCCAGTCAATTGATCCACTGTCCCTGTTAACGTATCAACTACTCCAACTGTCTTATTTACTGTTTCCTTAATTTCAGAAACATCTGTTTGAAGCTGGGTTATTGGCTCAGCTATTTTATCTTCCTCCATATAATTCCTCCTTAAGAATAATATATGTATGGTATCTTAATCTGCGAAACATTGTCAATTTAGTACGCTTTGCCATCAAGTACGCGATTTACTTCTGCATCGGCTT
The DNA here is from genome assembly GCA_964435035.1 of uncultured Gammaproteobacteria bacterium. Lineage (GTDB taxonomy): Bacteria > Patescibacteriota > Patescibacteriia > Magasanikbacterales > UBA922 > UBA922. The sequence continues at coordinate 64,334 of CAYSXR010000004.1, forward strand.
CTTTATTTTTATGTCTGAGCACGTGTGAAATTCTTACTCGTTTGAATTTTTGAAGTAAATTCCACGCCTCGATGAACAGTTTTTGGAGTGTTGGTTCTTTCACTTTCCATCGTCTGTTTAGTTGCTCTACGACGAGTTTACTATCAGCAACACAGTCTATTTCGTCTGCTCCTAGTTCTAGAGCTTTTTTGAGTCCAGAAATAATTGCCATGTATTCGGCATAATTGTTTGTCTGTTTGCCGAGATAGTCACCGAATGCACTTACTTTTTTTCCTGTATCATCTTTGATGACGACGCCTGTTGCTGCGGGTCCTGGATTGCCGCGCGCTCCGCCGTCGGTATATATTGTTAATTTCATAGTTGTCTGGTTAGCTGGTTTTTTGGTTGTCTAGTTGAGATTCACCACTTTTTTTGAGATCAACAATAGTTAATTGTAATTCTCTATTTCCATTCCATTCGTTTACGTTAATTTGGAATACCATGTCAATTTTATCACCAGGCTTTAATACTTTGCCCCAATCAGTGTCGCCACTGCAGAGTCCCCAGCCAATGGTTTTTTTTATTTTTTGTGTTTTATGTTTTACCATGATCCGCAAATGTTTCCCTTCTTTTCCTACTGGTTGAAGCTGGTGTACGGTGACACCTCGAGCGAGGTATTGTGGTTGTTCATTTGCTACGCCAAATGGTTTGAATTTATCTAGTATATCAAATAATTCCCAATTCACCTCCTCGACATCAATTTCCGCATCTACGAGGAGAGTGGGAGCCATATCGAGGCCTTTTGTTTTTTCGATATATGCTTTATTAATTGCTACTTTAAATTCTTTGAACTTTTCTTTTGAGAGTAGTGTAAATCCGCAGGCCATTGGGTGTCCACCAAATTTGAGGAAATATTGCGGCATTTCTTGGAGTGTCGCTATCATATCAAACCCAGGCACACTTCTACCTGATGCAACAATCACTCCTTCGTTTTCGGCACACACGATGGTGGGCTTGTGATATTTTTCTTTCAGTCGTCCTGCAATAAGTCCGACTAGTCCTGGTGACCAGCCGACTCCATAGATAAGAATGACCGATGCGTCTTTGTCTTTTTGTGCTTGCTGAATAGCTTCTTTTGCCAGCTCTTCAGTAAGTTTTTGACGGTCTTGGTTATTGGTATTTAGTTCAAATGCGAGATCAATTGCATCGGTTCCTTTTTCCGCAATCATGAGATTAAAAGCGGTTTTTGCATGATTCATTCTTCCTGCAGCATTAATTCGCGGTGCAATCTGAAAGCCGATAGTATCGGTGGTGATTTCTTTTTTCTTTTCATCGCCTTCTTGATGAAATCGTGCTTCGAGTAATAATTTTTGTAAACCCAAACGACGAGTATGGTTGAGTACGATTAATCCATATTTGGTAAGCGTGCGTGATTCTCCAATCAGGGGGACCATGTCAGCCACACTTGCGATTGCAACCATATCCAAAAGCCATTTTTCGTGAGATTCATGGTTTTTCCCATTGGGTAATAATTCGTGGGATTCTTTGTGTTTTCGCATCAGTCCCTGTACGAGTTTGAAGGCTACGCCTCCGCCTGCAAGATTTTTGTCTGGGTATAATTCTCCTGGAACTTTTGGATGAATTATGGCGAATGCTCTAGGAGGAATTTCCGGCACTGCGTGGTGATCGGTTACGATTACATCGATTCCTGCTTCTTGTAGTTTTATAATTTCGGCTACATTACTCACGCCACAGTCACAGGTGACTACTAGATTCACTTTGTCTTTGATAAATGTATTTACGGTATTCATACTGAGCCCATATCCGTCCCGTTCTCGATGGGGGATAAATATATTGGTATTTTTACTCCCGAGTGCACGAAAGGTGGAAACGAGAATTACTGATGCTGATACGCCGTCAGCGTCGTAGTCTCCATGCACGATGATTGATTCTTGATTTTCTATAGCTTTAAAAATTCGAGCAATCGCTTTTTCCATATCCTTGAATAGGAATGGATCATAAATATCCCGCTCATAATCAGGATTCAAAAATTCGTCTATTTCTTTTTGTGTCCGCATATTTCGATGGTACAACAAACGAGCGACAATAGGGAGTAGCTCAGGATGTTCTTCCATGAATTGTTCGGGAGGCGCTGGATGGAGCGCCCATTTTTTTTGCATACGGTTAATAGAACACGGATGACACGGATTTAACGGATTGGGACGGATTAAAGTTACTATTATTGAAAATTTCGTGCCCTATTTTATCTTAGTAATAAAATGCGGGCATGATGGTGAAGAAGAGCATTGCAAATACTGCAATGATCGAGATAATGGTCCAGAGGATTTTTATTTTTTTGCTCCCGTACATATGTTATTAAGTTATTCAAGTTAACTAAGTTTTCTAAGTTGGCTTGGGTTGGGTTATCTCTTTAGTACTGCCAAATACGCTTCCGTTGGAATATTCACTTTTCCTTTGCTCATACTCAACATTTTTTTCTTTCCTTTTTTCTGACGGTCGAGTAATTTATTTTTTCGAGTTACATCTCCACCGTATAGTTTTGCAGTTACATCTTTTCGGAGTGCGGATATTCGTTCACTTGCAACTATTTTTCCACCAATCATTGCTTGGATTTTAATGACAAATTGTTCCCGGTCAAGTGTATCTTTTAATACTTCTACAATTTTTTTACCTGCTCGGTGCGCGTCATCTTCCCAGACGAGCGTTGCGAGTTCTTCCACTGCTTCATCCGCAATTGAGATATCGAGTTTCACCACGTTTGCTTTTCGATATTCTTTGTAATCATAATTCAGTGAAGCATATCCACTTGAAACAGACTTCAGTTTATCATAAAAATCAGTGATGAGTGATGCTAGAGGCATGTCATAATGAAGCATTGCACGTTGGCCTGCGCCGGTGCTTAGATATTCGGTATTTTTATATACTCCCTTGCGTTCAGCTATCAACCCCATGATGTTTCCGATGTATTCTTGTGGCGTGATGATGTCAACCGTCATCCACGGCTCTTCAATATGCTCAATTTTTTGTACTTCAGGAAGATCTTGCGGACTTTTGATAATCAGATCTTCTCCATTGGTTTTGTATACGTGATATGCAACACTCGGGATGGTTGCAATAATGGAGAGTCCAAATTCACGACGAAGGCGTTCTTGAAAAATTTCGAGATGAAGCATTCCAAGCAGTCCACATCGGAATCCAAATCCTAGTGCCTGTGAATGTTCTGGTTCGTAATAAAGTGCAGAGTCGCTCAGTTTCAGTTTGTCTACTGCTTCGCGGAGTATTTTGTAATCATCTCCTTCGCGAGGAAAAATACCGGCGAATACCATGGGTTTTACTTCTTTGTATCCGTCTAATTGTTCGGTTGCACCATTTTTGGCAAACGTAATCGTATCACCTACGCGCACGTCGCCGAGTACCTTTACTCCACTGGTGAGGTATCCGATTTGTCCATTTTCAAGAATGCCGTCTGAAGACATTTGTGGAGCAAAGTGTCCGATATCTAATACTTCTCCAGTAGCACCTGTTCCCATGAATAGTATGGGATCACCTTTTTTCATACTACCATCTTTCATTCTGATCGCAGCTACAATTCCACGGTAGTCGTCGTACATGGAATCAAAAATTAGTGCACGAGCTGGTAAGTTACTTGTCTCAACCGGTGGAGGAACTTTCTTAATCACTTCATCCAGTAGTTCAGGAACACCTTGTCCAGTTTTTCCAGAGCAGGTAAGAATTTCTTCACGAGTACAGCCGAGGAGGTGAATAATTTCTGCTGCTACTTTGTCTGGGTCAGCATTGGGTAAATCAATTTTATTCATGACGGGGATAATCGTGAGATTCTGGTCGATTGCTAAGTACAAGTTTGCAATAGTCTGTGCTTGCACGCCCTGGCTTGCGTCGACCAGAAGAATGGCGCCTTCGACAGCAGCAAGTGATCGGGATACTTCGTAGGTAAAATCAACGTGACCGGGAGTATCAATGAGGTTTAGTGTGTAGCCTTTGTGCTTCATGCGCACGGGCTGTAGTTTGATTGTGATACCACGTTCTTGTTCGAGTTCCATTTGATCAAGAATTTGAGCCTTCATGTTTCGTTTATCTATAGTTCCGGTAACCTCAAGAAATCGATCTGCGAGAGTTGATTTACCGTGATCAATGTGAGCAATGATACAAAAATTTCGAGTGTCACTCATAATTTGAAAGGATATTTTGCTAGGTTGAGCTATTTTTTTGTTAGTTTATATAGACTTATTTTAGCTGAACTTAGTATAAAAAGCAAGGATTGACAAAATGGCTAAAATATGGTATATTTCAACGTTACAAATCGTACTTTATGATACCTTCTTAGCTTTCTTTTTGGCTCATTTGTTATAAATAGTCAGTAAGAAAGTTGGGAATGGTTTGTCTTTTAGGACTGTGCACGGCGTACCGTCAGAAGACAGATCAACCAGATAAGAAGGGGTATTGAAATGAAGGATTTGCTACTCAAGTTCGTTGATTTCTGCGACCATCTCGGATGGAATGAGATGAGGCGCGGGATGGAGAGTAGACAGATAAACCTTGGTGCCATCGACCTTTCGGGGAAGATTCTCACGGGTTTCAATCTGTCCTGGTGTGATCTCAGGGGGGCAAACCTGTCCGGTGCGAACTTGAGCCGTTCAGGGTTCTCTTACTCTGATCTCTCCGGGGCCAACCTATCAGGTGTCTGCGCGGTCGATTCGTATTTCGACTACGTCAGTGTGGGTGACGCCAACCTCTCGGATGCGGACTTCAGTCGCGCGTCTCTCAGGGGGGTAAAGTTTCATGGTGCTGATCTTGATCGTACCAACTTTACCGGTGCCACCCTCGAGGAACCTCGATATGGAGGCCTCGAACGTGCCAAGAATGTCTCGACCGCGATTTTCGTGGATGTGGAGTACGACCGCATTTGAGTCGAGACAAGGGTGAGCGCGTGATTCAACTCCGCGCTCACCTCCAATCTACCCTACATCAGACACTGATGTAGGGTTTTTGTTTGTAAATCAAAAAACAATACTTCTAGTTATTTTTCTATACTCCCAATTTCCGGATCAGGAGTTTTGACTTTGAACCATTTTTTTCTGAAACTTTCGACGAACACTTGCATTTCTTCAACCCGGACAAGGTAACAGATTAATCCGTATACAATTAATCCTATTATTCCTGAAATAAGACCCTGTGCAAATATTCCCCAGAATTTTTGCATGTCGACTATGCTAGCTATTACATATTTTAACGCTTGTATAATGATTCCCATTCCGGTAGCGGCGATAGAAATTTTTGTAAGTGTTTTGAGTACGAGACTTTCATTGAGGGAACCTAATTTTACTCGGAGAAGCATCCAGAGAAGTGCCGTCTGTGCGGTAGCACTTACCGAATATCCAAATGCGAGTCCAGGAACTCCCCAGTGTTTGCTCGCGTATAGTCCAACGGTAATATTTATTCCTGCAGATATAAGCGTTGTCATGAGTGGAATCCAGGTATTTTTGAGTGCAAAAAAAGCTCGGGTAAGGGTGGGAGTGAGTGATTGTGCAAATAGTGAGATAGAGAAAAATGCGAGACAATGTGCGGTCAAAATTGTGTCTTCCCAGTCAAACGCACCAGTGCCGAGCACCACACGGACGATTTGTGCACGTAGGAGGAGTATTAATATTGTAAGTGGAATGATAAGCCAGATGATCTGTCGTGTGATTCGAGAAATTCTATCTCTCATTTCTTCCATATTTTTTTCTGCTGCAAGTTCTGAAAGAGTGGGGAATATGGCGATTGCAAATGAAATACCGATAATTCCGGTAGGGACTGCCTGTAAATTATCTGCAAAAGAAAATATAGAGAGACTTCCAGTACCAATCGTCGATGCTATGACCGTGATTGCAATCACATTTACCTGATTTGCAGCAGCTCCAAGCATGCGAGGAATCATGAGTTTACCAATTGTTTGCACTGATTTATTTTTTAGTTGTAATGTGGGGCGATATTGATACCCGTATTGTATAACGGCAGGAAGTTGAATGAGTAAATGTAACAAAGCCCCCAATACTACTCCATACGCAAGTCCGATCGTGCCGAAGATTGGTACTAAGAAAATTGCACCAACAATAATTCCCATGTTGTACATGATTGGTGTGAGCGAGTAGATTGCAAATGCTTTGTAGGATTGGAGAACACTTCCGAAAATGCTGCTGAGTCCAAGTAATATCGGACTTACAAACATGATACGAGTGAGCGTAATCGTGAGTGCTAATTTTTCTCCTCCGAATCCAGGAGTTAGCCACTGTATAAGTGTAGGTGTTTGCCACATCGCAATCGCCGATAGTGCAATTAATAAAACTCCTAGAATATTTACGATACCATTTACTACTTCCCATGACTCTTCTTTATTTTTTTTCATTACCTCGATAAATACGGGGATAAATCCTGCAGAAAGGGCACCAATAATAAGGAGACTGTACACCAGGTCTGGAATTTTGAATGCTGCATAATATGCATCCATTACATCTCCAGCTCCATAGTAATGTGCAAATACACGATCGCGAAGCATTCCTATGATTCTACTCATTAGCGAAGCAACCCCGACCAAAATCGCGGCTCCGGTAATACTGTGGATTTTTGAAGAGAGTATATTTTTTATCACACAACCAATACAGACTAGAGCTCTAGAGCCAGCGTTTTTTTCGTAATTGGTATATTAAAAAAGTAATACCAAGTAGAAGTATTCCAAATATACCAAATACCATTGCTGAATTATGTGCGAGTGGTAGATCGATATTCATCCCGTAGATACCAGAGAGTAGAGTCAGAGGCATAAAAGAAACCGAAATTACGGTCAAGGCACTAATGACTTTGGTGGTCCTCTGATTGATAATTGATTCAATCGTCCAGTGCAGTCCGTCACTTGTTTGACTGTATGATTCGGTGACAACCCATAGGCGATCGAGTAAATCTCGTACGTCGTCAAAATAAATCGAGAGTGATTCATCGAGGAACGTCCGTCGTGTATGCGATAATGTAGAAATGATAAAACGCTGTGGGTCGATAATTCGTCTCACCGTATGTATATTTCTTCGGTGTTGACCTAATTGTTTTATTTCACTCACGGTTTGACCTTCTTCGCGGTACACTTCGTCTTCGATTACGGCGAGTTGTTTGCCTATTTCTCGGAGACTTAATCCAACTTCAGAAAAAAGTTCATTTAAAATATTGTATAATAAAAATCCCGATCCTTTTTCCATCCATTCGTTTCTTATTTTTCGATTATTTGCACATCGATAAAATAAATTTTTTATTTCACGATTTTTTGATTCTTGAATGGTGATCACATACCCCTCACCTATAAAAACTCCAACTTCATGAGAAATTATTTTTTCATTTGATATTTTTAAATGAGGGACTTGTGCAATTAAGAATAGATAGTTTTTGTATACATCAAGTTTTGGAGTAGGGTGTTCAGTCTTGATATCTTCGAGATCAAGCGAGTGAAATTTGAAATTATTTTTGAGATAGTCAATTGCTTCTGGATCAATTCTGCTGATATGGATCCAGGTGAGATTGCCTTGTTTTATTTCTTTGACAGACATAAGCGCTAAATTATTCTAATTGACCTAATTGTTCTAAATAAATTGAAAACTACCAGTTTTAAGTTCAGTTTTTTTATTTCGGTGAAGGAACAATAACGGTGAGTGATACATAATCAGTTCCATTATCTATTTTTTCATCCACGATGCGAAGGGTACCCTCTATTTCCTGTTCTTCTTTTGTAAAGAAAAATTGGGAATGTGTTTTGTCTTTGGTTTCAGTGTGTATGGTAAATTCAAGTTTTTCTAGTCCTTTACGGTAGTATTCTTCGATAAAATCTTCTTCTGCAGGGAGTGATTGCCATTCGAGCACGTATACATCACGATGATCAGTAATAGGGTCTTTTACAAAAGCTAAAAATTTGTCCCAGTATCCAGCACTCGCACGTTCATCTGCTGGCAGTGGTATATATTTGTATTCTTTATCAAAATACATGATAAAGGGTGCAATAATTAATTTCGGTATGTAGCCTGCACTTTCGATAATTCTTCCACGTTCTTTGCCTGGAGTATAGGTAATTTTTTCAACTCCGTCAAAATCATAAATAGTGACTATATTTTTGAATTCGGGTGGTATATCGCCTATTTCCTTGGTTCTTGGTCCGACTGAAAATCTAAGAATTATCAGAGAGACTAGAAAAGCTAATACAAAACATCCACACCCGGTAAGTATAGCACGAAATACACACGAACGTTTTTTACTCAATTCTTCGATCGGTGGTTCTTTGATTTCGATTTTATCTATGTCTACACGCATAATAATACTCATCAGCATAGCAAAAAAAGAGGGAAAAGTACAGTGGTAGTAGGAGAGGAAGTGTGATATGATTTATTTAACTTAAAACTGAAAATTCAAATCTCAAAATTTGAACTTAAAATGTAAAACTAAATCACTAAGAGTTTTAAGATTTTAGTCATAGTTTTTAGTTTTGAACTTTAAGTTTTGAGTTTTTATTATGCAACTACAATTCTGTGGAGCGAATCGAGAGGTGACCGGCTCATGCCATTTGCTTATTACCAAGAATAAAAGAGTTTTGGTTGATTGTGGAATGTTTCAGGGGTCTGATTTTAATGCCGGGAAAAATTTTGATGATTTTCCGTTTGATCCTAAGAGTATTGATGCGCTTTTGGTTACCCACGCACATCATGATCATGTTGGGCGTATTCCTAAACTCGTTAAGGATGGGTTTAGTGGACCCATTTATTTAACTCATGCGACGAGCGAATTGACGCCACTCATTTGGGAAGACTCTTTTTCCATAATGTCCTATGATCATAAAAAATTTGATTACCCCATGTTGTATGAACATGAAGATATTGCGGCAGCACAGGCATTGTTTAAAACGGTGGATCTGGGGCGCGTAATTGATCTGGGTGGGGGAGTAACTGCGGTATGGAAAGACGCAGGACATATTTTTGGGTCTGCATTTATTGAAATTGTGGCTGATGGTACTCGAATTGGTTTTTCAGGAGATATTGGAAATAATGGGGTGCCGATTCTTCGAGAAACTGAACCATTGAGTCCAGTCGATCTACTTTTGTGTGAGTCTACGTATGGTGATCGATTGCATGAACCTATTGATTCACGAAGAAAAATAATCCTTGATGCGATTAAGCGTGGAGTTGCTCGGGGAGGTACTATTATGATTCCTGCTTTTTCTCTCGAGCGAACGCAGGAATTGTTGTATGAATTGAATACACTTGCCGAATATGACCATACACTCCCCCCAATCCCTATTTACGTGGATAGTCCATTAGCAATTGATGCGACCAAGGTGTTTGCAAAATATCATGAGTATTATGATGGGGAAGCGAAGCAAAAGTATCTTTCGGGAGATGATTTTTTTGACTTCCCACATTTGGAATTAACGTATACTAAACTTGAGTCACAAAAGCTCAACCGTGTACGGGGAGCGAAACTCGTCATTGCAGGAGCAGGCATGATGAATGGGGGTAGAATTCAACATCATGCGATACGATATCTACCTGATCCGAATTCTACTATCCTGTTTGTGGGGTATCAGGCAAAAGGAACTCCTGGGAGGCGTATTCTCGATGGAGATAAAACAGTGACTTTACTTAGACAGGATATTAAGGTAGAGTGTGCGGTCGAGTATGTATCCACACTTTCTGGTCATGGAGATCAGGCAAAACTCCAAAAATGGATTGGAACTGCGGGTGACTCGCTCAAAAAAGTATTCTGTGTGCATGGAGAAGAGCAGGCTGCTTTGACCTTTGCTCAATTAATCCAGGATACTGCTAAGATCAGTACCTATGTCCCCGAGTATAAAGAAGTTATCGATATATAAATATCTGCTGTATCCAGTTGTTGTTTTTGGTTTACTGATTTCAATTTTTGCGTATTCTCCAGTCGTACTCCATTCAGAGCAAACGCTTGATCCTGATGGAGATGGACTTATCGATGAACTTGAAGCGCTGTATTACACGGATCCCTTGAATGGTGATACTGATGGTGATAGTTTTTTTGATGGTGACGAAGTTTTGAATGGATACTCACCATTAGCTCCCGGCAAAGTTCGGATGAGCGAACATGATCATGATCATGATGGTTTGAATGATGAAATTGAAGGATTATTTGGTAGTGATCGTGGAAAAAAAGATACAGATTCTGATGGATTTTCTGATTTTGAAGAAGTGGCACATGGGTATAGTCCGATTGATATGTCGACTTCGACTCGATTTATTCGTGAAATTGAAGTTGATCGAACCAATCAGCGTCTATACTTTACGGTGAATAGTGTGCGTCTATTTGATTTTCCTGTGTCAACTGGGAATCCATGGACGCCGACTCCTGCGGGAGAATTTAAAATTGATTGGATGATTCCAAATAAGCGCTATATTGGTTTTGATTACGATATTCCTAATGTAAAATGGAATTTGCGATTTAAGCCTCTGTATTATATTCACGCGGCGTATTGGCATAATAGTTTTGGTATTCGCACGATGTCTCATGGGTGTGTGAATATGAAAGAAAGTGATGCAAAAACGCTCTATCAATATGTAGAGTCTGGAATGACAGTAAAAATTTACGGCGAGACTCCACCGCGAAGAGTTGTTGAGGTATAATAGTGACTTACAGCCTTTGATTAGAAAGTTTTCTGGTTGTCTTGTTGTCTGGTTAATTTCGTCATTGAATGAAGTGTGTTGAAATTATGAAATTTAAAATAAAATCAGATTATAAACCAGATGGAGACCAGCCTCGTGCAATTGATGGTTTGGTGGCTGGTATAGAAAAAAAGTTTGACCGGCAAACGCTTCTTGGGGTTACCGGATCGGGTAAAACATTTACGATTGCAAATGTAATTGAGCGTGTGCAACAGCCAACACTCGTGATTGCACATAATAAGACGCTTGCAGCACAATTGTGTAATGAATTTCGAGAATTTTTTCCTGATAATGCGGTTGAATATTTTGTATCGTATTATGATTATTATCAGCCTGAGGCGTATATGCCAACGAGCGATACTTATATTGAAAAAGAAGCTCAAATTAATCAAGAAATCGATCGTCTGCGGCATGCATGTACTCAGGCACTACTTACTCGTGAAGATGTAATTATTGTTGCTTCAGTTTCCGCAATTTATGGACTTGGATCGCCAACTGAATATGAAAAAATTGTATTGCATTTGGAAAAAGGACAGTCGATGGACCGTCATCAAATGATGGAGCAACTTATTGAAATGCAATTTCAGCGTACGACTGCTGACTTGATGCGCGGAAGTTTTCGTATGCGTGGACAGGTTTTTGAAATTATGCCGGTGAACGAAGAGAAAATTTATCGATTTGAAATTAGTACACAAATTGATCATATTGAAGTGGTGGATCCGGTGACTCGAAAAGTAGTAAGAGATATTGAAGATGCCTGGTTTTTTCCTGCAAAACATTATGTAGTTGGTGAAGCTGCTCGGGAACGAGCGTTCGGTCTGATCAAGGAAGAGTTGAAATCACAACTTGAGCATTTTAAAAAGCATGGAAAATTACTTGAATATGAACGATTGAAACGTCGAGTTGCATATGATCTTGAGATGATAAAAAATCTTGGATATTGTTCGGGAATTGAGAATTATTCCAGACATTTTGAATATAGAAAAGAAGGCGAACCATCGTTCACTTTGCTTGATTATTTTAGTCATGCAGGAAGGAATTTTTTGACCGTGATTGATGAATCACATGCGACGATTCCGCAGCTTCGTGGCATGTATCATGGTGATCGCTCGAGAAAAGATACTCTAGTTGAACATGGGTTCCGTTTGCCTTCCGCGCGAGACAATCGTCCACTACAATTTCCTGAATTTTTGGAGCGTGTACAGCAAATGATTTTTGTGTCAGCAACACCGGCAGAATATGAAATTAATGAAAGTCAACAGGTTATTGAACAAATTGTTCGTCCAACAGGACTTGTTGACCCTGAAGTATTGATTCGACCGGTAACTGAAAAACCGGGAAAAAATATTTCACAAGTTGAAGATATTATTATTCGGATTCAAGATCGGATTTCTAAGGGTGAACGAGCGCTTGTTACAACACTTACTAAGAAAATGGCAGAAGATCTTACGGAACATTTGAAAGAGAAGGGGATTAAAGTAAGTTATCTTCATAGTGACATTCTAACGATTGAGCGCATTGAAATTATTACTGAATTGCGTAGGGGAACAGTTGATGTAATTGTGGGAGTTAATTTGCTTCGTGAAGGGCTTGATATACCTGAAGTTTCACTGGTAGGTATTCTTGATGCTGATAAAGAAGGATTTTTGCGTAATGACACCAGTCTTATTCAAACCATTGGTCGTGCGGCTAGAAATGCAAATGGACTGGTGGTGTTATATGCTGACACAGTGACTGATTCTATTGATCGAGCAATGGAAGAAACTGATCGTCGTCGGAATATTCAGCTTGCATATAATAAAGCTCATGGTATTACTCCAAAAACGATTCAAAAAGCAATTAGAAATATTCTTGAAGAATTTGGTATTTCCTCGACTTCAGAAAGTGGTTCAAAACCTCAAAAAGGTCGTAAAAAAGCCTCAATTAAGGGTATTTTGGAACTTGACTTGAAAGGAGATGGGCGACCAATTCAGGTGATTATCAAGGATAAACAGGCTCAGATGAAGAGTGCTGCACAAAATTTGGAATTTGAAGTAGCCGCACTACTTCGTGATGAATTGCGTGAACTTTATCGGAAACATAAACCTGGTAAGTCAGAAAAAACATAATTTTACTCAACTCACAATGCCTATCAAATAAACCCGAATTCAAGGGTTTTTTTGATAGATAACGGACGGTTTTATGAATAATTAAACTTGTGGATAAATTAGCTTATTTTAGCTTATTTTTAGTGGCTATCTGTGGTATAATTTAAAGGACAATTTTTATACAACACGTGAAGATTCAAATGAGCTTGTCGTATTTGAAACAAACGAAATGTCAGAAAGTATTTTTTTGGCTTACCAGCATTGTTTTTGTTCTGGGATTTTTTTATACCCCGTTAGTTGCAGAAGCTGCTGCTCCACGAATTCTCAGTCATCAAGGACGCCTGCTTAATTCCGGTGGAAGTTTGCTTGGTGGTGCTGGGACAAACTATTGTTTTAGATTTTCGATTTATGATAATTCAGTTGTGGGATCTGGAACAAAAATTTGGCCAGCTGGGACACCATCCAAAATGACGGTAAGCGTAAAGTCGGGAGTATTTAACGTGGGTATTGGCGATACTTCTGTCGGTGGTGATTTGCTTGATTATAATTTTGAAGACAGTGATGAAATATACTTGAATGTCGAAGTTGCTGCTTCAGTTGCCGGATCTTGTGCAAGTGTTACTTCATTTGAAAATTTGAGTCCACGTCAGAGAATTTTTTCTTCTGGCTATGCCATCAATGCAAACACGCTTAGAGGATTTGGTGCGTACCAATCTGCAAGCAGTACTCAGATTCCGGTTTTGACTTCTGGTAATCTTATTTTGGGCGGAGTGAACCCTCAGGTTAATGCTACTGGTACCAATGCTCTGGTGTTTCAGGGTGGCGGTGGAACAGGAGATATTCGTTTTTTTAATAATTCAAATATTCTTACTGCGAGTGGAGATCTTACTCTGGTTGGTGCAATCAGTGCACGTGCATTGGTGATCGACGCAACAACTACGATGCGCACTTCGACAATTACAGGTGGTTTTTTTCAAACTGGTCTTCTAGACTGCAGTCTAGAATCACAAAGTTTGTTGTATGATGCAATAACTGGAAAATTTGTGTGTGGAGTAGACACAAGTAGTGGCTCTGCGACAAGTAGTGAATTCACGACACCGGTCACGGTGACTGATGGGGCAAATTTGTCTCAGTTATCTGCAACTGGATTATTTATTGCCACTTCTACTTCAAATTTGAGTGGTTTATTTTTTGTAAACAGTGCGGGTAATGTAAGTGCGTCTGGAACACTTCAGGTATTTGGTAATACTTCACTGACTGGTCTTACTTTTACTAACGCACTTGGAGTCAGTGTTACTACTACTAATTTTAATGCAACTGGATCGATCACTCTCCCTACCAACTCCCTTACCGACGCCTTCGTCGTCAATG